>JBPCWM010000147.1:0-37500 GCA_051009515.1 Rhizobiaceae bacterium | reverse complement strand
GCTTGGCATTCAACGACTAAGGAAATAATACATGTCGTCTACAACCGTTTCCTTTCCGTTTGCTGCCATTGTCGGTCAAGATTCGTTGAAACACGCTTTGATGCTGTCGGCCATCGACCCAAGCCTGGGCGGCGTATTGGCAATGGGGGACAGGGGGACGGGTAAAACCACTGCCGTACGCGCGCTGGCAGCTTTGTTGCCCAAAATGAGTGCTATCACCAATTGCTCCTATAATTGCGATCCCCTGGACAGCCCCAGCCACTGCCAAATTTGTACTGCAAAAAGTATCGACGAGCGCAAGATTGCAAAAATCGATGTGCCAGTCGTCAACCTGCCGCTGGGAGCCACTGAGGATCGGGTCCTGGGAGCTCTTGATATTGAACGCGCACTCATCGACGGCGAAAAAGTCTTTGAGCCTGGCCTGCTCGCAAAGGCCAATCACGGCTATCTCTATATCGACGAAGTCAACCTGCTTGAAGACCATCTGGTTGATGTTCTGCTGGACGTTGCCGCGTCAGGGTGGAATGTCGTAGAGCGCGAGGGCTTGAGCCTCAAGCATCCCGCTCGCTTCGTTCTGATTGGGAGTGGCAATCCGGAAGAAGGCGAATTGCGACCACAATTGCTGGACCGTTTTGGTCTGTCAGTTGAGGTTGAAACCCCCAAGGACATCGCACAACGCATCGAGATCATCAAAAGGCGTGAAGCATTTGAGGCCGATCGACAGGCTTTTGTCAAAAAATGGCAGCGTCAAAACAGCCGACTGCGCAGTAAGATTCTCAAAGCAAGAGATACCCTTCCTACCATCGCTGTTAGCGACGACGTGCTGACCCTGATCGCAGAGATATGTATCGCTTTGGGCACCGATGGTTTGCGTGGTGAACTGACGCTGATCAAGGCCGCACGCGCCGACGCAGCTCTGGCAGGGGCAGCGGAGATTTCACCCAATAATGTTCGGTCCATGGCCTCAATGGCTCTGAATCACCGCATGCGTCGGGATCCGTTAGATGATGCACGGGGATATGTGCGCGTTGAACGGGTACTGGAGAAAGTACTTTCCGAACATGACGGAAACTGAACAATCCACGATATCGGGTGCTGACAATTCGTCGAACCGAATGGCAACCGAGAACTTGATTTGGAACGATGCCTGCCTTGCCGCAGATATTTTCGTCCAGTGCATGGCTGAGGAAAATCCAAGTTCAGCAGGTATATTGGTAAAAGCGCAGTTTGGCCCGGTGCGAGACCTGTGGCTTAGGCATCTGACACAGGCCTTGTCGGCTTCCACTAAGCTCTTCACAGTACCCAATCTGATTTCCACTGACCGTTTGATTGGGGGGCTAGATCTGACCACAACATTAGCGGAGGGACGCAAGTGCTTTCATCAGGGCTTGCTAGCTCAAGCGCATAAAAATGTGGTCATCCTGCCTTCAGCCAACCTGCTTCAAAACGATGTGCTAAATCACGTAATCATGACCATGGATAGCCAAGAGGTCCGGGTAGAACGCGATGGTGCAAGCAATCTCCACGTCGCTCAGTTTGGCGTAATCGCATTTGATGAGAGTAGCGGGACACAAGATGAGGACGCCACAGTTCATCCTGCTTTGATTGACCGTTTGATGCTTCATGTGGATCTCAATGTGGTGAGTATTCGCGGCGCAACGGGATTGGAACCGATTCAGCAATTAGAACCGCGCCGGGTTTCAATTACCAACGACCAGATCGAACAGATTTGTGCACTGACATCGGGGTTTGGCCTGGAATCGTTGCGCCCTGCCCTTCAAGCAGTCAAATTGGCAAAACGCGTTTGTCAGTTGGACGGCCGTGATGTGGTTTCCGAACTTGATATTCAGATTTCAACTCGATTGAGTTTGCTCAATCGGGCCATTCAAGTTCCAGCTTCCCAAGAGCCGACTGATCAGGAGCAACAGACTGAACAATCACAGGAGGATCAATCGCCAGAACAATTGTCACCACCTCAGCAAAATGAAGAACAAGTCGGCGAAACCTCTGGTGATATGCCCAAAGACATAGACATCGAAGGTATCACAACCGCTATCCCTGCTGGCATGCTCTCGTTACTGAAAGCGAAGCTCAATGCAAAACCAAAAAACTCAAAGTCAGGAAGACGGGGAATAAGTTGTAAAAACGCGCAACGCGGCAGGCCTCTGGCCAGTCGTCGTGGCAACCTACGCAGCGGACACCGCCTTGATGGGTTGGCGACGCTGAGAGCAGCGGCCCCTTGGCAGAAGCTTTATGGCGATTTAAATACAGGCTTCCGCAATTGCCAGCCCATTCGTATTCGTCGTTCCGATCTCCATGTACGCCAATATAAACAACGTTCTGAAACATCCTCGATATTCGTTGTTGATGCTTCGGGGTCGACCGCCCTGAACAGACTGGCAGAAGCCAAAGGTGCAGTGGAGTTGCTACTTGGTGCCAGTTATGCTCGCCGGGATCACGTAGCCCTTGTCAGTTTTCGAGGGCGCGACGCAGAGGTTTTACTGCCCCCCACCCGCGCGCTTGTTCGCGCCAAACGGGCGCTTGCCGCCTTGCCTGGCGGTGGTGGAACTCCACTGGCCAATGGATTAAGCACAGCGCTGCGATTGGCTGAGGACGAGTTACGGAAGGGACGCAGCCCATCGCTGATTCTACTGACTGACGGCAGCGCCAATATCGATGCCAATGGAGTGGGTAACAGACCTCAAGCGGCAGCGGATGCACAATCCGTGGCTCGTCGAATCGAATCAGCTGGATTTCCAGTAATCTTGATTGATGTGGGTCGCCAACCACGCGCCCAGGCGAAAGACTTGGCGGCCACCATGGATGCGCATTATGTGCCCATGCCAATTGCCAATGCACGGTCATTGTCCGAAGTCGTCAGGGCACACCAATGACAACCGTAGATATCCCATCTGTCAGACTCTCCAGCCAAAAGGGGCATAGCTGTGGACTGGTATAAAGAGGGGCCGAATTGGCCAAACCGTCATTTAAGCCGGTTCGTTTCGTTGGCTAATAATCGTTGGCATCTTCAACAAGATGGGACTGGGCCAATTATTTTACTCTTGCATGGCACCGGTGCCACGACTCATTCCTATGCCGAGCTAATTCCGGAATTGAGCAAACGCTTCAGCGTTGTTGCTATCGACCTGCCCGGTCATGGCTTCACCAGTACTTTACAACGACAACGCCCCAGCCTTGAAAACGTCTGCGCTGCAATTGCAGAGCTCCTTTCCTCGGAATCGATCATGCCCGATTATGTGGTCGGGCATTCTGCAGGAGCCGCTATTGCTGTGCAAATGACAGCGGAACGAATGATCCAGCCACGAGCTTTGGTCGCCATAAACGGAGCCTTCTTTCCGTTTCCAGGATTCAGCGGCCAGATATTCCCGGCAGCTGCCAAGCTTCTACTGCTCAACCCATTTGCCCCTCATATCTTCGCTATGAGCGCAAGCAATATGAATCGATTGTCTGCGTTGATGGACTCAACCGGATCAAAGCTCTGCAATCAGGCCCTCAAGCATTATCAATCCGCATTCGGGTCTGCCCAGCACGTGGAAGGAACCCTGGCCATGATGGCCAATTGGGATCTGAAACACATGGAGAGCAAGCTCCGGCAACTTGAATGTCCTATGCTGCAGATCATTGGCGGGCAGGATGGAACAGTGGATCCACAACTTTCCCATCGCAGCCATCGGTTGCTACGGAATGGCACTCGAACAGTCTTCAAAGGATGCGGGCACCTGGTGCACGAGGAGCAACCACTGGAAATGTGTGATGCCATTGCATCTTTTGTTGCGACAATGGGAAGTCGACCCAGGTCATTTCAAGGAGCACTTCAATGACAGCATTCATCATCTTTGTACTGCTCAATATAATGGCGGCCTCAAGCGGCAGCATCTTCTCTCCAGGTGATTGGTACAAAAATCTGAACAGACCCAGTTGGCAACCAGCAGATTGGGTGTTTCCTGCGGTCTGGACAGTCCTTTATCTCATGAATGCTTTTGTCGGGTGGTTGGTTTGGGAAGCAATGGGGACAACGGGGCTTGGATGGTGGGCCATGGCAATCTATGTGATTGCCCTGCTGCTAAACTCTGCGTGGTCAGCCATTTTCTTTGGCCTAAAACGAATGGGGTTAGCCATGATCGAAGTCGGACTGCTGTGGATCGCCATTGTGCTTCAGGGGATCATTTTCTTCCAGATCGTGCCGCTCGCCGGTATGCTAGTCATCCCATATGTAATCTGGGTATCCATTGCTGCATTCCTGAATTTCACCGTATGGCGTCTCAACCCAGAAGCTCCAGAATCTGCAATGTAAATTGGGTCATTGTGACCTGCGTGGCATGCGGAAGGGCAGCAAGAAACGCACCCAGTTTTTGGAAAAACGTCTCAGGTCAAGACTTTCATGAACCGCCGTGACGGGTTCGTTGTGAAAATGACTTGCAATCTGAGAGCGGGTGTAAAATGGAGTATCCTCAAGCATCTGCAGCGTTTTTGGCTTGGGATCATTGGCAAAAGCCGGCGTTGTGCGTGGCATTCTCCATATAGGACCAGGGTTCAACTCTACCGAATCTGGCATTTCGCATGTTTGAACTTGGCCCGACCTGTCAAAGTGCAATGCCAACCGAGAGGGAGCCCCATTTTTCAAAACAGCATCATAGTAAATTCCAGCCCCTTGCCGTGTAGCGGTCCGTGACCAATTCCAGAATTGAAATCCAGCCTCCAGTGGCTCACTACCCCAGTTGCTATCGAGATAGGCATGGCCCTGCCAGGACATATCTGGCTTGTCGAACTCCACCTCAGCAAGCGCCATTGGTGCCACTGGTTGCCAATAATGGCGACCGGCATGATCCAGCTTAAAGGCTGATTTTGTGACTGCAGGTATTTTCAACCGGATAGTTCCGCGTAGACGACGTGGAATGGGCACGTTCCATTCTTCAATGGCAATTTCCAGACAGTCTCCACGGCGAATTACCTGACTCGGTCCAATAATCAATTCATCTGTGGATTGCTGCAGCGCACCTTTCCCCCTTTCGGTCAGGGACCAGCTCTTCACTCCTTTGCCATATAGCCCAACGTTCAACGCAACATGGTTATGCGGCTCGTGGCGTCCGGACCAAGCATAATATGGCGAGAATACTGATCCGATCATTGCAATGATAGAAAAGCCGAACCGTCCATCATCGCTGACTGCATCTGCATACCACCAGGCATAACCTTGCGGTGGAACGATTACATCAAAAAGTGGGCCAGAACTGTCAGCTGCCACAAAGGTTTTGGGCGGTTTGCACGATGGGTTTTGGGTGACTTGCAGGGCCATTGGTACCTTTGATGCGGAAACAGTTGAAAGTTGCTGTTGATTTACGATCAGATATCGTCAATATTTATATCCAATATATCTTGTCTAATTTTTTTGACAACAGGGAAGAAACTATGGAGTCAGCTGCACGTATTGAGCAGAGCCTGGAAGCGGCAATTGACCGCTCAACGGCAAAACCTTGTCCGCCAACCCTGGCAAAAGCAGTTCACTATGCGGTTTTTCCTGGCGGTGCACGGGTTCGTCCCAGTCTGACACTCGCCGTCGCTTCAGCGTGCGGCGAAAAAGTCAACACTGTGACAGATGGTGCAGCAGCAGCCATTGAGATGTTGCATTGCGCTTCGCTGGTACATGATGACCTGCCCTGCTTTGACAATTCAGATCTACGTCGCGGCAAACCCTCAGTTCACAGCTTATATGGGCAACCCCTTGCGGTGCTTGTTGGTGACGCGTTGATCGTCGAAGCCTTTAACACCATCGCGTTGACCGCAGCCCATGACCCAGCGAAATTAACAGCGCTTATTGCTTGTGTATCCAATGCAGTTGGCATGCCTAATGGAATTGCTGCTGGTCAGGCTTGGGAAACTGAAAAGAGAATTGACGTAATTGAATATCACCGTGCGAAAACTGGCTCCCTTTTTGTCGGTTCGGTGAGCGCGGGCGCCATTGCGGGCGGAGTTGATCCGTCCGAGTGGCGCCCGCTAGGGGAGAAAATAGGCGAAGCCTACCAGCTGGCAGACGATTTGCTTGATGCCACCGGTAGCTCAAACGAGTGTGGCAAGCCGGTAGCTCAAGACAGCATCAACTCCAAACCCAACGCGATTTTGGAGTTTGGACTAGAGCACGCGATGAAGCGCTTGAAACAGACAGTCCATGATGCCGCAGACGTTGTACCAGTTTGCGACGGCTCCGATGACCTGCGTGAATTGATCATCAATCAGGCGACACGCTTGGTACCGGCAAAATATTCAAACATGGCCGCCTAGGGCATATACAAGGAGCCAGTGTGAGTCTGCTTGATCGATGGTGGGACTTCCGTGATGTTTGTTTAACATCTCCACGCTTCCACAAATTTGCCAGCAGTTTCCCACTTACAAGACCAATTGTTCAAAAGCGCCAAAGTGAGTTGTTTGACTTGGTTTCGGGCTTTGTCTACTCGCAAATATTGCTTGCCTGCGTTGAACTTGACCTTCTGGCCAAGGTCAGAAACGGACTGGACCTCGGCGAACTTTCCAACCAAATCAATCTGCCGCCTGACGAAACACGCCGGCTCGCAGATGGTGCGGTCGCATTGAGAATTCTACAAAAGCGTGGCACGACTTATCGACTGGGTGACCTCGGCACTATCTTGCTTATCAACCCGGGCGTAAGGGCGATGATCAAGCATCATCCCCTGTTATACAAAGACATGTTAGACCCTGTCGGCCTGCTTAAGTCCGGTCGTGGCGAGACCAATCTGTCGCGCTATTGGGATTATGCCCTCAACCAGGCGCCAGCTGAGGCGGATGAACAAAAAACCCTAGCCTATTCGGAGTTGATGACCGCCAGTCAGACAATGGTGGCAGAAGAGGTCAATCAGACATTCGACTTCTCGAAATATACGACATTGATGGATGTCGGTGGCGGACAGGGAACATTCATCTCAACAATCGCCAGATCCAACACCCAGCTTCAGTTCAAGCTGTTTGATCTGCCTTCCGTCGTCGTCCGGGCAAAAGATCGATTCCGGCAGCAGGGATTAGCAGATCGAACAGAAACATTTGGTGGTTCCTTCTTCGAAGACTCATTACCTGAGGGGGCAGATTTAGTCACGTTGGTGCGTATCCTGCACGATCACGACGATGCAGAAGTAATCAAGGTCCTGCGTGCTGTTCACAATGCCCTGCCCAAAAACGGCAAACTGCTGATCTGCGAACCAATGTCCACAGGCAAATCCGCCCATCGAATCAGCGACGCTTACTTCAACTTCTACCTCTACGCCATGGGCAGTGGACGGCCAAGACCGCCGAAAATGCTCATGGAAATGCTCAGTTCGGCAGGATTTTCACATTCCAAAGAAATTCCAACCAACTCGCCACTGATTGTCAGCACCATTCTGGCCAAACGATGATTATTGTGGCGTATAATTTTCTTGACATATATCACTGTCCAAATAATATGACGATAAGGGAGCCAGCTAGCGTTCGTAATAACTCGGATGCCAAGTTGGAAGAAAAAGATGCACACACGTGCTGTAATTTTTGAACGGCCAGGCAGGTTGGTGATTGATCAGGTTCAACTGATAGATCCCTCCGACTGTGACTTGGTGATAAAAGTGTTGTGGAGCGGCATTAGCACCGGCACGGAGCGCCTTCTCTGGTCGGGCGACATGCCGACTTTTCCTGGCATGGGGTATCCTCTGGTTCCCGGTTACGAAACCGTAGGGATTGTTGAGGAAGCGCCCAGGCACCTCGCCGATCGTGTTGGCGAGATTGTCTTTGTTCCAGGTTCTTCAGCATACAAAGATGTGCGTGGCTTATTCGGTGGTGCCGCCGAATACGTGATTGCAGACGCGGACAAGGTGTTGGCCGTTAATCCCGAAATGGGTGAGGACTCAACTCTGATGGCACTTGCCTCAACTGCCCATCATGCCTTGTTCCACCCAATTATTAACCAACCAATCTTGCCGGACCTGATTGTTGGTCATGGTATTTTAGGTCGCCTACTTGCTCGCCTTACGGTTGCATTGGGCGGTGAGCCAACGGTCTGGGAAACTGACCCAAAACGCTGGGCTGGCAATTTTGACTACCGTATTTGCCATCCCACTGATTCGGACGGTCTTACCTTTGAAAATATTGTCGATGTGAGCGGTGACGACTCAATCATCGACAAATTGGTCGCACAATTGAAGCCGCGGGGAGAAATTGTCTTGGCCGGGTTCTATGGCGCCCAGCTCAATTTTACCTTTCCACCTGCCTTCATGAAGGAAGCGCGCGTTCGCATTGCTGCGGAATGGAATGAGTCAGACCAGAGCGCCGTTTCTAGTTTGATTGATTCTGATCGGCTTTCACTCGCTGGCTTGATTACACATCAACGGGCAACGGGCGACGCACAGGATGCGTACGAAACGGCCTTTAATGATCCCGACTGTTTAAAAATGGTTCTCAACTGGAGCGGCACCGCATGAGCGAAGGTCAATTCGATAACACACGCGAAAAAAACGAAGACGCAGTCGACATTTTTGCATTGCTCTCTGATGAGGCCAGCATTGAGCCCGATCCAGTGCATATGGGTGAAGTCTCCAAAGAGACGCAGATCATAGCAATTTATGGCAAAGGTGGAATTGGCAAGAGCTTTAGCCTCGCGAACCTTTCCTACAACCTGGCGCGCCAAGGCAAGAAAGTCCTGCTAATAGGTTGCGACCCGAAGTCAGACACCACCTCTCTCTTATTTGGCGGACGTTCTTGTCCAACCATCATCGAAACGTCGGCCGCAAAGAAAGCCGCAGGCGACGACGTGACGATCAGCGACGTTTGTTTCAAGCGTGACGGTGTATTTGCAATGGAACTGGGTGGCCCAGAAGTTGGTCGCGGTTGCGGAGGTCGTGGCATTATCCACGGCTTTGAATTGCTGGAAAAGCTTGGCTTTCACGATTGGGATTTTGACTACGTCCTGTTGGATTTTTTAGGTGATGTGGTTTGTGGTGGTTTTGGGCTGCCGATTGCCCGAGACATGTGCCAAAAAGTGATCGTCGTTGCGTCAAACGATCTTCAATCACTATATGTCGCAAATAATGTTTGTTCGGCGGTTGAATACTTCCGCAAGCTGGGCGGAAATGTTGGCGTTGCCGGTATGCTCGTCAATAAGGACGATGGCACAGGAGAAGCGGCGGCCTTTGCCAAACAGGTCAACATCCCAATCCTCGCTTCCATTCCCCAACATGACGATATTCGCCGCAAGTCGGCAAAATACGAAATCGTTGGTGATCCCAATGGGCATTGGGGATCCATATTCTGTGAACTCGCCAGCAATATGATGACGGCACCCCCGCGGCAGCCATCTCCGCTGAGTCAGGATGAATTGCTGAACTTGTTTTCTGACGACGATACCGGAGCCAACTACATTCTTGAGCCCGCTCTGCCAGAAGACATGTGCGATCCGTCCATTCTCGAACTGACTTCACTTGAAGTCGTCTATGACAAGGTTTGATTGCTGCAAATGACTGATCGCGCTCACTCAGCACCTGAACGTATAACCGAGGACTTCGAAGAAGAAGTTCGCAGCTCCACGGATAATGGAGCAAACGAGACCGTTGACGTCGAAAGCGGTTGTCATGCCGGTGCCGACAAGCTGAACGAAGCGGCAAAAAAAGCTGGCAAGACCACTTTGCTGGACCGCTACGCTAAGGACTACCCAAAGGGTCCCCATGATCAGCCACAGAGCATGTGCCCAGCATTTGGGTCCTTGCGTGTTGGCCTGCGTATGCGCCGTACAGCAACTATTTTGTCTGGATCGGCCTGCTGCGTGTATGGCCTGACCTTCACTTCACACTTTTACGGCGCCCGGCGCACCGTTGGATACGTGCCCTTTGATTCTGAGAGCCTTGTTACCGGCAAACTCTACGAGGACATCCGAGACGCTGTTCACGAAATGGCAGATCCGGAAAAATACGACGCCATTGTTGTGACCAATCTGTGTGTCCCCACGGCTTCGGGCGTGCCACTTCAAATGTTGCCCAAGGAAATCGATGGTGTTCGCATTATCGGGATCGACGTTCCAGG
This sequence comes from Rhizobiaceae bacterium, assembly GCA_051009515.1. GTDB lineage: Bacteria > Pseudomonadota > Alphaproteobacteria > Rhizobiales > Rhizobiaceae > Pseudahrensia. Next base: position 27,426 of record JBPCWM010000147.1, on the reverse strand, counting down.
ATTTGGTGTTCCTACCCATGCAGAAGCCAAAGATGTTCTTGCCGGAGCCATGCTGAACTATGCCCTTAAGGAAATCAGTGCCGGACCAGTCAAACCGCTGGCGGCTAAGACTGATAAAGATCGTCCAAAGATAACTTTGTTGGGCGAGATGTTCCCGGTGGACCCGATCAGCATCGGCCAGATGCTTGAGCCCATGGGATTGCAAGTTGGGACTGTTGTTCCTACCCGCGAATGGCGTGAGCTATATGCTGCTCTCGACTGTTCAGCTGTTGCCGCCATTCATCCTTTCTATACCGCCTCAGTTCGGGAATTCCAGTCAGCAGGCCGGCCAATCATTGGCTCCGCTCCGGTTGGTGTTGCCGGAACTGATCGCTGGCTGGACGCAATTGGCGGTGCATGCAATGTGCCAACAGCTGTAATCGACCAAACAAAGGCCCCGCTGCTAGCTTCAATCAAACAGGTGCTTGACGCTACACCTATCAAGGGCCGAATTACTCTCTCAGGCTATGAGGGATCAGAACTCATCGTTGCCAGGTTGCTCATCGAAAGTGGTGCCGATCTGCGTTATGTCGGCTCTGCTTGCCCAAAAACCAATTGGTCAGAGGACGACGCCCAATGGCTTGAATCAAAAGGTGTACACGTCAAATTCCGTGCCTCTTTGGAGGACGATCTGGCTGCCATGGCAGAATTCGATCCAGACCTTGCTATAGGGACAACTCCTGTTGTCCAGAAGGCCAAAGAAAACGGCACACCGGGTCTCTATTTTACAAATCTCATATCCGCTCGTCCTCTGATGGGACCTGCCGGCGCAGGATCGTTGGCGCAGGTGATCAACGGAGCCATTGCCAATAAATCTCGCTTTGACGAAATGAATACCTTTTTTGAAGGTGTCGGAGAGGGCTATGCCGCGGGCGTTTGGCAGGAAACGCCAAGCGATCGCCCTGCATTCAAGAAAAAATTTGCGGCACGCGCCGCAGCAAGCGCCAACGCTGTTGATTCAGGAGAGGCGGTGGGGTCATGACATTAATTCTCGATCACGACCGGGCTGGCGGTTATTGGGGTGCGGTCTATACCTTCACCGCAGTCAAAGGATTGCAGGTCATAATTGATGGTCCGGTGGGTTGTGAGAACCTGCCCGTTACTTCTGTGTTGCACTACACAGATGCCTTACCCCCGCATGAACTACCCATCGTGGTCACCGGGCTTGGCGAAGAGGAACTTGGCCAGCATGGCACCGAACAGGCCATGCGTCGCTCTCGCACCGCGCTCGATCCGGACCTTCCTGCAGTTGTCGTAACTGGTTCCATCGCAGAAATGATTGGCGGTGGCGTGACGCCAGAAGGCGCCAATATCCAACGTTTCTTGCCACGTACGATTGATGAAGATCAGTGGCAAAGCGCTGACCGTGCCATGAAGTGGCTATGGACAGAGTTTGCGCCGGGCAAAGGCAAAGCACCGAAACCCCGAAAACGCAAAGAAGGTGATAAGCCAAGGGTCAACATTATTGGTCCGATTTATGGCACCTTCAACATGCCGTCGGATCTGGCAGAAATTCGGCGCCTCATCGAAGGTATTGGGGCGGAAGTCAATGTAACTTTCCCTCTCGGCACCCATTTGGCCGATATCGCTCAACTGGGAAATGCCGAAGCCAATGTGTGCCTGTATCGTGAATTTGGTCGATTGCTGTGTGAGTCCCTAGGCCGTCCTTATCTGCAGGCACCAATCGGCATTCATTCCACCACAGCGTTTCTGCGCAAACTGGGGGAAATCCTGGACCTCGACCCAGAGCCATTCATTGAGCAGGAAAAACATACAACTTTGAAGCCAATGTGGGATCTGTGGCGTTCTGTGACCCAGGACTTTTTTGGCACCGCCAGCTTCGCAATCGTTGCCAACGAGACCTATACAAGAGGGCTACAAAACTTTCTAGAAGAAGAACTTGGTCTGCCATGTACCTTCGGCGTGTCACGTTGCGCCGGTAAGAAAACCGACAATCAAGAGGTGCAGGACCTTATCAGCCAGCGTCCCCCCATGATCCTGTTCGGCTCATATAACGAACGCATGTATCTGGCTGATCAAGGGTCCCGAGCCATCTATATTCCAGCCTCGTTCCCCGGGGCGGTCATTCGCCGCCATACTGGAACACCCTTCATGGGTTATGCGGGCGCCAGCTATCTGGTGCAGGAGGTATGCAACAGCCTGTTTGATGCGCTGTTCCACATCTTGCCATTACAAAGCGACATGGACAAAGCCGCCACGGCGGTGCCTGCGCGCACAGCCAGTTCCCTGCCCTGGGACGAGGATGCTCAGCGGGCGCTGGATGAGGCTGTCGACCGTGAACCAATACTCATTCGAATCTCAGCAGCGAAGAACCTACGCGATAAGACCGAACGCAACGCAATCAACGCTGGCGAAGATCGAGTAACCGCCCAAAGGGTCAACGAGACAGCAATTTTCAATTCGAGCAACGCAGCGTGACCAAATCAAAAGAGTTGAGCTGGTGCAAGGCAAGTAAAGGATAAAGCAATGTCAAATGTGAATATAGACATCGACCGGAGTTGCAGAGGAGTGTCGTTCGTCGACGCAGGGCTCTACAGAGCCATCTTCGGCGTACTCTTTGCCCTTTTGTTGGTACGTCTGGCCTTTCGTTGGCGAGCAGATCAGCAATCAGGAAACAATATCTGGCTAGAGGCCAAGCGCAGCGCACACGCAACTGCGGGCTACGCCTTCAAGTACTGAATTTTCGGAATTTTCCCGCCTAACCTCGGGAAGATACGGTTCATTAGAACCAAGCCAGCCGTGGGGTTTGTCACGGTGCCGGTCGCAAGACCGCAAGACTAGGAGGTTACAATATGGCTAGTCCTGAAAGCGAGTCTCTCACTGGTATGACCAGCGGTGAGGCACGTGAGTTCCATCGCATCTTTATGAAGAGCGCAATTCTCTTCACAGGATGGGCTTTCGCGGCGCATGTGCTTGTGCACCTTTGGCGCCCATGGCTGTTTAACGATGGTTCTATGACAACTTCGTCACTGTTGGATGGTGTCAAAACCATCGCAACAACCGTGACCGCAATGGTTTAAGGAGGCTGAACTATGCATAAAATTTGGCTTCTTTTCGATCCAAGGCGCGTGATGGTAGCGATGGCTGTCTTCCTGTTCACCTTGGCAGTTTTGATTCATTTCATTTTGCTGAGTACGGACAGGTACAACTGGTTGGATGTGAAACCACTCGTGGCGGCGGAAGCCTCCGTTGAGATGACAAGGCTCATAACCTAATCACATCTGCTTCTCCGGCAGGCGCGAGCAAAAATTCTTGCCTGCCGGTTTCAATAACTAGGTTTTTGGAGAACCAGCTATGGCTTTGCTGAGCTTTGAGCGAAAATACCGCGTTCGCGGTGGAACACTCTTAGGAGGCGATCTGTTCGATTTCTGGGTCGGCCCTTTCTACGTGGGTTTTTTCGGTGTTTCGACTATCTTCTTCGCGACTCTTGGAACATTTCTAATCATTTATGGTGCGTCTATCGGGCCAACATGGAATATTTGGCAGATTAGCATCAATCCCCCCGATATTGAATATGGCCTGGCACTCGCCCCAATGAAGGACGGCGGGCTTTGGCAGATTATAACAATCTGTGCAGTTGGCGCCTTTGGCTCCTGGGCGCTTCGAGAGGTGGAAATATCCCGCAAGCTGGGAATGGGACTGCATGTACCATTCGCTTTTAGTATCGCAGTCCTTGCCTATGTCACGCTGGTCGTCTTCCGGCCGTTGCTGATGGGCGCGTGGGGACACGGATTTCCCTATGGCATCTACAGCCATTTGGAATGGGTCAACAATGTTGGCTATGCCTATGGCAACTTCCATTATAATCCAGCCCATATGATTGCGATCACATTCTTCTTCGCAACTACCTTGGCGCTAGCGCTCCATGGCGGTCTCGTATTGTCTTCTACCAATCCAGGAAAAGGACAAGAAGTAAAAACCCCTGAGCACGAAGACACCTACTTCCGCGATTTCATCGGTTATTCGGTAGGTACGCTTGGCATCCATCGGGTTGGTCTCTTTTTGGCCCTATCGGCAGGCTTCTGGAGTGCGGTCTGCATCGTGATCTCCGGTCCCATTTGGGAAGACGCCTGGTCGGACTGGTGGTCATGGTGGCTAGAACTGCCAATCTTCCCACAAGAAGACCTCGTGCGTGAAATTGGCGACCTCGAATATCTTGACGAATAAGGGGAAGTTGGCATGCGCGAATATCAAAACATCTTCACAACAACGCAGGTAACTACCCAACCAGGGATGGGCATTCCTCTGCCACGGTACGACGACCCCCGCATCGGCACGGGCAAAATGTCTTACTGGTTGGGCAAGATCGGTAACGCTCAGATTGGTCCGGTATATCTAGGCACAACAGGTCTGATATCACTAATGTCGTTCTTGCTGGCGTTCAACATCATAGGTCTCAATTTTTGGGCTCAGGTCGGCTGGGACCCGGTGCAGTTTGTCCGTCAGCTGTTTTGGTTGTCTTTGGACCCACCACCAGCATCCTATGGACTGAAAGTCTTGCCGCCGCTTCAGGAGGGTGGCTGGTTCATGATTGCCGGGTTCTTCCTTACGGTCTCTGTGCTGGCTTGGTGGACACGCAGTTATCTTCGTGCCCGAGCATTGGGACTTGGAATGCATGTTCCAATCGCCTTTGCAGCCGCAATCTGGCTGTTTCTGGTGCTTGGCTTTATCCGCCCTGTCATGATGGGTTCGTGGAGCCATGCTGTACCCTACGGCATTTTCTCCCATCTGGATTGGACCAATAACTTTTCACTGCTTTATGGGAATCTGTTCTACAATCCCTTCCATGCTCTCTCTATTGTCTTCCTATATGGCTCCGCTTTGCTGTTCGCCATGCACGGGGCAACCATCCTTGCGGTCAGCCGCTACGGTGGCGAGCGTGAGATTGAACAAATTACCGATCGCGGCACCGCCTCAGAACGTGCTGCTCTGTTCTGGCGCTGGACCATGGGCTTTAATGCTACGATGGAATCCATCCACCGCTGGGCCTGGTGGTTCGCCATGTTGACGACCCTGACCGGCGGCATCGGTATTTTGCTGACAGGCACGGTCGTTGACGACTGGTCCGAATGGGCAATCAAGCACGGTGTTCTGCACGAGAGTGGCAGCAACCTGCCATAGTCGATTTAACAGACCGAAGTTTGAAACGGGGCTTTGGAAACAAAGCCCCTTTTTTGGGCAGTTGCAGGTTCGATTACGATCAGGCCAACGAGTTCCAGCCGTTCAAAGGGGGCTAACGGGTGAAGAACTTATGAAGATTAACAACCAGATTAATCGGCCCTTTATAGGTCAGCTTACGCTTGAAAAACGCATTTTGGCCTGTTTCTCGCCCCATGGCCATGTCGACATAGGTGTCTGTAGACATCTTGAGTGTCAGTGTTGGTTGTTGGTGGCGTCCTTCAAACAGGCGACAGGCACCGTCTCGAATGATGGCATAATAATCTGCACCATCGCTGCCAGTCAGTACAAACTGTACCACCGCATCAAGACCGCCTGCCGCGTCAGGGTTGAAGCGCTGCGGCATCGCCGTAATAATCTGTTCTATCGTCGGATCAGTATCCAGCGGCATGGTGTTTCATCAGTTCTCTATAGAGATCCAGTTTGGTACAAAACGGCATTTTTTATGACGTCATCAGTATAGCTGAAACCACGCATAAGAAAACAATTTCACAGGGTTGCATTTAATAAAATTTACCCTTTTTATCAACGAATACATGAGGATGTTTGAATTGAACGAAGTGCGTTATGCAATAGCTCTGGTGCTTGTTGTGCTCGTTCCAATGGTAATTGCTTTTTGGCTTGTTATTCATTTGGGCACACCCATCTGGCGGAGATATCGTGGCCTGGTTGCCTATTCATGCGCAGGCATAATATTGGCGCTAGTTGGCACTTTCGCCTGGTTTCAACGCACGTTTCTAATTGGCAACGATTGGGGTACCAACTGGCTCCTTTTTGGTGCTGGACTTCTGATTTATCTGGCGTCTCTGCGAATGGCACTGCCGGTGCGAAGGTACCTTTCCTTTTCTACTTTTGCTGGCATGCCGGAAATTACGGACAAGCCTATTCAGCTGATAACTGAGGGGCCCTACGCCATCATAAGGCACCCGCGCTACTTGATGGTTCTAGTGGGCATTGTTGGTTGGGCTATGATGGCCAACTTCCAAGCGGCCTATGTCACAAGTGCCGCATGCATGGTTGGCCTATGGGGCATCATTCAACTGGAGGAACGCGAATTGAAAGCTCGTTTCGGCAAAGCCTATGACAGATACAGTCAAGACGTTCCACAGGTGATTCCAAGAATGGGTGACTGGCTAAGTTTCTGAATGATTTAAAAATTCAGTTCAGGATATTCCTTCACATAAATACGAAACCAGGGCGTAAAACGGTGTGGGGAGCGTTCGATCTCATTTCGCAATTCCGCTCGGCTGACCCAGTGAAACGCTTCAACTTCAGATGGATTAGCCAACACTTTGACGTCCGTTTTGGACCTCACATCTGCTCGGAACATATGCACTCGTTCACGTTCCCACAAACCATTGCCAACATCAGCTGAATACTCGACAATCAATCTCTGTTCGAGCGGCAATTGAAATCCGAGTTCTTCCTGCAGTCTCCTGTCAGCGGCAGCCGCCACGTCTTCTCCAAAGTGAGGATGGCTACAACAGGTGTTGGCCCACAAACCACCGCAATGATATTTTTCTGAAGCTCTTTGCTGGATCAGAAGTTCATCTCCGCACAACACGAATATCGAAAGCGCCTGGTGGTGCAAACCTTTGACATGGGCTTCGATTTTTTCGATCGGAAAATGCGACCCGTCCGGATTAATTCCGGAAATGGTGATGGCAGGGTTTGTCGGCGGCAACGGCCACACCTCATCGTCGAGAGCACGATTGGTTTCAACATCCTCCACAAGTTGAAGGACTTTTGGCAGGCTGATCGATTGCAACATTACGCCACAGCCCGCGAGAGCGCGCATTGAGACCACATTTCGCTCAATGCGTTCACCAGATGTAAAATATCTTGTTCGCTGTGTATTGGTGACGGTGTAATTCGCAATCTTTCAGTCCCCTTAGCCACAGTGGGGTAGTTAATTGGCTGAACGTAAATATTATAGTTCTCTAGCAATAGGTCTGAGATGTATTTGCACTTTTTGGCGTCGCCAACCATGACAGGCACAATATGACTTTCGTTTGCCATATGCGGCAGTCCGATGGCATCGAGACGATCTCGCAGCGTTTTGACGTTCTTCCGCTGCCTCATGCGCTCCATTTGGCTGACCTTTAGATGTTTTATTGACGCGGTTGCACCTGCAGCCAGTGCAGGTGGTAATGCTGTAGAAAAAATGAAGCCGGATGCGAAGGAGCGAACAAAGTCAATCATGTTGGTCGAACCAGTAATATAGCCGCCCATAACACCAAATGCCTTGCCCAATGTTCCCTGAATCAGATCAACCCGATCCATCAACCCTTCCCGTTCAGCGATGCCACCACCTCGCTGACCATACAGACCCACAGCATGAACCTCATCAAGATAGGAAAATGCATTGTGCTTCTCACAGACGTCCAGGATTTCCGCTAAAGGGCAAATGTCACCGTCCATCGAATAGACAGACTCAAAGGCCACGAGCTTGGCAGTTTCTGGATCCGCTTGGCTCAGCATATGGTCCAGATGTTCAACATCATTATGACGCCAAATGTGTTTTGGCGCCCGCGAATGTCGAATACCTTCGATCATTGACGCGTGGTTTTCGCTATCAGAGAATATTTCACATCCAGGAATACGCGATGCAAGTGTGCCTAATGCTGCCCAATTGGCCACATAGCCTGAAGTCAGCAGTAGCGCGGCAGGCTTTTGATGAAGATCGGCAAGTTCTTGTTCCAGCAAGATATGGTAGTGGTTGGTACCCGAGATATTCCGAGTGCCACCTGCCCCTGCTCCACATTTGTGAATCGCATCTGTCATCGCTTCAATTGTGTTGGGATGTTGACCCATACCTAGATAATCGTTCGAACACCAGACGGTGACTTCTGATTGCTTTCCCGATTCATCGTAGCGTGCAGCTTTGGGAAATTTGCCCTTATGGCGCTCCAAGTCAGCAAAAACACGATAATTGCCGGCCTCTCGCAAGTCCTCTAGCTGCTGGTCAAAGATTGTTTCGAATTTTGAGGAGCGCACTTTTTCTTCCTTTTATTTATACGTCGATGGTCGGGATTGATCTGAAATAGCCCACCGCCAAAGCACAGTTTCTTTGACAGGCAGAACCATCATCCAATGTTCAAATGCTGCAAGCCCAACAAGCGAGGTGAGCATTACTGCGATCGTGGTTGTTTGTTGGGGCACAAGGCCATTCATGAGCAGCAATACGGCGGTGATCAGAATAATCGTCGTGGCACCAGTAGATATCCAGAAAACTGGGCCAATACGATCGTCGCGAATATAGCTGTGCAGATGTGACAGGGACGCGGGCATCATTTCCTTGCAGAAGGACGGCACACCGCTAAAAATTGAAAGCTTGGCGCTAATGCGCATTAGCCAAAGCGTGAGGAAAGTCCAGAATGCAGTTTGATCATCTCCGGAATAAGTCACCAGAAATACGGCCATAAGAGCGCCCACGAGAGAAAACTCGTGATGACTTAAAGTCAGGAAGGCCAGTTTGAAGCGTTGATTTTCACTTATGTTACTCGGGCAGCTCTTTGTTCTGGGGCCCGTGATGAGTCCTGTCAAAAATGTAAATTCAATCCAACCCCAGATCGCCAGGGCGGCCACAAACCCAAGATATGGCGCCCAGCTTTGATTGGTGTTTGCAGCCATCGTGGCACCTGCAAAACCAGCTGCAGCCAACACAGTCATGAGCAAGAGGCTTGCCGGCAGATTACGTTTCGACCGAGTCGAAAGCCAAAGGATTGCTCCAGTAGAAAACCACCAGAGGAAGATCACATACAAAACTGGCAATATGTATTGAGTCACTCGGATCTTTCCTACCAGGCCGGAACCATACGACTGACTTCTGGTATGGTGTTCTTTTTGGAGGGCAGAGAATAGAGGCGAATGAAATTCGCTGCTATGGCAATCTGAAAACCAGTCTTTTTAACCTTATTGAACAATCCACCTTTTTCAGTCGCTACATCAATGCGTTGGGATAATCGATTCAACCGACGCAAAGTAGTAAGGAACGCGGGGTTTTCCAGGTCAAGCATCAGTGGGAAACACTGGCTTGTACATTGATTGGTGATTTCAAACACTTTCATGTCGTAGTCTTCAATGTTCAAACCGGCAGCCTTGTGGAATTCCGGCCGAGCATGGTCGCGGATGAACATGGTCGCGTAGACTGCACACAGGAAGAACTTGATCCACAGCTTATTGCGTCCCTGAAGTAATTTTGGTTCCGAACGCATCAGTAGTGAAAAAGCTTCACCGTGACTGAACTCGTCGTTGCACCATTGCTCAAACCACTTAAATATTGGATGAAACCGTTTTTCCGGATGCCGCTCAAAGTGCCGGAAGATTGTAATGTATCGTGCATAACCAATCTTCTCAGAAAGATAGGTCGCATAGAAAATGAACTTTGGCTTGAAATAGGTGTATTTCTTGGTCTTCGTTAAAAATCCAAGATTGACCCCGATGTCAAAGTCACGAAGCGCGTCATTAATAAAACCGGCGTGGCGGGCCTCATCCCGCGACATGTAGGTGAACAGTTCCTTGATGTCCTTGTTGTTCCCCCGACGCTTCATTTCCTTGTACAAAACGCAGCCAGAAAATTCGGCCGTCAGCGACGATACCAAAAAGTCTACGAGTTCGGTGCGCAATTCTATGGGCACATCATCCAGGGTAATATCATCCCATTCTTCATTACGTTTGAAGTGCCCCTTGTTTGGATCGCTCCGCATGGATGCAAGTAACGTGTCCCATTCTTCGCGCACCAATGACACGTCCATTCGATCCAATTCATCAAAATCGGTGGTGTAAAAACGTGGGCTCAGAAGCGTATTTTGCTGTGCCAGTTTGGTTGTTTCGTTAAGTTTCCGATCCCCGACCGGCTTTCCAGCTGCAGGATGATTGTGCGCATTCATGATACATACTCCTTCGCCAAAGTGCCGGGTTTCAACGTCCCTTGGGAGAAACTGAATTCGCATAGTTCCATGAATTCCAAATCACCAGTAGCACGCGTCCAGAGCCGCTCAACGGCCGTCGCCCGTTTAACAGTTGCGCGGCGATCAAAGCTTTGTGTCTCGCCATAGGGCACCTCGATGGACCTTCCGTGGACAACTACTTCGTCGCCAGGGTTAATGGTCGTGCCATCATTGAATCGCACATGAGCTTCCAGGCTTTCGAAAGTATTTACGATGGTGACTGTACAGTCGACATCAACTTTCTTGTGGCTTCTGAGTAATTTTCTCAACATGTCAGGCTCCCTTTTCTGATGTTTTGATTGCATTGGCACGCTGGTCGGTCCCACCGTCGTCAAGGAGGAGCTGCGAAAATCCGTCCATAGCGACCTTTCCAAACGCATTAAGTTTGATAAATCTGCCGGTCACAGGGTCAACGATTGACAGTTTACCCTTTGCCGTTTGGACAAGCTGATAGTATTGCCCCTTCTCCACGCCCTGCTGCAACCTGTTATGCGACAGAGCACGCATTGACTGTCGGACAAAGGCTCCTTCCCCCCGTCCGAAACGAGCAATTACTTTTCTGGATTGTGCATCGCTGACAATTACCGTGCCGTCCCTGCCGTCTCTAAAGTAAATCATGCGCTCCTGCGCGGCCACTCCAATGGTCCGAGTTACCTTTCCATGACCGGTAAAGTGTGTGCTAACAGTGACAACTAATGACAGAACAACCACAGCCAGTGCTGCCAACAAGGGCAGCCGGTGGCTGTTGCGTCGTTCAGATGGTTGTTGAGCGTTGGTCATGGTTTTCTTCTCCGTGTGCTACGAAGTTGCAGCTAACATTGGTGCCATGACTGGCACAGTCTTTGTTTCATCAAGTTGTGGGCGAGCAGCCGTTTCGCGAGACTTCGAGTATTCCTCGGTCTGCTGATGAGCTTGTTTTAATAGGTCCGCCAGGAGCGATGACACAGTCCGCACATCTGCAACCGCACGGATGGTCGGTTGTGGACGGGCCACTTTCCAGGCCCGTACATGGGGCCAAAGGACTGCCCACGAAACTTTGGTGTGTTCTTTCAGCGTAAACGCAATATTGCCTCCGTCGCGACCAATCCGCATCACGTCAGCTGTATCGATCTGACTGAATGGAAACTGGAAGGTAATGGGAAGAGCCACACCAAACCGCATCACCAAACGCTTGTTGGTAATCGTGTATATGGTCGTGCGTGCGATCAAATATGTCAGCAAGTACAACAGTGCCAAGACAAGCCCTGCAAGCACCAACGTGCCACCAACTGAAAACGCAATTTCCGCTGCAGCCTTTCCATCAGAAACGGAGGAAATTAGTTTCCAGATAGCCAAGATGACAAAGTAGATTGCCACCTTGCGCCCATGCAGCGCTGTCACAAACAAGGGTCTTATTTCTGGTTTGCCCTGCCACAGAATCTTCTCTCCATCTGGAAGATGCGCGGGAAGACCTGGAACAGGCTCAGTATGGAAATCGTCGTGATTGGTCACAAAACTGGCTCCGCTCGGCCTGGCATCGCATAGAGACCACCACCACCAAAATAGGCCATGATCTTCTCTTCTTCGAGCATGGTGATCTGATCAGAATCCTTGGTTTGTGGAATGTCCTTAAATTGTTCTGCTGTTAAGTTGTGGACATAATACTCTCGCTCCTGACCAGGGGTTAGTAGTCCACCCTTTTCTCGCTGCAGGGCAAAATGCATTGGCATGACCCGGGTCTCTTTGCCCAAATCGATCTCAAAGAACCGAATATAGACTTCGGTCTGATCAACCCAAACATCAACGATTGCACCCGCAATTTGACCGTCGGCGCCAACCACCGGCATGCCCCGCGGGTCTTTGTCCAATTTAGCAATGTCAAACGCCGTGGCGACACGAAGCGGTTGAATCTTCGGTGTTCCATGCGGCGTCATATCAGGGTGATCAGGGCGTTCCGCCCAGGATGCCGGACCAACACCATCGATCATTGGATTGCCTGTTGGAATGAGTGGTGATCCCGCCGTTGGCGACGCACGAACAGCAGCAATTGGGCGCGCATCGCGGTTTTCCATATTTGGATAGGTGCGTGTTCCCATACCATGTGGCAGAATAAACGTTTTTGGTTTTGGCAATTGTAGCCACGGATCCTTGTTGTAATCTCCTGTTATGTCATTCTCGAGCGGATACCCCTCGCGACGACTTTCTGCCTGCAGATACCAAATCAAGCAGGCGAAAAATATCCAGAACGCATAGAGCACAACCTGTGCCGCATCGATATTTCCCACAATTTCAACCATTTACTTTCTCCAATACTAGCCCGGCAATTCCGACAGGCCTATTTTCCCATTACTTTCATGTTTGCTCATCGCGAATGTCCGAACCAACGGGCCAATTGCGATAAGGCTTGCGAACAAAAATCCAATCTCAAGATGATAGACAACGCTGTATCCAATTGCCGGGTCCATCAGCGCTGGACCCAGACCACCCGATAGCGCAAATTGGCCTACGACATCGCGAACAATGCCACCCACTCCAAGTCCAACGCCAACCGCTGACGCCTGCACAGCACCCCAGGCCCCAAGAGCCATTCCCGAGCCAGACGTCTTTGCCAACGCCATACAGGCAATCATGGTTCCCACTGCAAACATGCCACCACCCATTCCGATCAGGGCCACCCCAATGCGGAACATGTTTGCAGTGCCAAGGGGGGCTGCAAAAATCACTAGGCAGAAGGCAACCACGCCGATAAGGGTGCCCAATGCCGCTAGTCGATGTGGATCGCCTCCCTTACCAAGACGGTGTCCTGCTACGAACAATCCGATCAACGTGCCAGCTGCAAACAGAGCAGTCAGCATCGTTGTCTGGCTAACCGTCAGAGCCAGGACTTCTCCACCATAGGGTTCCAGCAAGACGTCCTGCATTGAAAAACCTATTGTCCCAAGTCCAACCGCAATGAGCAGACGCAAGCTGCGCTTGTCTTTTCGAAACGCCTTCCAGGCTTGCGAAAACGGCGGGCTCTTGGTCTTGGGGTTGGTTAGATGTGGCCGACGGGCCTCCTGTTTCCAAAGTGCAATGACGTTAAAGATCATCGTCGCGGCTGCCGCACCTTGAACCACCTGAATAAGGCGCTTCGCGCTGAAATCGGCCAACAGGTATGAGAAAACAATGGCACTGAAAAACATGCCGATCAGCAGCATCACATAGACCAATGCTACGACTCTCGGCCGCGCTTCTTCAGGAGATAAATCAGTCGCTAGTGCCAATCCAGCGGTCTGCACCATATGAATGCCGATGCCTGTTATCAAGAACGCAGCAGCCGCCGCTACAGGGCCAGCCCAACTGGGACCTAGAGACTGGGAGTGCAGCAATAACAACGCAAACGGCATGATCGCGAGACCACCAAATTGGGTCAGAGACCCAAACCAAATATAGGGTACTCTTCTCCAGCCAAGCAGAGATCGGTGGGTATCAGACTTATAGCCAATCAGTGCCCGTGCGGGTGCAAACAGAAATGGTAGTGAAACCATAATCGCGACCAGCGACGTCGGTACGCCCAATTCCAGAATCATCACGCGATTAAGAGTGCCTGTCAGCAATACGGCGGCCATGCCCACGGATACTTGAAATAGTGAAAGGCGCAACAATCGGGCAAGCGGCAAGTCTTCACTAGCCGCATCAGCAAATGGCAAGAACTTAGTTCCAACCATTTGCCAGAATTCCACGAATGTTGAGCGTTGTTGGCTCACCGGATAACGAGCTCCATTGCTTGCGATTTATAAAATGCAGTGGAGACTTTGTGGCTGAATTCGACGTAAAATTTGGACAGCCCGGATTGGCCATCCATGGCGCGCCTCAAGCTGGCCTCAGCAATTGGCACAATCGCCGGGGATCGGTCATTGCGCGGGAAGAGCTTTCCCGTCAAATGCATGGCCGCAAGAACAGGTGTTCGTGGGGCAAAGGTGAAAAGCAATCCCTCGCGAACCCTTGGCGCATATCCAGACAGGATTTCGACCACAGTTTCCATCGGATAATGGATCAGACTGTCCATTGCGACGACATAGTCAAAAGAGCCGAAGCTCTTATCTGTCATGTCACCAGCAACGAATTCGATAGCTCCCCTGTTCAGACACGACGGGGTTCTATTCAAGGCGGCCTCTATCAAGGTCGGGGAGAGATCGATAGCAACCACCTCGCCACCCCGCCGTGCCATTTCGATCGCTAGTTGCCCTGGTCCGCAACCTGCATCCAATATACGTTTACCAGTCAAATCAGCCGGCAGCCGATGCAGCAAATTTCTGCGCATCTCATCGCGCCCTGCCCGCACGGTAGCCCGGATCCGGCTAACCGGACTGTTTGAAGTTAATGCCTTCCATTTGTCGGCAGCAGTCTTGTCAAAATAGGTTTCTAGTTCACCGCGCCTGGATTCATAGCTCGTATTGCTCATGTCGCCCTCCCTAGTCAAAACCGAGAAAATCAAAGATCTCCCGGTCCTTCATTGGCGTTGGGGAAAATGGTTCACGTCCTTCCCACAGCGTTTCAGCAAGTTTGAGATATTCATTTTGTACGGCTGCCAATTCAGGCGAGTCCTCCATCTCGAACAAAGTAGATTTCTTCAACCTGGATCGACGGATCACATCAAGATCTGGAAAATGGGCAACCTTATCGAGACCGACCGTTGCATTGAAACGATCAATTTCATCGGTCTCGTGAGATCGATTGGCAATAACTCCGCCAACGCGAACTTCATAGTTTTTGGACTTGGCACCAATTGCGGAAACAATTCGGTTCATAGCAAAAATGGAGTCAAAATCATTAGCGGTTACAATGAGAGCTCGTTCTGCATGTTGCAGAGGGGATGCGAAGCCCCCACAAACCACGTCGCCTAACACATCAAAGATGACCACATCGGAGTCTTCCAATAGGTGATGCTCTTTCAGCAACTTGACGGTCTGGCCAACTACGTAACCACCACAGCCCGTGCCTGCCGGAGGGCCACCTGCTTCGACACACATGACACCGTTATAGCCCTCATAAACAAAATCTTCGGTTCGCAACTCTTCGGAATGAAAGTTCACTTCTTCAAGCGCATCAATCACTGTCGGCACCAATCTCTTGGTCAAGGTGAAAGTTGAATCATGCTTGGGATCACAACCAATCTGAAGCACTCGTTTACCCAGTTTGGAAAAGGCTGCAGACAGATTGGACGAAGTCGTTGACTTCCCAATTCCGCCCTTGCCGTAAACGGCAAAGACTTTCGCAGTTCCGATATCCATTTGTGGATCCAGCTGAACCTGCATACTGCCCTCGCCGTCAAGACCAGCAGGCAATGGTCGGTTGTTGTTCTTAAAATGCGAATTTGGTCCCAATATATTCATGGCTTGTCTATGCCCTCCAGGCAGTCTTCCATTTCGTTACTGGCGTCGTGCAGTGCTTGAAGTGTCTCTGCATCCGGTTGCCAGAAGTTGCGCTCACTCGCTTCGATAAGTCGGTTGATCAGTCGTGATGATGAGGCGGCATTCAGATCAGCAAGCCGCTTGCGCATCGTGTCATCCAACACAAATGTTTCGCTCAGTTCTTGGTAAACCCAAGGACGCACCTGCCCCGTGGTTGCAGACCAGCCCATCGTATTTGAAATCTGTGACTCGATGTGGCGCACGCCCTCATAGCCGTGCGCAAGCATGCCTTCATACCATTTGGGGTTGAGCGAACGAGTTCGGGTTTCAAGCGATACCTGTTCGCCCAGAGTTCGCACCTTGCCTTCGCCCTGGGTCTGGTCAGAGACATAAACGGGGACTTCTACTCCACCCTTTGCCAAAGCCACTGCCTTCGATATTCCACCTAGAGTATCAAAATAATGGTCTATTGTAGTTACGCCGAGTTCCACCGACTCAAGATTTTGGTAGGCCATATCCACATGGCCCATGACGTTGGACAGCAATTCAACTTGTTTGGAAGATTTCCCTTTGCGGTTAATCGCAAAGCTCTTTCGGTTGGTGTAAGTCGCCGCGATTTCCTGATCATCGGTCCAGGCACTGGATTCTATTAGGAAGTTTACATTGGACCCGTAGGCGCCATCGCCATTGCTGAAAACGCGATAAGCTGCCTCCTCAATGTCGCAGCCATTTGCCTCTGCATAAGACAATGCATGCTTTCGAACAAAATTCTGATCTGTCGGTTCGTCGGCGATTGCTGCGAGGTAACTGGCCTCAGCCAACATGCTTGCTTGCATGGGCAACAAATCACGAAAAATACCAGATAGCGTCATGACCACGTCGATCCGTGGACGCTTCAATTGCTCAAGGCTAATAAGCTCTGCGCCGCAGACCCTGTTATAGCTATCCACCCGCGGCCTTGCCCCTAGCAAGGCCAATGCCTGCGCCATCGGCCCACCCGCGGATTTCAGATTGTCAGTGCCCCAAAGCACAATTGCGATTGTTTCGGGTAGGGAATTGCTGGATTCCAGGTGCCGCTCAAGCACACGTGCTGCCTGACGTGCACCATCCTTCACAGCGTAAGGACTCGGTATGCCAAATGGATCAAAACCGTGAATATTGCGTCCTGTTGGCAACATGTCAGGAGTTCGGATTAGATCACCACTGGGGGATGGGGGTACAAAACGACCAGCCAAAGCGGTGACCAATCCGTCTAGTTCAGGATTGGATTTCAGCAGTTGGTTGACGCCAGTCAGGCGCTCGATAATGTTCATTTGCTCAGGATCGGTCATTTTAGTCTTCGAGCATCCACTCTCAACTATCTCTTCAATAATGGAATCGCTTGGTGCCAATGCGTCGTCAGCTTTCGCGATCTGAACCAGCATTTCACGGCGCTCAGAATCGCTCATTCCCTGCCCGACCACATGCAATCCATGCGGAATCAACGAGTATTCCAACTCAATCACGGCCTCATTCAATTTCCGGATATAGATTTCCATATTGTCACGTGACAGGTCAGAATCCAGATCCATTTGCTCCGCCTGGGCGACGATTAGTTGGAAAACATCATCCTTCTCGCCGACATTGCTCGGCTCAATACTGCGCATGCGGTCTAGCGACGCCTTTATCTCGCTCAGGCCTTTGTACAATCCAGCCTGTGTGACCGGTGGTGTCAGGTAGGACACGAGGGTTGCTGAGGAACGACGTTTTGCAATTGTTCCTTCTGAAGGATTGTTGGCCGCATAGAGGTAAAAATTGGGAAGAGCGCCAATCAAGCGTTGCGGCCAGCATTCAGCAGATAATCCAACCTGCTTACCTGGCATAAACTCCAGCGCACCATGGGTACCGAAATGCAGAACCGCATCTGCGGCAAAGTCTTCCCGCAAGTAGCGATAAAAGGCGGAAAAAGCAT
Source organism: Rhizobiaceae bacterium (assembly GCA_051009515.1). Classification (GTDB taxonomy): domain Bacteria; phylum Pseudomonadota; class Alphaproteobacteria; order Rhizobiales; family Rhizobiaceae; genus Pseudahrensia. The sequence goes on along the minus strand of JBPCWM010000147.1, from coordinate 9,913 downwards.
GTGTTGGTGCAAAGCCTTTTTCAAACAGCAGGCGCATTGGATCGCCCTCGTAGCCAAAGCCTGGCTGAACAGCCACAAGAACGTTGCCGAACTGCTTGCCAAGCACGAAAATGGAAGAACCATTGGTGAAATCGCGGCCCGGTGCCGGTCCCCATTGTTCCTCTATTTCTTCAAGATGAGGATCCCGTCGCAAATGGTCGTGTGTCGGAATCAAATCATGGACGTTGGCTAGTGCACCGTGAACTTCAGAATTTCCACCAAGAATAACGTTCCGAAGCTCATCAGCATTGGATGGCAAGTCCTCAACAATATAACCTTCGTCTCTCAGGCGCAGTAATGTCGCGTGCAGCGATTCAAATACCGATAAAAATGCTGCTGTGCCGATATTTCCCGCGTTGGGGGGGAAATTGAATATTGTCAGTGCAATCTTACGTTTTGAGCAAGTGGTCTTTCGCAGCGAAACCAAACGTTCCACACGATGCACCAATGTCTCTATCTGCCCGGGATGGGCGCTCATCTTCTTATTGTCGCTGGCCTCATGGCGGCCACCAAAAACCGAGGTACCGACGGCTCCGTCAAGTTCCGGGATGGCGACCATGATTGTGGACTCGATTGGTGTCAGCCCACTGTCATTGGACTCCCATCCTTCCAGGGTTTGAAACTCCGTAACCTGTGCGGCCAAATAGGGCACGTCTAGTTTAATTAAGGCTTCTGCAGCGGCATCTGAATCGCTATAGGCAGGACCGCCAACGAGCGAAAATCCAGTCAATGAAACCATGGCGTCGATTTTGACACCGCTTTCTCCGCCAGAAAGATAGGCATCGATTGATGGGCGCATATCCAATCCGTGGCAAAAGACGGGAACAACATTGAATCCTTGAGATTCAAACTGAGCAATTACCCCGTCATAGTGACCGGTATCGGCAGCAAGAATGTAAGAGCGCAACAACAACAGGCCCACCGTGCCACGTGCTTTGCGGCGATGTGGCAGATCCGACACCTGAGTGGAGACACCTGTCGGCAACGAGGGGTGGTAAACACCATTCTCAGCATATTCGACGGGATCGCCAACCGGCAGTTCGCCCTTCATACCCGCCCGGTCGCCGGCTGCATAGCGGTCGACCAAAAGACGCACCATATTAGCCAGGTTCTCTTCAGTGGCTGCCAAGCGATATTGCAGTGTCAGAAAATAAGCACGCACATCTTGGGCAGTGCCTGGAATGAAGCGCAACAGTTTTGGCAAACGGCGCAGCATTCTCATCTGCCGTTCACCGGCCGTTTTGCTGCTGGCTTTGTCCTTTTGGCTGGAGCCACGTAATTTCTTTAGCAACGACATGGGGCCGGATTGCTTACCATCCATGCGAAACGCACCAATTGCCGTATTCTTCATGATCTCGCCGGCAGACATGCAGCACACCATTGCATCACAATGATCGCGTCTGGCCTCCAGCGCGGGACCAATGGCTTTTACATGCTCTTCAATGAACAACATCGAGGCAATGATAATGTCACCGACAGCAACATCATCCTTGCATGCCTGAAGCGTGTTCGGGTTGATTTCCCAATCGGTTGCTGCATGGACGGTCAATTGCAAACCTGGCAGGTCGTTCCACAACATTTCTCGGGCACCGTCCACCGCCCCAGACATATGATGGTCAAGGGTAATCAACACCACGTTTACTTTGGTGTCATTACCGGCTGAAATGCGATTTCGCTTCATACAGCGTCTCCATCGTAATTTCAGCCAAGCCAAGTTCAGCGGCAAATTTTTCGGTATTGCGGCGTGCCTTGCCTCTCACAAAAAAGGGAATTTTTTTGAGTTCTCGTTCGGCTTCCGCCAACCACACAATGGCAGCTTCGCTTGTTTGCAAATCATCACTTTCATCTGAGATATCAGCGCCACGATTGACCCCAGCGCCACCATGACCTTGCCCACCATGGCCGAGATGTGAGGGACCGGCTGTGTCGTTGAACTCAAAGTCGTCACGGAACATGTGAAGAAGGTGTTCCTCAAGCCCCATTGTCAGCGGATGTACCAGCGTGTCGAAAAGAACGTTTGACCCTTCAAATCCCATCAGTGGAGAATAGCGGGCTGGATAATCCTGGACATGAACCGGAGCCGAAATCACTGCGCAAGGGATACCTAACCTCTTGGCAATGTGACGCTCCATTTGCGTGCCCAGCACTAGTTCGGGCTGTAACTCCTGAACTCGCTTCTCGACTTCAAGATAGTCATCCGTGATCAACGCCTCAACGCCATAGTCTTGGGCAGCCTCTCTGACGTCGCGGGCCTGTTCGCGGGTATAAGTACCCAATCCGACAACCTTGAAGCCCATTTCTTTTTCCGCGACCCGCGCCAATGCAATCACATGGGTGGCATCTCCAAAAAGAAATACCCGTTTGTTGGTTAGATAGGTTGAATCGATTGAGCGCGAATACCAAGGCAAACGCCCGGACGCACCTGCGTCATGGCCATTAGAATCTAACCCGGCGATGTCCTTTACTTCGCGGATAAAGTCCTGCGTTGCTCCGACACCAATGGGCACCACTGTGGTGAAAGGTTGGTTAAATGTGCGCTTTAGCCAAGCAGCAGCGGGAGTGGCAATCTCCGGGTACAGCACGACATTGAAATCGGCTTGGCGCAGGCGCAGAAGATCATGAACCGAAGCGTCTAACGGCGCCACGACGTTGACCTCAATGCCAATTCCCTTCAGAAGCCCAACAATCTCTGTGACGTCATCGCGGTGGCGAAAGCCCAATGCAGTCGGCCCCAGAATATTGCAACTCACACGGCTGGATTTCTCATCCGCAGGCCCCAGCGGCGCCAGATGCCGCACGATCTGATAGAATGTTTCAGCAGCGCCCCAATTTTCCTTCTTGGAATAGGACGGCAAGTCCAACGGAATAACTGGCACTGGTAGCCCCAGAGTCTTTGACAATCCGCCAGGATCATCCTGGATCAGTTCACCGGTGCAGGAAGCGCCGACGATCATCGCCGCGGGATTGAAACGCCGCTGAGCCTCACGTGCGGCATCCATGAAAAGCTGGGATGTATCAGCCCCCAGATCCCGAGCCTGAAAAGTGGTGTAGGTAACAGGTGGCCGTTTCTGGCGACGCTCGATCATTGTAAACAACAGATCAGCATAGGTATCACCCTGCGGTGCGTGTAGCACATAATGCAGATCGGTCATCGCTGTTGCGACACGCATGGCACCCACATGGGGAGGGCCTTCATAGGTCCAGAGGGTCAACTGCATGAGCTACACCTCCAGCCTGGTGCGACGATTGAGCGGTCGGGCAAACAACTCTGCCAGATCGCCAGCCTGTTCAAATCCCTGAATTGGTGTGAACACCAACTCGATCGACCATTTTGTGGTGATTCCTTCCACTTCCAACGGATTGGCAAGGCCCAATCCACACACAGCAATATCTGGCTGCGAATCTCGACAGCGATCTAATTGCTTGTCGACATCCTGCCCCTCACTAATCGTGACATCATCCGGTAATTGCGCCAGTTCAGCAGCCATCAGTCGCTTGTTCAAATAGGGTGTTCCCACCTCAATTGTCCGCATACCCAGTTCTTTGCCGAGGAATCGGGAAAGCGGGATTTCCAATTGCGAGTCTGGAAAAAAGAACACCCGTTTATCCGAAAGCTTCTCAGAATATTGCTGTATCGCGCGTCGGGCTCTTTTGCGCGGCGCGCTGATAACGTCCTCAAAGGTGGCTTCTGTCACATCAAAACAGTCGGCTGCAGCCCTCAACCAGTCAGCAGTCCCCTCTGCTCCAAGCGGGAATCCTGCCGGAATATACTGCGCGCCTCTTTCTTCAAGGGCACGAGCTGTGTCGGTGAGGAAGGGTTGAGCCAAAAGAAAGTGAGTTTGGGTCCCGACAGGCGGCATATCATCAGCCAGTCGGGCGGGCAGGAAACGTGTATGCGTTATGCCCAATTGTTCAAATAGTCTGGCGAACTGGTCCTCAACAACATCAGCAAGAGCACCAACGACCAACAGTGATTTGGGCGCATTATCTGGCTCGGACGGCAGACTGGGCACCAAAGCTGCCAAGCAGGCATCTTCACCCTGGGTAAATGTCGTTTCGATGCCACTACCTGAATAATTCAAGACCCTCACTTGCGGGGAATGACATAATGCCAAGCGCTCAGCCGCACGGGACAAGTCAAGCTTGATCACTTCTGACGGGCACGATCCCACCAGGAATAGCAATCTAATTTCGGGACGCCGTTCTAGTAGCTTGTTGACCACCGCATCCAGCTCATCGTTCATGTCGGCTAATCCGGCGAGATCCCGCTCTTCCATGATGGCGGTGCCAAAACGGGGCTCGGCGAAGATCATGACGCCAGCAGCAGATTGCATGAGATGGGCGCAGGTGCGGGACCCGACAATCAGAAAAAATGCATCCTGGATCTTGCGATGCAACCACATAATGCCGGTTAGGCCACAAAATACCTCCTGCTGCCCACGCTGCTTTAGCACCGGCTTTTCAACACATCCATGTGTCACCGGAATCATCAATTGTTCGCTGGAATCACTCATGCCGCCAACTCCACCGTCTGTTTACTACTCGGTTTGGACGGTGCAACTAACGCTGCTTCATGGCTTCCCTGAAGACGCGCAGCGCGGAGTTTTAAGACAAATTGAAGTGCGTTTACGACATAGGCGGCATAGGCGGCGAGCGCCAAAACAAGGAGCTGGTCACCAACAATGGTGCCGAGCGACAAGGCAACAAGGTAAGCGGTGTGCAGGGCCAGCACCAATATCGAAAAAACGTCTTCCCAAAAGAAACTACGAGCGAACAGATATTGGCCAAAAACAACCTTTTCCCAGATCGCCCCAGTGATCATAATAATGTATAATATCAATGTCTTGACAACAATAGAAACGGTGGCCAATTCATAGCCATACCCGGTCAACATTGTTCTGACAATCAACACCAATGAGACGAGGAACACCGCGAATTGAAGGGGTGCCAAAACGCCTTGCACCAGCGTCCAAGCGGTGTTGTTGCGTCGCTCGCGTTGTACAGGAGTATAAAGCGGCTGCAACGACCTGCCATGTGCCCCCTTACTCCTTCCAGTGTTTGTCAATAATTCTCTCCCAGTTCGCACATCACCAAGCCGAATGAACTCAACCCGGCTCACGCAAAAATGTACCGGCGTTCCGATCCTTGTGTCAAGTTTACTTGACGTATAATATTTTAGACAGCATGATCTAGTTCCTGAGGCCGCATCCGACGAGCGGCGAATTATCTGTTGTCACAGTCCAGGAGACGGTATGAACGAATTGACGCGCGCACCATTTAGCAACAGCCAGGCAATTGCATCTGACTGCAAGCAGGCAGAACACATCGCGCGTGCCTGGTCCGGCGATGGGACGGATGTATGCCGCTCTCTAATCGACCATAACCGAGTTGTTTACCCTCAGGCGGACGCCTTAGAGTTGGCCAGGCTTTTGATTGCTGACAAAGAAGAATCCGTTGCGGCGATGATCGAGGAGACACTCACTGACACCTCAGAAAGCCTGCAACTATTTGCACAGCTTTTCTCAAAAACGGCAGTGACATTGGGTATTTTTTGGGAGCAGGATCAGTGTAGCTTCGCCGATGTAACGCTTGGAATGTCGTCCTTGCATCGCCATTTACGCGAGAATGTCGACAGATTGCAGCAGTTGTTTACACCGACCAAACACCACAGAAGAGCCTTGATCACACCAATACCAGGCGACGATCACATCTTTGCCGCGGCTATGGTTGTGGAGCACTTCCGGGCGGCTGGCTGGATGGTGGATTCAGGAATTAATCTGAAAAGATCTGACTTACTGCGGGCAAGCCGCACTGACAAATTCGACTTCATTGGCATTTCCGTGAGCGCGGCCGACCGATTGTACGACGCCAGCAGGCTGATCCATGACTTTCGCAGCGTGCAAGGCCTACAAACGGTGCCTATCTTGGTTGGGGGGCCACCATTTCAGCAAGATGTCACGGCAGCAGTGCAAATCGGTGCAGATTATTTCGCATCTAACGCGTTGGAAGCCATTGAAATAGCGACAAGGCTGCCACTGAGATTAGAATTAAACTAAATGCGGGTGCATTGACTAATTTACACAATTGTGTGCACCACTGAATTGACAGTATACGATGACACTAACATCTTTTTGGCAGATTCGGTTAGCATATCCTGCAGCCAACTCCGCTGCACTTTTTACTCAATGCGAGGTATTCACAAAATGTCGTTGGAAAGCACCATGTCAAGTCCAACTCCGTTGAGTTTTGCATGCGCAGAAGAGATTTTTGGCAATCTGGCTGTCCAGCACACGGCTCAATTGGTGGCCAATGCTTCGGACATTACACTGATCACAGATAACCACGGGGTCATTCGCGACTTAGCGTTCCAAAGCCCATCGCTTTTTGATGAAGTGGGTAGAGGCTGGGTCGATCAAAAAATGGTCGATGTAGTCACCAGTGAATGCGTCAACAAAGTAGAAGAGCTGCTTGGCGCAGCACAAGATGGTCACGAGGTTCGTGCGCGGGAGATCAATCATCTGACAAAAGATGGCAGCAATCTTCCAATGCAGTATTGGGCCATGCGACTTGGCGACGGCGACATGATTGTGGTCTTCGGAATGGATATTTCACGAATTTCAGACCTTCAACAAAAACTGATGAATTCGCAGCTCTCAGTTGAACGTGAGTTTGCACAGCTGAGAAGCGCTGAAAGCCATTATCGCATGATGTTTCAGCTTTCAGATACGCCACAAATCGTAGTTGATGCAACAAGTCTAAGGGTGAGCGACATTAACGAAACCGCAACCCGTCTGTTTGGCCGGACCCATCAGCAGATTGGCGATATGAAGGTCTTGGGCCTTTTTGAAAGCAGTAATACCAACGCCCTCCATCAATTGTTTCGCGCAGCAAACGATGATCAGGCAGGAGATGTAAATGTAAAATTAAAGGGAGGTGATGCGATTACGATCTCAGCTGCCCTCTTTCGCCAGAATCGCAAAAACTATCTGTTGTTACGACTATTGCCCAGCGCTTCCAATGTTTCGACCTTTTTTGATCCTGCCGATCGCCAGATATTAAAAATCGTGAATGAGCTGCCGGATGCGATAGTAGTAACCGATGGCGAAAGACGGATTAGCGCCGTAAATAACGCATTTGTTGACTTGATGAACTTGTCCGGCCCCGGTGAAGCCATAGGGCAGCCAATTGACAATTGGTTTGATCGCCCAAGGGTGGATTGCAACGTATTAATGGCCAATATCAAGGAACATGGAAGTGTACGCCGTTTTGCAACCGTATTTCGCTCCAATTACGGCCAGGTTGAAAACGTAGAATTGTCAGCAATTCAGATCAAAAATCACGGTGAGCCGGCCTATGGGTTCGCAATTCGCGTCAGCGCAGCCGCCAATTCATCAATGGAAAACCAAAACCGTTCATTGGCTCAAACAGATGAGCAAATCACAAACTTGGTAGGCCAGATACCGCTCAAGGATATTGTTCGAGAAACTACTGATATAATAGAAAAAATGTGCATAGAAACTGCACTCGATTTGACCAATCAAAACCGAGCTATGGCTGCCCAGATGCTGGGCCTGAGTCGTCAGAGTTTCTATGCCAAAATGGGTCGAAAATAGACCAAAAAAAGCGTCTATTTTTCCGTACTTTATATCTGTCTATTTTTATTGACATAGCGAGCTAGCCCAACTACCCTTTTTGGATGTCTCAGCTTGAAGCACATCCGTCTGCAGTAATGCGACCCAGTGCGCGACGTCCGTCGCTATCGGCTTCGCTCGAATTGCTAAAACCCATCACGTGGTTTCCACCCATGTGGGCTTTCATGTGCGGCGCTGTGTCCACGGGGGAATCGCTTGTCAACAACTCAACGGTTGTCGTTTTGGGGATCGTTCTTGCAGGTCCGCTGGTATGTGCCATGAGCCAGGCCATCAATGACTGGCATGACCGTCATGTGGATGCCATCAACGAACCAGATCGACCGATTCCCTCTGGACGCGTTCCCGGTCGCTGGGGTTTATATATCGCTGTCCTATGGAGTGTGCTCTCCTTAATGCTCGCCTCGTATTTGGGAGAATGGGCGCTTGCCGCGACTGTACTGGGCCTATTCCTGGCATGGGCCTATAGCGCCCCACCTCTGAGGCTGAAGCTTAATGGCTGGACCGGCAACGCCGCATGCGCCATCAGCTATGAGGGAATCGCCTGGTTTACGGGGGCAGCCATATTGGTTGGAGGTCTGCCGGACTGGCGCATACTGGCACTGGCCGGCCTCTACAGCGCCGGTGCGCATGGTATCATGACCCTCAATGACTTTAAATCGATTTCCGGTGACAGACAGATGGGCATACGAACCATACCAGTGCAATTAGGTCCGCACGGCGCTGCTCGACTGGCCAGCGTAGTGATGACCTTGCCTCAGTGTGCAGTCATTGCTCTGCTCTGGCATTGGGGCCTGAACTGGCATGCCATCATCGTTGGAGCGCTGCTGGCGCTGCAGGTTGGGCTAATGATCAAGTTTCTGATGAATCGGGTTGAATTATTGCTGCAACCACGCCGCAACGCAGCCTTGTACAATGCCACGGGCACCACTCTTTACGTAATTGGCATGCTGACCAGCGCCATTGGAATCGGTTCCATATTGGGGGCAAACGGATGACACCAGTTTCTTCAAACCTCTCCTGGATTGGTATCATTCGCCTAGGACTGGTTCAGACCGCGCTTGGCGCAATTGTTGTCCTGACGACGTCCACCCTCAACAGGATTATGGTGGTCGAATATGCCCTTCCAGCTATGTTGCCTGGGGCCCTTGTCGGTTTCCACTACGCCGTTCAAATGTCCCGACCACGATGGGGCTTTGGGTCCGACATTGGAGGCCGCCGTACACCCTGGATAATCGGTGGCATGGCGGTGCTCGGCCTCGGTGGTGCGCTTGCTGCAATTGCCACGGCACTTATGGACACGAACTTGTCTGCGGGCGTAACTTTGGCGGTTTTGGGTTTTGCCTTAATCGGCATTGGTGTGGGTGCATCAGGCACGTCTTTGCTCACGTTGTTAGCTACACGCGTTGACGCCAAAAGGCGGGCTGCAGCCGCTTCGATAGTCTGGATCATGATGATCGCGGGCTTTGTGGTTACAGCGATTACTGCGGGTAGTCTGCTCGATCCATATTCTGCCACGCGCCTGGTAATGGTCTCATCGGCAGTGTCCATTATCGCGTTCGTAGTTGCCACTCTGGCAGTCTGGGGAATTGAAGGAGCCTCCAGAAACACAAACATGAAATCACTGGATACAATTCAGGAAAAGCCGTCTTTTAAGACAGCATTCGCTGACGTTTGGAACGAGCCGCGTGCGCGTCAATTCACAATATTTGTCTTTGTTTCCATGCTCGCCTACAGCGCCCAGGACCTTATCCTTGAACCGTTTTCAGGGCTGGTCTTCGAATACACACCTGGCCAATCCACAAAATTGGCTGGTGTTCAAAACGGGGGTGTGATGGTCGGCATGGTGGTGGTGGCCATCATCGGCAGCGGATTTGGTGGCCAGCGACTTGGCTCCATGCGGTTTTGGGCTTTTGGTGGCTGCATAGCTTCGGCCTTTGCCTTCGTGGGATTGGCGATTGCTTCACAGATCGGAACGTCCTGGCCCTTGCAAACCAATGTTTTTCTGCTCGGCTTATCCAACGGCGCTTTTGCGGTTGCAGCCATTGGGTCGATGATGGGACTGGCCAGTCGCGGCGTCGAACAGCGAGAAGGTACTCGTATGGGCCTTTGGGGCGCAGCCCAAGCTTTGGCCTTTGGACTAGGAGGGTTTCTTGGGACTGTCGCGATTGATCTGGCGCGGGTGATATTGCCAGATGTGACGCTGGCCTACTCGGTGATATTTG
>JBPCWM010000146.1:0-4822 GCA_051009515.1 Rhizobiaceae bacterium | reverse complement strand
TGATAGGAAAGCTCAAACGCTTCAAGCGAGTGGCGCTGCGGTGTGAGAAAACAGCAAGAAACTTCCGATCAATCGTCGCTCTCGCCGCAACATTCATCTTGATCAAATTCGTCCACACGGCCTAGTGGTGGGGCTTGTCTGTTTGGAGCTGACGTCAACTCCCGCGGTGATCCCAATATCGTACATCAAGAGCAGGACGGCGGGTGCGTCCGGAGACCGTTCTCTAATTCCTGGTTTTTTGTCAATTGACAATTTCTTTCGTTGTACCTGCCGGGTTGTTGTATAATAGGGCTAAGTCCTTGTGTGTATGGCTCCCTTTTTGCAAGTCCTATTTTGTGATCGTTTCTTTGTCAGAAGCAGTCTTGTGTTCGGCCTGTTGACGCGACACACATGGCCGCTGGCCCTGATGGTTTCCACCAACCAAGTCCCATTCCGCATCACGAACAGCAAGCGTTCTGGACAAAGCTCGGAGTGTCTTGGTTTTTAGGGCTGACAATTTTCCATCACTTCATTGGTCTCGCAATCTCTTGTTGTTGGCTTCCTTGGTTAGATCGTTCTCACTTTGTAGGGTTCATTACGGGTCAGTACAGCCCACATTATTCGGGCTGTTTTATTCGCCATTGCCACTGGAACAGCCAATTAAGAACAAACCCAAGCCGTTCGGCTTTTTTGGAGACACCCTCGGGTTGTTGCGCTAAGTTGCCTTATTCAAGAAAGGAACCGCACATGGACCGACCAAAGACTCCAGATTCTGAGATAATCGAAGACGATCGGTTTGAGGTCCGTGAGGCACTTGGCAGCAGACTTGCTAATATTTGGTGGACCTTTTTCCTGCGTGGATTGATGGCAGCGTGCGTAGGGATTGCAGCTTTGTTTTGGCCAACCAGTAGCAATGCACTATTGTTACAGTTTGTTGGCCTGCTTTTGGTTCTCGATGGTGGACTATCTCTGTTTGGTTTAGGACGCCGAAGCGCAGCGGGTGGTGTTGGCATCGGTTCAATTTTGATCGGCCTAGTATTGCTGATTTGGCCTGAAGGGACCGCGCGGTTTTCCTTCGTTCTATTGGGAGCCTTTGCACTAATAAACGGCATAGGGTCTCTGTTGACCTGGCGTCAATTGCCCGAACAGGACCCCGAGCGCTTGTCTGCGCGGAATGCTGGCATTATTGCCTCGTTGATTGGCTTGTGCCTCATTTTTTGGCCAGGTACCGGGTTGGTTACCATAGGCTGGGCTATCGCTTTTGCGGCGATTTCTGTATCAGCAATTATGTTCTGGCTTGCCTTTCGATTCAAAGGTGCAAAAGAACGTATCAAAACCAAATTTATCAATCCACGTTGAGCTGATCTGATGTCAGGTAGGAGTTCTTCTGCATCGCAGGCTGCAAACCTTATTCCAGCACCCAACGTTCGTTCCAGGGCAATATTTGCGGGCGTTACAACTTAAAATTTGTCTAAGAGCGACACAGCCAATTTGGTAGAATTGAGCTGATTTTGATGAAAAAGGGTTTGTTTTAGCCACTGCTGGGAGGCGGCGGAACAGCTTCCCAATCGGTTTTCACGCCGTTTGTGGGCTCAAATTGGCTAGTTTTCTGAGATTTTGGGCTGTTACGGCAAGGTGGAACTCGTCCTTGGCTCCATTGGGTCCCCGCAGGCGCAGTCGGTCGAGTTTCATGATGCGCTTGAGATGGGCAAACAGCATTTCCACCTTCTTTCTTCGTCGTTGTGAATCGACGTAGGCTTCGGTTAATGAGAGTTCCCGTGCTAGATCACGTGCTCCCTCATAGCCACGACGAAGCACTTTGTGGGCGGGTTGATTGGGGCAGCAATATTTCTTCAGCAGTCACTCCTTGCAATCATACTTGCTTGCCCGGTAGCAGATCATGTTGTCCGAACCGACAACAGATTTCCTGTTGCGATAAGCTCTTTGTGTTGGGTGCATAGGCAGTCCTACAGGACAAATATAGGCACCCCTTTCGTGATTGTAGACAAAGTCGGATTTCTCTAAGATGCCATCCGTCCGCTTCGATCTGTCAAAAATCGGAATATGAGGAACAATGCCTTCCTCGTTTACAAGCCAGTTTAGGTTCTCAGCCGCACCATAGGCTGTGTCTGCAACCAGTATTTCCGGGTAGAGGTCGAAGGTCTCACGTGTTCGCTCGATCATGGTGCGTGTTGCACCAACTTCCGCCTGGCGGATTGATCGACTGGCCTCCACTTCGACGATGATTGCATCCGGCCTCTTCCCACAAGAGGCCGAAATGCGTTGTGTGAATCAAGTTCTAAGATGTTCAGCGTGGCTGATCTTGTCGCGATTGTCCTCGACAAATTTCAACATATGGCCAATGGAATAGTTGCCATCTTGCGAAGCCCCAAGTTCCGTCCATGGCTGAAAATTGTGGGTAGAGCAAACCAGACTCTCAGGGTCCAGATACAACAGTCGCAATAGAACTGTTGCCACGATAGTCCCGCCAACTGGTCCAAGGCGACCGTAGTGTTTTTCAGCTTCGTGCAGACAATAGTACCAAAGCGGCGTCTTGGTGATACCGTGGTCTGTCAGTTCCTTTGGGGCTTTAAGTTCATCCCGCCCCATTGATCTTGCAATTTGCTGACCGGACGGCAACTCCAGCGTTAGTCTGTCTCGAAGTAGGTTTCTAAGCGGAAGTTTGCGGTTTTGCTCTTCGGTCATTTTTGTGCTGCCAATATCGGCTTCACCTGAAATGAAAGGCAGTGTGAATATTGACTTCGCCATTTTTCGACCGATCGGACGGGCCTTTTGGAAACCATCGTTACCGGGGTAATCAAAAAGTTTGGTGAAGGCGATGTTTTTGTCCTCCGTACGGAAGGAGAATTCCTTCCGACCTAACTCAAACAAGTCAAAATCCAGATTATCATGGTTGAGTTGGTATTTGGACTGAACAGTACCATGACCAAACCGATAAGCGGCACCAGAAAACTCAATTGGCATGACCGGAGATTTGTCAGTGAATGGCTCTGGCAGTTTTCGTTTCTCCAAATGATGCCTCACATTGTTCAGAACTTCTTGGTCAACAAATGCATCAAGCAGATCGTTTGCTACCAGATATTGATAATGCAATCGGCAAATCCGGCGCGCGACCTGAAACGGCTCTTCACCGTCCTTGAATGTCTGCATCGAAGCGGCAGATATCCCATCCAAAGCTTTATGTGCCATGCTGTCACCCGATTCCAGGGCTGTCATTACGATGTTGTGGAGGCAAATGAAGGCCCCCTGCAATTGTGACACGATTTGATTTTCGTCATTTCGGGGGTCGCCAATCAAGGCAGTTCCCTGGCGAGTGCGCGCAAGATCTAGTGGGTTGCCAGCGTTCCCAAATAGAAGAAACCCATGATGATCCGGATGATAAAGGTGGGGCGATGCTTCGGGACCATCTCCATATACGCAGTCCAGATCCAATGATGGAGTGCGAATGTTACGAATGGTAGCCGGATCAATCACAGAACCAATTGCCGAAGTGGCATCAAGCGTAACGTCATGATCTACAAATTGCCCAAAGAAGGTCATGCCAGCAGCAACGTCATGATCTACAGGATCAGTTGTATCTTTCATTGAATTGGTTGCCTTATCGAAGGCCTCCAACAAAACTTTTTGATCGAATGGTTTCCCATCAGGCGTATTGCCGGTCAAAGGATTCCGCCTTCCCAATCTTCCAAATGTGTCCGGTAATGGTGGTTGTGGGTGGTCAGCGCATTGTATTGCTAAAGTTTCATAGCGGCTAAGGCCATGCGGTTGTTGCGGCATGTTAGTTCCCTCAAATGTTTCCTCAGTACACGTTGACGGTACTCTAGAAATACAAAAATTTCAACATTGTTACGATTCTCAGAAGATGAATCATATAAGAAAAACCTAGTAAACACATGAATACTCTGACTCTTTTACTTGATATTTATGATTTCCCAATCCGCTTGGTTTGGGGATGAATGTGGTTTCATGATTGGTCTTTTGCTGCAATGGGATGATGGTTTCGGGTGCCGGGGCCTGTAGTCCAAGGCACTGTGAGGGCGTTTGGTGTTACGGTGCTGGCGCCATCGCGCGTACTCTGTGTTTGTTATGGGAGAGACCGTTCGTTGACGAAAGAGCTGGACTGCGACAAAATCAAAACGTGTCGGGAAAACCCGATGCGATAACGATCTGATGCCAAATCTGGGAATTGTTCCGAATATAGGACGTTATCCGAGCGAATGTAGCCGGGCACACCCCGCAGGATGAACAGGCCCATCACTCACCGACCATCCCGCGTCTCGCAGCAGTACTGCAACACGACGATAGCCATAGCGGCCATAGAGACGAGCCAGTTCAATCATGTCTGCAACAAGCCGTTCTTCGTCTTCACGGCCCCTTGGAACATGACGCTGTGTGGAACGATGCTGACCAAGTACACGACACGCCCGGCGTTCAGAGACGCCCAACATATCCCGCACCTGATCAATACACCTGCGACGCCGTGCGGGGCTTAAAAGTTTCCCCGTGCGGCCTCAGCTAGGATCTGCTTGTCGATGGTCAGATCAGCAACAGCGCGTCGTAGCTGCTCGTTTTCCTTCTGCAGCTTCTTCAGTTCCTTCAACTGATCCGTTCCCATGCCGCCATACTGCTTGCGCCAGCGGTAATAGGTCTGCTCTGTGATACTCACCTGCCGGATCGCATCAACACGGGCCATTCCCTGCCCAACCAGGACGTCAACCTGGCGCAGTTTCGAGATAATCTCTTCGGGCTTCGCTCGCTTGTTCGCCATCTCTGATCCTCCGTTTCCTATTAATAACGGTGGACCCGCTCAGTGGGGGAAGAC
>JBPCWM010000145.1:0-31553 GCA_051009515.1 Rhizobiaceae bacterium | reverse complement strand
CTCGACATCCCATAGGCACCACCATCTGAAAGCATGTCGAATTCAATTGCCGTGATACGTCCGTTGGATTTGAGCCCCATCTTGTAGTGAACCCGGGACGGGTGGCGCTTGGCTGAAGCGATCAGGCTTTCTTCGCGAGTAAAGTTCAACTGTACCGGTCGATGGGTTTTCATCGCGGCAAGAGCGAGCATACCCTGATAGATCATGTCCTCCTTGCCACCGAAACCACCTCCAACCGGACTCATTATAAAGCGCACCTTGTTGATGGGCCTGGCAATGATTTCGGCCAGCATATGGCGATGATGTGTGATGTTTTGTGACGGAGAAATCACCACCACAACATCGTCGGGATCGACATAAGCAATGCCAGCCTCGGGCTCGAGATAAGCGTGTTCAACCTGCTGCGTTCCAAAATCATCTTCGATTACAATGTCGGCATCGGCAAACCCCTTTTCCGTATCGCCTTTCCTGATGGGAATGTGTTTAACCAGATTGTTCGGAGCATAGTCATGAATGACGGGCGCTCCTTCAGTCAGCGCATCAGTTGGGTCAAACAACCCTGGCAACTGTTCATATTCAACCTTGATCTTGTTAACGGCGCGCCGCGCGGTCACAATATCTTCTGCAGCGACTGCCGCCACGGCCTCACCTACATGCCTCACCTTTCCGCGCGCCATGATTGGCTGGTCGTGCACAAAAACCCCAAAACCGTCATTGCCCGGCACATCTTCTGCAGTAATCACACAAGCCACCCCGTCCATGGCTTCTGCTTCCGAAGTATCTATTGCAACAATCCGGGCGTGCGCGTGGGGTGAACGCAAAACCTGCATCTGCAACATGTCATACAATTTCATGTCGGCTGCATATCTGAGCCTGCCAGACACCTTGGAAGGCGCATCCAGACGACGTACATTTGCACCGATGTAACTGTCGTCTACGCGATCCTCCTCCAGTGCGGTTGCGGGCAGATCACCGGCTATAACCGCCTTGGCGATCTCCACTGCTTCAAAGATTTTGGTATAGCCCGTGCACCGGCAGATATTGCCCCCAAGGCGTTCTTTTATTTCCTCGGTGCCAGCGTCGGGATTCTCGCGCAATGCCGATGTTGCTGCCATAACCATGCCCGGAATGCAGTATCCGCACTGACTTGCTCCCGTCTTGTGAAAGGCCTGTTGAACGGGGGTGAGGTCTCCGGGACTGGCGAGGCCCTCAATCGTCTCGATCCTGGCTCCCGTTGCTTTGGCCGCAGGCATCAGGCAGGATTTGACGAGTTTGCCATCTACAAATACCGAACAGGTTCCGCACTCTCCAGCACCACATCCTTCCTTCGTTCCCGTCAGGTTCAAGTCCTCGCGCAGAAAATCGAGAAGACGCATATGCGGTTGGGTTTCACGGACGACTTTGCGGCCATTAACTTCGGCTTTGATCCTGATTTTAGACATGAGCTTGCTCCTTGTCTTCTTGATACCTGACTTTCACATCGGGCTGATCCATCAAGGCATCCTCGATCGATGCGCGGACAAAATTGACAACGACTTCCCGGCGGTAATCCCGCCGGCTCCTTGAGTTAACCGTGTCGACAGCTGTGTCAGCAACACGGTTGATGATTTCGTGCGAAATGGGTTGGCCTCGTAACAATGCTTCTGCTTCAAGCATTCGAATGGGTCGCGGACCGACACCTCCAAGTGCCAGACGCACATCTTCAAAAAACTGGCCGTCGGCGTCTGCCTTCACAACTGCCGCGCAGCACGCAACAGAAATTACCAGAGAACGGCGTTGCCCGACCTTTTGAAACGAACCGCCGTAGCCATGTGCTGTATCAAGTATTACTGCAGTGGCGATTTCTCCATCAGCAATCTGCGTATCGCCAGGCCCTTCGATGAAGTCGACCACGGGTATCCGCCGACTGACGACCTCGCCATCCTTAAGGTGTGCGAGCTCTATCTCGCCATTCAACGCAGCGACCACCGGCGTGCCATCGGCTACGGGAGAAGCATTGACCAAATTTCCGACCAAGGAGGCTTGCTCCCGAATTTGGTCATCAGCAAACCAGATCGCGCAGTAGGGCATGCAGGGCAAGGCCTGCATCAAGACGTCATCCGTCAGGAAATCCTGATAAACCGTGTTTGCACCAAGTCTCAAACGCCCGCCCTCAAACTCATAGCCGTCGAGTTCAGAAATACGGGTTACGTCGATCAATTCGGGAAGATGCACGTCTCCGGCACGACCTTCGCGAGCCCAGGGCAAGATATCTGTTGCGCCTGATACGAGCCGACTGCCTTCTTGAGCAGCGCCCAGAATTTCCAGCGCCTCTTTCAGGCTTGTCGGCATATGGTAAGTGTCACAGGTCAGCATATCTTGCCCCTTTCGGTCGCCCTATTCGGCAGCTATCCGAGTGGATACGGCATGGGGATTCTTGACCACGACTTTGATCGCATCTTCCACCCTGTCCTTTGCGTATCGCAATGCTTCTTCCAGATCGCCCATTTCGAAAGTGTGGGTGTGAATAAGCGTCGCATCGAATCGTTTTTGACGCATGAACGCTTCTGCCCGATGTGTTGCAGTTTTGCCCTCTCCACGAATTCCGAAGAGGTAGATATTGTTGCGTACGAGATAGGCAACATCGACTTCAGCGTCTTTGCCCGGAAATGCTGCCAGGCAAATTTTGCCACCACGGTTTACCATCTGGGCAGCGTCGTTGACACCGCTCGGTGCGCCAGCGCATTCAAGAACGTAATCCACGCCTTTTCCGCCAGTCAGCTCACGCACCTTTTCAACCGCATCTTCATTGCGCACATTAATAACGTGGTCTGCACCAAGTTGCTTGCCAATTTCCAGACGGTTATCTCTGGTGCCTGTCAGGATGACGGGCTGGGCTCCAAGCGCCTTGGCAACTGCTGCACCCATCAGGCCGATTGGGCCAGGACCAGTGACTACAACACTTTCACCGGCAACGAGGCCGCCAAGTTCCGTTAACCCGTACATTGCGGTACCAGCAGTGACGACCAGTGTAGCTTCTTCATCTGACATTGTATCATCAACATGTACCAACGTATTGATATTGTTGACGGCGTATTCGGCAAAGCCACCGTCTGTGGTGAAACCGTTAGCACGATGGCCCTTGTCGACATCGCCGTAGTTTTTTCCATAGTTGTGGCAGGACGTATACATACCTTCCCGGCAGCGTTTACACTGTCCACAACCTGCATGGATTTCCACAGTCACACGCTCACCGATCTCATATTCATCAACGCCAGGACCAAGAGCAGCAACAGTTCCCATATATTCGTGGCCGGGTGTGAAATTCTTGTTGAACGGATCACCGCCGTGAATTTGAGCCGGTGGGCCGTGGTAAATGATTTCCAGATCCGTTGCACAGATCGCAACAGCATCAATGCGGACCAGCACTTCGGCTTTGCCTGGCACCGGTACGGGCTTGTCTGTCAGCGTTAATTCACCCGGGTCTCCAAGAACCCACGCTTTCATTGTTTCAGGAACCGGATGAGCGTTGCTCACGGTGACATTATCGGGCATTGCCATGTTGTAACTCCATTATTTTCATCATTGGTAGCGTCCGCTGAAATTGTGCAGCTTGTTGGAAAACGTGTTTGCAGCTGCAACGATTTCACCGACGAGATACTGTCTGTATTTTTCATTAGCACGATCTGCCGAGGTCGTCACAGAGATTGACCCGATCACCGCACCACCACCCTCGCGGATGGCTGATCCGATACAGACAATCCCGTCACGGAATTCCTCGTCGTCAATTGCGACTTTCGATCGGCGCACCAGCCTCAACTCCTCAACCAGACCAGATAGCGACGTTATGGTGCGCGATGTATATGGGTTCAGTCCATTGGCCGAGATGATGCGAACAAGTTCGGTATCAGGAATCCAGGCAAGAATAGCCTTGCCAGTCGCCGTAGCGTGCAAAGCCGTCATTTTCTCAACTTCGTCAGGCTCTTGAATACTCTCATCGCTGCCAGCGATACTGATCTTGGTCATCAACGATGTATCGCTCAAAACAGCGAACTGCATCCCATGTCCAAGTTTCTTGCTGAGAGCCTGAATATCTCCAGTCAAAAGAACTGCCGGATCTCTTTCGCCCTGCGAAACCTCAACCAATTCTCGTAATTTCGGGCCAAGAGCATAACCACGCGTACGGCCAAGATGTGCCAGATATCCTCGTTGAACCAGAGTGGTCAGCAGATGATGACAGGTTGAGATATTCAGTCCGACCAATTGCGCGATGTCTGAAACGGAGGTTCCGTCATTTTTACTGGCCACGGCTTCCAGAACGCTCAAGGCACGGTCGACCGACTGTATCGTACGCCCGGCCTTCGTTTCCGAAGCTGGCGCGACATGCGGCCCATTTTCAGCCTTGATCGCAATAAATTCTGTTTCAGCAGGTTTATCCAGCATCACTCACCAAGGTCCTCCTCCCATAAATCTGACACAAGAGGAAACCTGTAGCAACCTATTTTTATAAGATCGAGCCTAATTTGATATTATCAAATTATAGGCCTTCAAATATCTGGAATTCCAGGCGGATCTGTTGTTGGGAACGCTTCGCCCATTTCCACCCCGTCTGTGGGCTGATCCAAACCAAACTCAGAAAGAATTGCAGCGCGATGGATCTTCCGCCACATCGCATTAAGACATTCCAATAACGAGCTCTCCGCAAGTCTTTGACAAGGTGCAGGTTAGGTCCGGCCAAATCGAACGGCTATGGTGAGTACCGATCATAAGCCACACATCCAATTGCCTGACCGTGAACAGTTCGCGCAACCGAGCGCTTTTGGCTCAATGAAGCAGAACGCTGGTTCAATGGACCGGCGCACGTACACGTGTAGAGCGGAGTCCGTAATTCATCTGTCATTTTGGACGGCAATACCACCAAATTGTGGAGCAGGTAATCAAGTCGTGGACATCTTCCGCTTGCGGGCCGCGAGGGTGCGTAGCCGTAATGCGTTCAGCTGAATGAACCCGTGGGCGTCTTCCTGATCATAGGCTCCGGCGTCATCTTCGAAGGTCACCAGTTCTTCTGAATAAAGCGTGTAGGGACTGGATCGCCCAGTCAC
This sequence comes from Rhizobiaceae bacterium, assembly GCA_051009515.1. GTDB lineage: Bacteria > Pseudomonadota > Alphaproteobacteria > Rhizobiales > Rhizobiaceae > Pseudahrensia. The sequence goes on along the minus strand of JBPCWM010000145.1, from coordinate 26,472 downwards.
AATCACATTGCCCTTGTAGAGTTTGAGATTAACCTCGCCTTCCACATGGGTCTGGGAGTGATCAATGGCGGCCTGCAGCATTTCCCGCTCTGGTGAAAACCAGAAACCGTTATAGACCAGTTCAGAGTAACGCGGCATCAACTCGTCTTTGAGATGGGCTGCTCCACGATCCAGTGTGATCGATTCCATGGCCCGATGGGCAGTCAACAGGATTGTGCCTCCGGGTGTTTCGTAAACACCGCGTGATTTCATACCGACAAAGCGGTTTTCAACAAGATCAAGTCTCCCGATGCCGTTGTCATGACCTAATCTGTTCAGCTCAAGAAACAATTCAGCCGCACTCATGCGTTTGCCATTGATCGAAACCGGGTCACCCTTTTCAAATCCAACAACAATATCTGTTGCGACATCCGGTGCATCCTGTGGATCAATCGTGCGCATATACACATAATCAGGGGCTTCAACGGCCGGGTCTTCCAGAACCTTGCCCTCAGAAGAAGAGTGCAAAAGATTGGCATCCACTGAAAACGGTGCTTCGCCCTGCTTGTCCTTGGATACGAAAATCTGATGGGCTTCAGCAAAGTCGATGAGGTCGGTCCGCGACTTGAACTCCCATTCCCGCCAGGGCGCAATGACCTTTATATCCGGGTCCAGCGCATAGGCGGCCAGTTCAAATCGCACCTGATCATTACCTTTGCCGGTAGCACCATGGGCGATGGCATCCGCCCCTGTTTCACGGGCAATTTCCACCAGTCTTTTTGAAATAAGCGGGCGGGCAATGGATGTCCCCAGAAGATAAACTCCTTCATAGGCCGCATTGGCCCGGAACATTGGGAAGACGAAGTCAGAAACGAATTCTTCGCGCACATCTTCGATATAGATCTCGGATATACCGAGATTTTCGGCCTTGCGCCGCGCCTCTTCCAATTCAGCTCCATCGCCAATATTGCTCTGACCGAGGTCAGCGGTAAAGGTGACGACCTCCGCTTCATATTCGGTTTGCAACCATTTGAGGATGATCGACGTATCCAATCCCCCGGAATAGGCGAGAACCACCTTGTTCACATCACCCTTTTTTATCTTCGCCATCTCGTTTCAGTTCCATTATTGCAAAGGCATTATTGCGGATTTCAAGCATTGCGCGCTGTGGCACATATTTGATGCTGATCTACCCGGCACAGGTACCAAAGCGCAACCAACAAGTCAGATTTTCTTCCCTTTTCGCCCAATCGCATGGCTATTGGAAAAGCAGTGCCAACCCGCAATCCACACTTGCACCAATGGCACCTGAACAAGCCAAATGACAAATGCAAACACAAACCAGTTAATCATGCCGGCCATGACAACATCCGAAAGATAGTGTCGACCAAAAACAACTCTCAAAAAGGCGATTCCCAATGCAATGATCATTGTGAACACCGCAACGTTGATCCGTTTTCTGCCTGTAAAATAAAGACACAGTATCAACATCCAGAAAGCAGCAGAGGCTTCCCCCGATACAAAGGAACAATTGGTGTCACAATACGAGGTAATATCTCCCGGCAAAACAAAGGGATGCTCTCCACCAAAACTGGTTGTTTGCCATGGTCGCGGCCGGCCCCAATTTTCCTTTAACACCACGTTGACAATAAATATCGGTCCCAACAAGGCTGTGAAGATAGCGATCAAGGGCGGATACATTTGCGCCAATGTTTTGGAGTTGTTGAAGACCAATATCCAGATGAAATGAATCACGACCGCAAGCATCAAGATGCGCGGCAATGCATGGCCGACTTCACGCACAAAAATCCAGAACGGCTGGTAAGTGAGAGGGAAATATCCGCATATCTCACGATCAGACCCTTCGACGCACTGCACTTCACGAAAAAACAGGTTGCTGAAAAATACATCAAATGGTGCAGCCATTCGCAAGCCAAGCAACACCCCGATCGATACAATCAGTGCAACCCACATCCAGAAGAATGCTTGCTTCCAAATGATCACAGTTGACTGGATAGTGGTGTTTTTCGAAGGCAACGCAAATTTCCGGGCAGGTGCTCAACCGGGCACCAATTACAATCGCGCATCATCTACACGCAGTTCGCCCGATACGCAAAGTGCAGATACCTTTAATAATTCCGGTTTGAAAACGGGGGCAGGCCGAACCCGGCCTGTCCGGAATTTTAAAGCAAGGGTTTAACGCAGCTTGTTTTGACGATTGGCAATCAGATCGTCCACCACGGCCGGGTCGGCCAATGTTGAAGTATCGCCGAGAGAACCGAAATCATCTTCAGCAATCTTACGCAAAATGCGACGCATGATCTTGCCGGAGCGGGTTTTTGGCAAACCCGGTGCAAACTGGATTTTGTCTGGCGAAGCAATAGGGCCAATTTCAGATCGCACCTGTTTAACAAGTGTGGTGCGCAATTCATCACTGCCTTCAAGTCCCGCCATCAAAGTTACGTAGCAATAGATGCCCTGTCCCTTGATATCATGAGGATAGCCAACGACAGCGGCCTCGGAAACCGTTTCATGGGCCACCAGTGCAGATTCAACTTCAGCAGTTCCCATGCGGTGACCCGAAATATTGATCACATCATCAACGCGTCCGGTGATCCAATAATATCCGTCCTCATCACGCCGACATCCGTCGCCGGTAAAATAGCGGCCCTTATAAGTCGAAAAATAGGTTTGAACAAAGCGTTCATGGTCACCATAAACTGTCCGCATCTGACCGGGCCACGAATGGGTGATACACAAATTGCCTTCCACTGCACCATCTAACGGATTTCCGTCATTATCAACGAGCAACGGTTGAACACCTGGCAAAGGTTTGGTTGCCGATCCCGGCTTCAAGTCCGTTGCACCGGGCAGGGGTGAAATGAGAATGCCGCCGGTTTCCGTTTGCCACCATGTATCAACAATCGGGCAGCGGGCATCCCCCACCACATTGTAATACCACTCCCAGGCTTCGGGATTGATCGGCTCACCGACTGAACCCAGCAAGCGCAGGCTGGAGCGGGCGGTTTTTTTGACCAGTTCTTCTCCGGTCTGCATCAAAGCACGGATTGCAGTGGGTGCGGTATAAAAAATATTGACCTGATGCTTGTCGCAGACCTGCCAGAAGCGGGAATTGTCAGGATAGGACGGCACGCCTTCAAACATCAGAGTAGTGGCCCCATTGGCCAACGGTCCATATACAATGTAGGAATGTCCGGTGACCCAGCCAACATCAGCTGTACACCAGTAGATGTCGCCATCGTGGTAATCAAATACATATTGGTGAGTGAAAGATGCCCAGACCAGATAACCACCGGTCGTGTGCAAGACGCCTTTGGGAGTGCCGGTTGAACCGGATGTGTAAAGAATGAACAACGGGTCTTCCGCATTCATCTCTTCTGGCGGGCAGTCATCGGCAACATCGGCAATGGCCTCATGATACCAGATATCCCGGCCCGGTTGCCAACTGATACTGCCCTTGGTGCGCTCGACGACCAACACGGACTCCACCTGATTGCCCTGTGTTGCCGCAATTTCAATGGCCTTGTCGACATTATTTTTCAGTGGAATGGGCTTGCCGCCTCGCAATCCTTCGTCGGCTGTGATGATGAAAGTGGAGTCACAATCTACAAGACGCCCAGCCAGAGCGTCGGGCGAAAATCCTCCAAATACGATGGAATGGACCGCTCCAATGCGGGTACAGGCCAGCATGGCATAAGCCGCTTCGGGAATCATCGGCATATATAAAGTAACCCGATCACCCTTTTTCACCCCGTTGGCCTTCATGGCATTGGCCAGACGGCAGACATGTTTGTAGAGTTCCTTGTAGGTGATCTTCATGTCTTCGGAAGGATCATCACCCTCCCAGATGATTGCCACCTGATCACCACGCGTAGCCAGGTGCCGATCAATGCAGTTTGCGGAAACATTGAGCGTTCCGTCTTCAAACCATTTGATAGAGACATCAGGATATTCATAGGTCCAGTTCCCGGCCTTGGAATAAGGCTTGATCCAGTCCAGCCGCTTGCCTTCTTCCTTCCAGAACGCATCCGGATCGGCCACACTACTGGCATACATGGCCTCATATCTGGACTTGTCGATATGCGCGTGTTTTGCGGCTTCTGCTGAAACCGGATGGATTATCTGGTCCATTTCATTCTCCCATATTTCCACGTGACAACCCGGCACAACCGAAATCATCACTCTGTTGAGGCACTTTCTATACCCCGCATTTTGTATCGTCCATTAGACTTGAGGTGGGCTTCGGCCAAATGTCGTTCAATTTGCAAGCCCTGATTGCAAGCCCTGAATCAAAAGCCAAACCAGCCGATAATGGCTCCCAGGGCGAGCAAGACCACGAGATAATGACCGGAATCTATGGCGGTGAGCGCCCAGGGCTTGAACTGAAAACGGTGATTGACCGTCATCGATGTTACAATAAATCCGAGCCAGATCAGAAAACCAGTCAAGAGACCATCACCCGGTGTGATTTCCGATCCTCCGACATGAAATATCACCCCACTCAGAACTATCGCCATCACCAAGTGGCTGATGGCAGCGAATACATAGATGATGGGTTGATCATTTTCATTGATGGACTTGACCTGATCCTCGCTAAAACCGCAGGCCACGATCCATTGCCGGGCCAATATCGAATACCACGCGGCTCCAATACCCATGGAAACCACAGTTGATATAAGAATTGCCACCCAATTCAATTGTTCAAACATAACGAACTCCTCCCACCGGCCCGAAAGCCATCCGGTTACGCAATAAAAATCAGTTAACCAAACTTTATAATCAAATCTAAGCAAATTTTTTTCAAACTGTTTACCTTACTGAATTGATACGGCTGATGTTCACGTGTTCCGTTCCTTCTCCAGAGTATTGGTGATATTGGCTTTAGTTGTCTCAATGTCGGCCTGTGCCAGCCTGCCGGTGCTCTATAAAATCGGCGGCAAGGGCGAAGTAATATACACCAAAGTCGGCTGGTGTGTGCCATGGAAGCTCAAGCGCGTATTGCGACGGGTGGCCCATCACTATGGAGATGTGATCGTCTTTTCGACCTGGCGCTCTCCCTGGCACAACAGCAAAGTGGGCGGTGCCAGCAAATCCTATCACAAGACCTGCCGGGCGGTGGATTTCAAAGTACGCGGCGCAAACATGAACACAGTCTATAAATATGTGAAGCGGCAATCGGAAGTAGGCGGGCACAAGCTCTACTCAAGACGCAGGGGCGGCCATATCCACATTGATACCGGCCCCAGACGCAGCTGGTAAAACGGCTTATAGCGCTCAACGCACCTGCCACATCATCCGGACTTATTCGCTTCAGCCAGCCAGGTCACCGATTTTACTCCGGCCAATCTGGCCTGACGTATCAGTTCTGAGTCCAGCCGTTCCTTTCTTGCAATTCCCAACTTGACACCGGGCTCAAGCCAGATCGATTTGACTTCAAGTTCCTGGTCCTTGCGCTTTGCGCGCATGTCAATACGTCCGATGAGACGGCTACCTTCGAGCATGGGAAACACATAGTAACCCCATCGCCGTTTCGCTTCCGGAACATAAATTTCAATGCGATATTCAAAGCCAAAGAGCCATTCCAGACGTTTTCGGTCACGGATCACCGGGTCAAATGGAGACATCACCCGCAGTCGCTTGGGCAGGCTGTCCAGATCCTGAAGAATATCCGAAATATCCGGTCGGGCAAAAACCGGACGAATGTCATTGCGATTTACTCCGCACACCTCAACTGTCAAGATATCTCCATCCGGTTGATTTTCAATCCACAACTTGGCTTCGTCAATCGTCACGAGGTCCCAAAATCTGGCAATATCTCCTGCTGTTCCAAACCCCAGCCGCGACAGCGCAGATCGGCAAGCCCAATCCACGAATTCATCATGACTGACTTCATCATCGTAATGTTCATCGGGAATGCCGCGATGAGACAGATCGTAGACCTTTTGAAACCCTTCACGATGACTGATGCACAAATGGCCGGTGCGCCATAAATATTCCAGTGCCGCCTTGCCGTCATGCCATTGCCACATCTCCTGAGGACCTTCGCGTTTCGGCCGGTCCAGGTCCCGGGACCGCAAAGCCCCATTCTGGCGAATTGCCGACAACAGACTGTCGCAATGACCCAGATATCCAACCCCTTGCCAGTCAGTAAATTTTCCCTCCAGCTTTTGTTGATGACGTACGAATTTATGACGCCAATAGGGATAAAAACACGAGGGGATAACAGCCGCATCGTGGGTCCAGTTCTCAAATAGAAACCGCTCCTTTTCCACCAATCGTTTAAGCTGTTTTGGACGATAGGTTTGGTTCCGCGCGTGGAGAATCATGTGTTGCGCGCGTTCGACCCACTGGATTGAATCCAGTTGAACAAAACCCAATTGCAAGATCAGGTCCTTCAGGTCTTCAAGGCTCATCGCCGTATGGGGCGCGCGCGTAAGCCCCTGCAAATGCAGAATCAGGTGTCGGGCCTGCTCATTGGACAATCTCAAAGTCATGTCCAGACCATGCCCGAACAAAACTGTTTCCTGCAAGATACAATCGCAGGCGAAACACGTCTCCACCGCATGACGCACCGAAGCTAAAAACAATTTGATTGGCCTTGAAGGTATAACTTTGCCAGTTAGGCATGATGCGTATTCTGATACCCCTTTTTCTTGGCCTGCTGGCCCTGTTTCATTCTCTCCCGCTGCAGGCGAACGATTCGGTGCCTTGCGAACTGGCAGTTCCCTGCCCGGTGGGGGATCGATCCTTTCATGCGCGGTTGCCAGACAATTGGGATGGAAAATCCCCACTGCCTGTCTTGCTTCACTTTCACGGCTGGGGCCGACAGGGTCCGTTAATTATGAAACATGGCAGAATAGCTGGTGCTACAAGGAAGCTCGGCGTTTTGCTGCTGGCCCCAAATGGTCAGGGCAAAACCTGGAACTTCTGGCGACCGGGTACCCCTGATGTTGATTTTGCCAGGGCTGTTCTTGATGAAGCAGCCAGGCGATGGCCAATTGATCGGTCCCGCATCTTTGTCTCCGGTTATTCCTATGGCAGTGCAATGGCCTGGAGATTTGCCTGCGCAGCCGGAAGCCGAATCAATACCGTTCTGGCTGTATCCGGTACGATTCCCGATCAGTCCGAATCATGCGAAGCTCCGGTCAATGTTCGCCACGTTCACGGTACGCGCGATACCGTGATGGACTATCCTTTCGGTCCGCAAGGCGAGGTAGAGGGGGCGGTTGCCCTTTGGCTAAAGCAAAACGGTTGCGAAGATACCGCCGATTCACTGGAGACCTGGCAAGCTGTAAAAATATTGAGTTTTCAACGCCATAGATGGGACAATTGTTTCTCTGGAAAATCTATTGTTCTGGACGTTCACAAGAGAGGACATTTCATTCCTCGCTTCTGGATCGAACGCCAGCTCAACGAGTTATTGTGAGCCACAACCGGAGTCCAAACAAACCTTCTTGCCAGATTCTTAATCTCGCTCCATACTTTGATTCGTGTTCAACGCAATGAAAGGAGGTGATCCAATGTCGAGTAGTTTCACTAGTTCGGTAGGGTCTTTGTTTAATGGTGGTATCGAGGAGCAGTCTCTGCGATAGAACCAAGAAACCGGACTGTAAAAATCAAGCGTTGACGATTTGTCAGCCTGATGGACCCTCCGGACAAAGAAATTGCGCTGGGCCACCTCCAAGAGGTGGCCCTTTTTTTGTTTACACACGGACAACGGAATTAAAAATCCGAGGCAATTCCCTTGTTCTCCCAATCACCATAGCGAGCTGGATCAGGACCTTTTCGCCCGTTCAATTCTTCATTCCTGGCCAATTCAGCCTCGATCTTTTCTTGTTTTGCGCGACGTTCCGCAGCTTCTTTGAGGGCGCGTTTGGCAGTTTCCGGGTCGGGCTTCTTTGCAATTTGTGTCATCAAGAGCTCCTGCCAATGGTTTTGAAACAGATATTTGGGTTGATTCACCCTAATGACAATACCATTTAAACAGTAACAACCCCCAGACCCCGAAATGCGATCAAAAGTCACGGAGGCCAATTGACCATGAATGTCGTGAAAACAACCATGTTGCTGACCGTCATGACCATGCTGTTCATGCTGGTTGGGTATCTTCTGGCTGGTCAGACCGGAATGCTTATTGCACTTGTAATGGCGGCAGCGATGAACATTTTTTCCTGGTGGAATTCGGGGGCAATGGTTCTGCGCATGCACAATGCACACGAAGTGAATTCAGAATCTGCTCCAATTCTCTACTCCATGGTTGAACAATTGGCGGCCAATGCGGAGTTACCCATGCCAAAAGTGTATGTGCTGGAAACCGACCAGCCCAACGCCTTTGCTACCGGACGCAATCCACAAAATGCTGCTGTTGCAGCCAGTTCAGGACTACTTGATCGCCTCAGCGAAGAAGAAGTTGCAGCAGTTATGGCGCACGAGCTCGCCCATATCAAAAACCGCGACACGCTCACCATGACCGTTACAGCCACTCTAGCTGGTGCAATCGGCATGCTGGCCAATTTTGCATTTTTCTTCCGCGGTGATCGCAACAATCCGCTAGGCTTTATAGGCGTAATCGCTGCAATGATCCTGGCTCCACTTGCTGCTGGAATTGTGCAGATGGCCATTAGCAGAACTCGTGAATACCAAGCGGACCACGACGGTGCGGTCATATGTGGAAATCCAATCTGGCTTGCCTCTGCATTGGAAAAAATCGAGGCCTATGCCCGCGGAATTTACAATCAGCCAGCAGAACAGGCCAAATCAACCGCACATATGTTCATAATCAATCCCCTGAACGGGGAAACCATGGACAATCTGTTTTCAACACACCCGAACACATCCAATAGAATCGCCGCCCTTGAGCAGCTTGCTGAAACCTGGGAGCAGCAGCCAGCAGATCCACCGGCACCTGAAGCACCAGAAAAAAGAGCTGCCCCAAAACGCACAAAGAAGGTGTTTGGGCGAAATGCCGGCGAATGGCGAAGTGGTGATGATTCTGCAAACCTCTGGAATAGACAAGACATACAGGATGAGCCTCGCAAGGGACCCTGGGAATGAGCAAACCGGGCTTGGCAACCCGGACTGCCGCAACCATTCTTCTGACCCGCGTAGTTGACGATGGTCGCAGCCTCGACGGATTACTGGACACACGTCACGGCCCGACTCAGTACAAGGAACTGAGTGACGCCGACAAGGCGTTGAGTCGAGCCATTGTTGTAACCGCCTTGCGCCATCGCGGAGAGATAGAAATTGGACTATCAAAAGTTCTCGACCGCAAACCACCTAAAAATGCCAGACATCTCATTCATACGCTTCACGTGGCGACGGCCCAGATTTTGCATATGGACGTGCCCGACAGTGCTGCCGTTGATCTTGCCATTGCCGCTTTGAAAAATGACCAGAGATCAACCCGGTTTGCCGGTCTTGCAAATGCCGTGCTGCGACGCCTTTCCCGCGAAAAAATGGACATGTTCTCCACAATGAGCACCTCCGAAATTGCGGTAACCAACATGTCGCCCTGGCTGAGAAAGCGTATTCGCAAAGACTACGGAAAAGAACGCCTGGCTTCGATTGCTATCCAGCACATGTTGGAACCCATAATTGACCTGACCGTCAAATCCGATCCGGAACAATGGGCTGAAAAATTGGGTGGCATCCATCTGTTTGGAAACTCGCTGCGTGTGGACCGACCGGGGCGTATCGAGTCCTGGCCAGGGTTTGGAGAAGGTAAATGGTGGATTCAAGATGCAGCCGCCAGCCTGCCTGTTAATCTATTTGGCGAGTTGAGCGGCAGGACAGCCCTTGATCTCTGCGCCGCTCCTGGCGGCAAAACAGCGCAACTCGCCAGCGGCGGAGCACAGGTCACGGCCCTTGAAGCTTCAACACCAAGACTGGATCGGCTGAACAGCAATTTGCAACGGCTCAACCTGAACGCTGAAACCATCAATGCCGATATGATGGAGTGGACCAGCGATCGCCTGTTTGATGCTGTTTTGCTGGATGCTCCCTGTTCATCCACCGGAACCATACGCAGGCACCCTGATGTTCAGTGGAACAAGTCAGAGCAAATTGTAAATGAGCTGGCGCAATTGCAGATCGACATGATTATCCGCGCCGCAGAATTCGTAAAACCAGGAGGCACACTGGTTTTTGCCAATTGTTCGATTGATCGCGCAGAAGGCGAGGACGTCTATGCGACTATTCTCTCTCGAGATATCGGGCTGGAGCCTGATCCAACTACAGCTGAAGAATGTTTTGGACTTGCAGAACTGATCAACCGCCAGGGGACCATCCGCTCGCTTCCCTGCCATTTGCAATGCCCGGCACCCCCGGCAGGAATGAAATCAGAGTCGCGGCGCTGGACCGGACTTGACGGCTTCTTCTGCGCCCGGTTCAAAAAGGCGGACAAATCAGCTTGAAGTTACATTGAGCCCATTTTTTCTGCAAAAACCATGTTACCGGCTCGAAATTCGTTCTATTTTACGAATCATCTTGCGATAACTGGTCACACACTATGCGGGTACCGGATTTAATATTGATCCCAGCGCTGATTGCCGGCGAAATGTGGCGCCGGTCTGCGCGGCGCCTGCGCTCGGGTCCACTCTATAGTTGGCGTTTTTCCGGCTCGGCTCCAACCAGACAATTAGCTATTCCGCAGGACTTGCGCCCCGCAGACCCTCAAATGGCGAATGATTTTTATTCGGGCCACTACACATTCAACGGGGAAACCATATCGACCAGCGGCGAAACCCCCTTTGCCTCTTCTGCACCAAGTGATGGTTGGTATGACCAGTTGCACAGATTTCGCTGGCTGCGCCACCACCAGGCAGTAGATACTGAGCTGGCACGGGCAAATGCAATTGCCTTGATAACTGACTGGATTGAGTTATGGGGCAATCAGTTGGGCAGCAGTGCATGGCGATCGGACATTGTCGCGGCGCGTCTCATTTCCTGGTTCTGCCATACACCTCAACTTACAACCGATATGTCCCCGTCGGGAAAAAAGATGCTGCTGCGGTCCATGGCCAGACAAACGCGATATCTTCAGCATAATGCTCCTCATATGCGTGACGGATATCCCAGACTTCTGGCAACCATTGCTCTTGCCTATGCATCACTTTGCCTCAACGGACGTGAAAAAGTGGTCAAGTCGGTGGCCAAAGAGCTGGATCGGGAGCTGGACCGGCAAATTTTGCCCGATGGCGGACATATTTCGAGAAACCCGGTTGTGCTGATCTATCTGCTGGCCGACCTGCTGCCCTTGAAAGACTTATATCAAAACAACGGAAATTCCGCTTCTACCAATCTTGGCACAGCAATTGACCGCATGCTGTCAGCGCTGCGATTTTTCAGTCACAGCAATGGCGAACTGGCCCAATTCAATGGAACGGGTCAAACTCCGGTTGAGCTGATGGAGAATGTTGTTCAATTCAGCACGGCGCGGGGTGAACCACAACGCACTGCCCCACAGTCCGGCTATGAAAGATTGAGCGCCGGCAAGACCGTTATTTTGGTCGACACTGGAAAACCCGCTGCGAGAACGGTCAATCCCAACGCAATGGCCGGAACCCTGTCTTTCGAATTGTCCCGTGGGCCGATCAGATTTATTGCAAATTGCGGAGTGCCCGAAATATCGCAACAATCCTACATGGTCTACGCGCGTGCGACTGCCGCCCACTCCACAGCGACAGTCGATGACAATTCGTCCAGCCGGTTTGCGGGCAATTCGTCCATTTACAATATGCTTCCCTCTCCCCTTGTTCGGGGCCCAGACACTGTTTCTTGCCAACGTGTAGATGAAGGAAATCATCAGGCAATCGAAGCAAGTCATGATGGGTATCGCCACAAATACGGTGTGATCCACAAACGCGAACTGGCCTTGTCCGGGGATGGCTCGATCTTCACAGGCTGCGATTCTTTCCTGCCAACGAAATCACACCTACCAGATTCTCTGATTGCAGCCGTCCGGTTTCACCTCCCGGCAAGTGTGAATGTCAGTAAACTGACCAGTGGACACTCAATATTGATTGCTGCACCAAATAATGAAGCCTGGATTTTTACCTGTATAGATTCTGAAGTGGTATTGGAGGAAAGCATCCAGTTTTCTGGACCGGGACATCCCCGGAAAAGCGAACAAATCGTGGTCTATGTGCAACCGGGCCTGCAATCAAAAATCAATTGGTCCCTGGAACACAGAGCTAAAAAGAACCAAGGCCAAAGCAAAAGGAAATCAGCGCAACAAACACCTGCACCCGACCTTCTTGAACCACTGGAGCAGAATGAGGCTGACTGATCCTGAAATGCATTTCCTTGTTACTCGACCATCGCAACAAGCTGCAAAAACCGTTCGCCTGTTGAATAAAATTGGCCACAGCGCAATGGTCGAGTCGCTACTCGATATTGAATTGATTTCCACCAGACTGCCCGCAGGTAAATATGCCGGCCTTATCATCACCAGCAGCAACGGCGCCGCCGGACTTGAGCTCAACTGGCCAAAAGACCTGAACAAGAAAATTCCGGTTCTGGCAACTGGAGAAGCCACTGCCAGAGCGGTTCGAGATGCAGGCTTTGCCGATGTTGACCATTGTTCGGGCGCCGCACTGGATGTCGTTGCCCAGGTACCGGATTGGATGTCTTCGAAAAATCTATCTGGGAAAGACCGGTTGCTCTATCCTTGTGCACAAGTCCACGCACACGACATTGTGGGCCTGCTGCTGGATCGAGCAATTCAATGCGACCCATGGCCGGTCTATCGCAGCATTGCAAAATCGGTGTTTTCTCTTGACTGTCAAGTCGCCTTGAAGAACGGAGAAATTTCCACCGTTCTGCTCTATTCAAAGCGAACTGCCCATACATTCGTCGAATTGATGCGCAAGCATAAATTGTCGATGAATGACATGCATGCATATGTACTTAGCCGCGACATTTTTGAAACTTTGCCAAAGGAGTTGCAAGTCAGAACAAAATATCCTGACCAGCCTGACGAAACATCTTTGATGAAACTTCTGGCGTCGTAAAACCACAATTGTTTTGCCCCCATTAGTCCATTCAACTAGACTTGACGTATACATCCACATCAACATTCACCCGCCGCTCTCAAAACGGGGTGCATCTGGAAACGCTCTGAATGAAAAAGACCCAAAAATCTGCATCAGCAGGTACGAGAAAGTCACAAACTCCTCGTGTAAAGCGCCATGGATCGAGCAACAGCAAGCCTGTAACGATTGATCTGAAAGCGGAAACGGTAGATACGGGTCCGGCAATCAACTCTGAGAGTGCTTCCAAAGCGAAAGCCAGTTCTTCCAATGTGAAACCAAAGGAAGAGGCACGGGCGGCCAAGGCCAGCCCAAATGAAAAAACAGAAGCACCGAAGGACAAAAAGCAACAGGGCCAACCCAGCAGTGAATTTGGTCGAGATTCCAGGAAGACTAAAAATACGCCAACAAATGATCCCAAACCGACGGCGAACAGCAAGAAAACCACTCCGCCGCAGTCCAGCTTGTCCCTCAACCTCAATCGTTTTGCTGCGGCCTTGATCGGTGGGTGTGTGGCGCTCGCAGGCGCGGGCCTGGCTCAGTATCTGGGACTACTTGGATCGCCGGGGAGTTCCAGCCAATTTGTGGATCAGGAATACTTCAGCGCCGAAACCCAAGCCTTGCGCAAGGAATTGGAGGGGCTGAAGAACCTTCAGAAAACACAAAACCAGACACCGCAAAGCGAAATCGATATTGCTGCAATCAGCAAGCAAATAGACGACAAGATTGCAAATATCACACCCCGGTTCGAGGCAAAAGAAATTGACAAATTTATTCAGCAGGTCAAGGAGGCAAGCCAGCGTGTGGAACAGCTGTCTCAACGACAGAACGAAACAGCTGCATCGCTGCAAGCGCTTGGAAAGTCGATTAATGCAGGGGAAGCTGGCGAGGCTCCTGCAATGGCTGCCCTCAATGACAGGATCGAGTCGCTCTCCAATGATGTGACTGGAACAAGCCAACAAATTGCTGATCTGAAGAAATCAGCTGGTGCCCTTGCAACTTCAAGCACTGAGTCACTTTCCAGTTCTATTGCCTCCATTCAGCAAAAACTCGACCTGATCGACACAGGTGCAAAAACCACGCTGGCAGATCTGGAGAAACGGCTGGAAGCAGGACTGCAACTTGTCGCTGCGCAAGCTCAAACCATTGCTTTGTTGCAAGAGCGGGTTGAGAAACCGGATTCCTCCCAAATGGTCGTTGCGCGCACCGTCGCAGCAGCGGCTTTGAAAAATGATATTGATGCGGGCAGACCCTTCACACAATCACTCGAGGTGTTGCGTCGAACCGCACCAACACACGAGGGATTGGAGGCTTTAAAGCCTTATGCAGACGCGGGCGTTGCCACAGAGGCACAATTATACACTGAGTTTCAAAACCTCTCCGGAGAAATTTTGGAGGCGGTTGAACCAAAGCCGGATCCTGATCTAGGATCCCGACTCGTCGCTGGCATGCGTTCTTTCGTCAAGGTCAAACCTCGCACACAATTGGAAGGCACCAGTCCAATCGCTTTGGTTTCACAAATTACCGCCGCCCTTGAGGAGGGTGATTTGCAAGCGGCAAGCGATTCCTGGCAGCAACTTCCCGCTGAGGGTCAAGCCACTTCAAAACTATGGCATGACAGACTCGCTGCACGACTTGCCGCTGATCAACTCATGTCCCGCACACTTCAATCCTTCATCAATTCTACGGCCACGCAATAGATTGCTGTTTGCCGATTTACGCCCAATTGGAGCACGCCGTTTATGTTTCGCATCGCAGTTTTCATCCTGCTCCTGTTTGCCCTGGCTTTTGGCTTTTCCTGGCTGGCAGACAATCCCGGTACCGTCACAGTTCAATGGGACTGGCTCAATAAGGGGCAAGCTTATGAAATAGGACTGACCACTGTTGTCGTTGCATTGACAGCGGCCTTCCTTGTTGGACTTTTTTGCTGGTGGCTCGTAGCCGCCATCATAAATTCACCAAGAACCTTTGGCCGCTGGCGGGCCGGTCGCAGACGCGACAAAGGCTATTCCACGCTTTCCAAAGGTCTGGTTGCTGCCGGAGCCGGCAACGTGCCGTTGGCAAAACAATTAGCCAAAGATTCCGGCAAGCTTCTGGAAAACGAACCGCTGGTTGCCATGCTGGAAGCCCAAACCGCCTTGTTGGCCGAAGATCATCAGTCGGCCCGTCAACAGTTTAACACGATGCTGGAGCGAGATGAAACACGCCTCCTTGGACTACGCGGCCTTTATATGGAAGCCGAACAGGAGGGGGAGGTTGAGGCGGCCGCCCATTTTGCACGTGAAGCCAATGATTTGGCGCCTGGCACCCCCTGGGCGGCCAATGCTGTACTCAAAGTGCAAACTCTGACCAGTCAATGGGAAGAGGCTCTGAAAACCCTTGATCGAAACCGGTCTTCCGGAATCATCAATAAGGAAGAGCATGGTCGCAAGAAAACTGTCGTGTTGACTGCCCTGGCCCTTGAGCTGGAAGATCCAGATCCGGAAAAGGCCCGCATTCACGCTCTTGGCGCCAGCAAACTGACACCGGACTTCTCGCCTGCAGTAACGCTCGCCGCACGGTTGCTGATCCGGTTGAACGACAATCGCAAGGCTGGAAAAATTCTTGAAAAGGCGTGGAGCCTCTCTCCCCATCCTGAAATTGCAGAAGCTTATGTCAACCTTCACTCTGGCGATACAGCAACCCAAAAGCTGGCGCGGGCCAATAGACTAGCCCATTTGAAGCCATCAAACACCATTGCTGATTTGTTCGTCGCCAGGACGGCTCTTGACGCCGGGGAGTTCAAACAAGCCCGTGACTCCATGGAAAAGGTGCTCAAGGAAAATCCAAGCGAACAGGCGTGCTTGTTGATGGCCGATATTGAACAGGCGGAATATGGTGATCGGGGCCGTGTTCGTGAATGGTTGTCGCGGGCAGTTTCTGCCCCAAAAGATACTGCATGGATTGCCGATGGTGTTGTGAGTATCGAATGGCAACCTCGGTCACCAGTCACTGGCAGGCTCGATGCATTTGAGTGGAAAACGCCAATGCAACAACTGGGCGCTCAAAATGAAACTCTGGATCTGAGCCTGTTGGCCAACGAACCTCTTGCTGATTCAAAGCCCGTTGAATCTTCCACCGCTAAAACGGACAATCACACCGAAGCCAATGACAAGACCGATGAAAACATTATCGAGGCCGAAATTATCGAAACCGACAAGACTCGGGCAAGCCCCGAAAATGACAATGTCGTGCCGGATATCTCTGATTCAAGTATACCGCAGCCTGACACTTCGAAGAAAGAGGAACCATTATCGCAAGCAGATGTTACGGCCGCAGGAAGCCAAACGTCTGGCGACTCTGCCATTGCCGGATCACCCTACAAGCAAGCCAATCTTGATTCTGATCAGGACGGATTGATCGACCATCGACCCGACGATCCCGGTGTCAACGTCAAGGAAGATCAAAAAAAGGGCTGGCTTTTTTAGAGCCAGCCTCTTGGTTTCTCTCTATCAACTCAGTCCAGACGAACAGTAATTTATGCGGCACGCTCCGCACTCAGCAAACCGCGATTGATCAGCAGTTCAGCAATTTGCACTGTGTTCAGTGCAGCGCCCTTGCGCAAATTGTCTGACACCACCCACATGTTTAAACCGTTGTCGATTGTAGAATCCTCGCGAATGCGGGAAATATAGGTCGCGTCCTCACCCGCAGCCTCATACGGCGTGACATACCCGCCATCTTCACGCTTGTCGACGACCAGACAGCCTGGCGCCTGACGGAGGATTTCACGCGCCTCATCGGCCGAGATTTCATTCTCAAACTCGATATTTACAGCTTCAGAATGAGACACAAAGACAGGTACGCGAACTGCCGTGGCCGTCACCTTGATCTTCGGGTCCAGCATCTTTTTTGTTTCGGCGGTGATCTTCCATTCTTCCTTAGTCTCACCGGAATCCATGAAAACGTCGATATGCGGAATGCAGTTAAACGCGATGCGCTTGGTAAACTTGTCAGCCTCGATCGGGTCAGCCACAAACACCGCACGGGTCTGATTGAACAGTTCTTCCATGGCTTCCTTGCCCGCTCCGGAAACCGATTGATAGGTGGAGATGACCACGCGTTTGATGCCGGCCTTATCGTGTAACGGCTTCAACGCCACCACGAGTTGAGCGGTTGAGCAGTTAGGATTGGCAATGATGTTTTTCCTGTTGAATGTCACCACATCATCAGCATTGACTTCCGGCACGATCAACGGGACGTCAGGATCGTAGCGAAAAGCTGAAGAATTATCGATGACGACGCAACCCGTTTTACCTATTTTGGGGGCCCATTCGGTCGAGAGGGATCCCCCGGCCGACATAATGGCAATGTCTGATTTAGAAAAATCATGGGTATCGAGCGATTTCACCTTCAGCGTCTTGTCGCCAAATGATACTTCCGTACCCTGGCTGCGGCGGGAGGCCAGGGCCACCACCTCGTCTGCGGGAAATTCGCGCTCCGCCAGAATGGAAAGCACTTCGCGGCCCACATTGCCTGTGGCTCCAACAACTGCAATTCTATAACCCATGATGGTTGTGCTCCTGTCTCTCCGATTGCGCATTGCGCCAGCACCTCTCCTCCCCGGGAGAGTGCGGGAGGGAGCGGTTAAAAGGTTGTCTTGGTTTTGATCGCCTTTTTAAACATGCGGCACCTTTTAGCGGCAATGAAAAAAATGTCAAACACCTGCTCGTGGTTTCTTTCCACCCCATTCCACACCCTGTGCCAATCGACCCGAATCTCCTGCCTGTCCAGTATCGTATTGCTCGTACTCGCCATTCACGGCACTACCGCCAGTTTTGCGTCGCAACTGGTTCAGTTCACTTTGTTGCCCATGACTGGCACTGAAATCCGCAATGAGCTTATAGGCACTCAACTCAGCGGCGAATACTCAAGCGGCAGAGGATGGAGCGAACAGCTCAAATCCAACCTTACCAGCATTTACGAAGAAGATGGCTCGAAACTGAAGGGCCGGGTGTCCGTCACAGCTAATCAGATCTGCTTCACATACAGCCGCGAAGGTGATGGTAGAATGGGCAGTCAGTCTATCACTGGTGTTGGCGGTTGTTTCGAAGTCTGGAAGCGCAGCGCCAATTGCTTTGATTTTTATTCAGCAACCTCTCCACCGCCGTTGCGTATCCGCCGGTTCGCCCGCAACTGGCTTGCCCGTGCCTGGAAAACATCAAGCGAATCGACGTGCGAGAACATCCCGGTAAGTTGGTTTGGTTTTGAAATGCTCACCGCCACCTTTGCCCAAGAGAAGTCATGATCTAGCGATTGCCAAAAATTGCACTTCCAATGCGTACACTGGTGGAACCAAACTCTATGGCAGTTTCGAAATCGCCCGACATCCCCATGGAGAGTTTATCTACATCGGCCTGTTCAGCCAGATTGCGCAACAAGGCAAAATGCGGGCCGGGATTCTCATCGAAGGGTGGAATACACATCAGGCCCACAATATCGAGCTCATAGGTATCGCGGCACACGGCAACGAAATCTACCAGCTGGTCAGGTGAGACGCCTGCTTTTTGTTCCTCCAGTCCAGTATTTACCTGTACGTAGAATTGTAGCGTTCGTCCCTGCTTTCGACATTCCTCAGCTATGGTTTTAGCGATCTTTTCACGAT
Source organism: Rhizobiaceae bacterium (assembly GCA_051009515.1). Taxonomy (GTDB): domain Bacteria; phylum Pseudomonadota; class Alphaproteobacteria; order Rhizobiales; family Rhizobiaceae; genus Pseudahrensia. Next base: position 7,797 of record JBPCWM010000145.1, on the reverse strand, counting down.
CAATTGTGTGAATAACATCAAACAGCGCCACCGCATCTGCTGATTTGTTGGACTGCAGCGGGCCGATAAGATGGAGTTGCACATCAGGAAATTCCTGCTTGAGAGCTGGCCATTTTCCTTGGCTTTCCTGCACCCGATTTTCACCAAATATGCGATGTCCAGCCACCAGAGCAGGGCGAATATGCTCTGCATCGAATGTTTTAGTAACAGCAACGAGATCAACACTATTGCTAGCACGTCCAGCCGACCGTTCGGCGGCTGAAATCCGGTCAAGTACGGCCTGTAATCGGGTGTCCACGTCCATAAATCACCTGTCCTTGTTCAATTTGTACCGCATCACCGTGACGAAGCTTGACCTGCATCGCCATTTCTGGTCACTAGCGCCCCAGCAGCCCCCTTTTTCACGAAGAGCATATAAATGGCAAGTGAGCGTTACAATGCCAGGCCAGTAGAACAGAAATGGCAACAAAAATGGGATGAGGAAAAACTCTTCAATGCCCATACTGTTCCTGAAGAAGACAAGGAAACCTATTACGTCCTTGAGATGTTTCCTTACCCTTCCGGGCGCATTCACATGGGTCATGTTCGCAATTATGCGATGGGTGATGTGATTGCCCGCTACAAACGTGCAAAAGGCTTTGAAGTCCTGCACCCAATGGGTTGGGATGCATTTGGGATGCCCGCTGAAAACGCGGCCATGCAAAACAAGACTCATCCCAAGGGCTGGACCTACAAAAATATTGAGTCCATGCGCGGGCAATTGAAGTCCATGGGTCTGTCGCTGGACTGGTCCCGCGAGTTTGCGACTTGCGATGTGGATTATTACGCCCAGCAGCAAAAGTTGTTTTTGGACTTCCTCAAGGCTGGTTTGGCCTATCGCAAAAATGCCAAGGTCAACTGGGACCCCGTCGACATGACGGTTCTGGCCAATGAACAGGTTATTGATGGCCGTGGCTGGCGTTCCGGTGCCGAAGTCGAACAACGCGAACTCACGCAGTGGTTCTTCAAGATTTCCGATTTCTCAGAAGACTTGTTGGACAGTCTGGACGGTCTGGACCAATGGCCCGACAAGGTGAAGCTGATGCAGGCCAACTGGATCGGCAAGTCTCAGGGTGCGCGTGTGCGCTTTCCATTGGTGGACAATACAGCATCCGGCACGAGTGAAATCGAGGTGTATACCACCCGTCCTGATACGCTCTATGGCGCTGGCTTCATGGCTCTAGCTGCCGAGCATCCGCTGTCATTGGAATTGGCTCAAAATAATAAAGACCTCGACGCCTTCATCGATGAATGTCGCAAGATTGGAACCTCCGTTGCAGCAATTGAAACTGCGGAAAAAAAGGGGTTCGATACGGGCTTGACTGTCGCCCATCCGTTCATCGATGGGCGTGAGTTGCCTGTTTATGTGGCCAATTTCGTGTTGATGGGGTACGGCACGGGCGCCATATTTGGCTGTGCAGCCCATGACCAGCGTGATCTGGATTTTGCCCGAAAATACAATCTCGATGTCATTCCCGTGATCGCCGACCCAGCCAGTCCCGATACAGCAATCGATGTTGGTGATTCGGCCTATCTGGGCGATGGAGTGATGGTCAATTCCGGATTTTTGAATGGATTGAGCAAAGACGAAGCTATTGCAAAAGCCATTGAACAGTTGGATTCGCAATTGCTGGCCGGGGAGCCTCAAGGCACTGGTGAAACTAATTTCAAGCTTCGCGATTGGGGAGTCTCTCGTCAGCGCTATTGGGGATGTCCGATCCCGGTGGTTCATTGCGAAAGCTGTGGCGTTGTACCTGAGCGAGAGGAAAACCTGCCGGTGGTACTTCCCGATGATGTAACTTTCGAAAAACCGGGCAACCCTCTCGATCACCATCCAACATGGCGGGATGTGGACTGCCCGTCCTGCGGCAAGGCTGCGAAGCGGGAGACCGACACGATGGACACGTTTGTAGATTCCTCGTGGTATTTTGCCCGTTTTGCGGATTCAAAAGCCAAGACTCCAACCAATGTTACGGCAGCGAATCAATGGCTGCCCGTCGATCAGTATATTGGGGGTATCGAACATGCCATTTTGCATTTGCTTTATTCGCGGTTCTTTGCCCGTGCCATGACGATCACCGGCCATTTGGATGTTCGCGAACCGTTCAAGGGCCTGTTTACACAAGGAATGGTGGTCCATGAAACCTATCGCTCGAAAGACGGCGCATGGTTGCAACCCAGCGAAGTAAATATTTCAGGTGAAGGCGATTCCCGCAAAGCCATCAATATCGACTCCGGTGAACCTGTCGAGATTGGCGGTCTGGAAAAGATGTCCAAGTCCAAACGCAATACCGTTGATCCTGACGACATTATTTCAACCTATGGAGCAGATACGGCAAGGTGGTTTGTCTTGTCTGATTCACCGCCGGACCGCGACGTGATTTGGACTGAAGCGGGTGTGGAAGGTGCTCACAGGTTCGTTCAGCGTATATGGCGATTGGTACACGCAGTATCCCAATATCATCTTGAATCCGGCAAGCCCGACACAGACCTCGGCCTTCGCAAATCGGCCCACAAGGCTCTGGCAAATATCGATGAAATGATACCTGGCCTGAGATACAATTCTGCAGTTGCCCAGATCTACACCCTGGTGAATGAGACAGAACAGGCATTGAAATCAGAGGACGTTTCTTCCGCCGCCCTCAATGAAGTCACATCCATGACCCTTCAAATGATTGCGCCCATGATGCCGCACCTGGCAGAAGAAAGTTGGACAGTTCTTGGAAATACAGGACTGATTTCGGCCACCTCATGGCCGGAACTCGATCCATCTTTGCTAGTTGAGTCGGAAATCACCCTCCCGGTGCAAATCAATGGCAAGAAGCGTGGTGAAATATCCGTTCCAGTCGATCTCGACAAGGAAGGGGTGGAAGATGCTGTTTTGCAACAGGCCTTTGTACAATCCGCCCTTTCTGGTAAACAACCAAGAAAGGTCGTTGTTGTACCTGGGAGAATCGTCAATGTGGTCATTTGATGGGGCACCGGCAGCCAAACTGATTGGCATTGCTATAATGCTGCTGTCCTTGGCTGCATGTACGGTACAGCCACTGAACGCTACCAGTTCGACCACCACGTTACCCGGAGACGTTCAGTCTCAGGATATTGTAACCTTGATGAAGTCCATTGATGTAGACCCAGTCAACGAACGGGTCGCCCAACAGGTAAGGAACAGGCTACTTTTCAGGCTGAACGGTGGGCAAATGGTGCCTGACGGGCGTTACAAGGTCAAAATGGTTGTTGTGCCAACAACAAGTTCACTTGCCATTGAAAGTGACAGTCTGTCTACAACAGCTGCTCAGGTCGCCGTGACCGTAGACTATCAACTCATTGATAAAGAAACGAATTTAGCGGTTTCCGGTGGAAAACGGCGGGCCGTGGCCAGCTATGATAAGACTCCACAAAGTTTTGCAAATGAGCGTGCGGAACGCGATGCACAAAATCGGGCCGCCAATGAAGTTGCCGAACAGTTGAGAATTGCAATAGCCCAGTATCTTGCCAAGACTTAGCGAGCGTCGAATTGGCCCAACTCAAGGCTCATGAAGTCGAACAATATCTTAAAAGGCCCGAAGCAAAATACAGGGTTTTTCTGATTTACGGACCCGATCCGGGCCTTGTTTCGGAGCGCGCCAGGGTTCTGGCAACATTCAGCCAAGCGGATCTCAATGACCCCTTTTCCACTATTGTACTCGACGCAGATGATGCGGCTGCGGACCCGCAACGCATTGCGGATGAGGCCTATACGGTGTCTATGTTTGGCGGAAACCGGCTAATATGGATCAAGGGAACCACGCAAAAGAACCTTGCCAATGCCCTGCAGCCCATCCTTGATAATCCACCCCAGGATTCGCTGGTCATAGTAGAGGCCGGTGATCTGAAAAAATCCGCAGCCCTGCGAACCCGTCTTGAAAAGGCACCTGCAGCAATCACCTTGCCCTGCTATCAGGATCAGGTTCGAGCACTTCAACAACTGGTTGACCAGGAAATTCAGCAATCCGGCCTGTCTATTGACCCGCAAGCACGTCAGATGTTGATCAGCTTGATTGGGGAGAACCGGATGGCCTCTCGTGGAGAGGTGCAAAAATTGTGCGTTTATGTTGGCGAAGATGGCACAATAACAACGAACGATGTGCAGGATATTGTAGGAGATGCCTCCATACTCGCAATTGACGCCGTGATTGATGCTGCCAGTATCGGCGACATTGCAACAATGGAACACACGTTGAAGCGCCTTTTGGAAAGAGGAACGTCCACCTTTCAGTTGATTGGCGCAGCACAAAGGCATTTTCAGATGCTGCACTTGATGAAGTGTCAGGTGGAAAGCGGAGGGGCAGGAGCTGGTGTAGTGATCAACTCTGCAAGACCACCCATCAACTTCAAGCGCAAGGACACAGTGACAAGAGCCTTGTCCATGTGGCAACTCCCATCCCTTGAAAAAGTCCTCAAGCGACTGGAATCCGTATCCCTGGAAACAAGAAAGAACAACGCTCTTGCCACATCATTGACCTCTACAGCGCTATTGGCCATAGCAATTGAAGCTGGTCAGAGAAGGCGTAGGGGATAGGCAAGCCTTATTCCGCTCAGCTGGTCAATTTGGATTCAAGCTCGTCCAGTTGTTCCAAGGACTTGTAGTCAATTGTCACTCGGCCACGTCCATTATGCTTGTGATTGATTTGGACAAGAAGGCCCAGTGCGTCACTTAATCGCTTTTCAAGGGCCCGGGTATCGGGGTCCTTTTCTGCCTTGGCGGGTCGATTGCCGATGTTTTCCTGAGTCTCTCCGGCTCGAGCAGCCAACTGCTCTGCCTGCCGAACGGAAAGTCCTTCATCAACTATACGCTTTGCCAACGCGTCGGGTTTTTCCAAAGTGATCAATGCCCTGGCATGGCCGGATGACAGCTGGCCAGCAGAGACCAGAGCCTGGACGGATTGGGGCAGATTCAACAATCGCAGGGTGTTTGCAACATGGCTGCGGCTTTTGCCAATAACCTTGCCAAGCTCAGCTTGCTTGTAGTCATGCTCATCCATCAACTGGCGATAACCCATCGCCTCTTCCACAGGATTGAGATCCGCTCTTTGGACATTTTCAATTATTGCAAGCTCTAGAGCCTGTCGATCATCAACTTCGCGGACCAGAATCGGAACCCGATGAACTCCAGAACGCTGGGCAGCACGCCAGCGCCTTTCACCTGCGATAATTTCCCATTGCAGCCCGGTTTCTTCGCCGCTGTCTGCTGGTATCGACCGCACAAGAATGGGTTGGATCATACCGTGTTCAGAGATCGAACTGGATAGGTCTTCCAGATCTGACTCGGAAAACTCCCGGCGAGGATTATTTGGATTGGCGCGAATTGATTCGATTGCGACGATCTTGTCATTTTCTAAATTGCCACCATTGCCAGCTCCATCGCCGCCGCCACTGCCGTCGGGGCCATCAGCCGCTCCAAGTCCATCGCTGACAGAAACTGGCTTATCCATCTCGCCTATGAGAGCTGCGAGCCCTCTTCCCAGCCTTTGTCTTGAGTTATCATCAGCCATTGTAACCATCCCTGTTCGTCGTTTGTTTTGGCATCAGGATTTCTCCAGCTGTAAGGATTTTTCTCTTTGTATCAGTTCGGAGGCCAATTGCAGATAAGCTTGGCTTCCTGCACATTTGATATCGTAAATCAGAACGGGTTTTCCAAAGGATGGAGCCTCCGAGATACGCACATTGCGGGGAATAGTCGTTTCATAGACCAAATCGCCTAAGGTTTCGCGCACATCCTGCATTACTTGTCCGGACAAGTTGTTGCGCTTGTCCACCATTGTCATGACGACACCCTGAATGGACAGCCTATTATTAATAGTAGACCGCACTTGTTCGACCGTTTGCAGAAGTTGGCTGAGACCTTCAAGCGCAAAAAACTCAGCCTGCAAGGGCACAAGTATAGAATCCGATGCGGCCAGGGAATTCAATGTGAGCAGATTCAGAGATGGTGGGCAATCGATCAGAACATATGTAAAATCTGGGACCCGACCCAGATGGCCGGCAATGGCTTTCTTGAGCTTATATGCGCGATCAGGATGGGAGGAAATTTCCATTTCCACTCCCAAAAGGTCGAGTGTCGCGGGCGCAATGCTCAGTCTTGGCACAGCCGTTTTCTGAACAACTTCCTTAAGACTGTTAGTGCCCATCAGGAGATCATAAGTGGATAGGTCTCTTTCATCACGCGCGATCCCCAGACCAGTACTGGCATTACCCTGGGGGTCGAGGTCAATCAGCAATACCTCTTCACCAATCGCTGCAAGGGCGGTGGCGAGGTTAATCGCAGTGGTGGTTTTACCAACGCCCCCTTTCTGGTTTGCAAGAGCAATAGTTCGGGGCCGTATGTCTGGGTTAATGCTCATTTTTTAACAGCCATGGTCCAACAAAACCGGTCTACCGTTCCTAACGCCTGTCGTCGGGTTGCGATAGTCTCAGCTTGGTTTGAGCTCAGATATTTTGAGGATTACCGACCCTTCCTGCAAATCGCTGTTGATAAGGGTGCAATCGAACTGCCAATTGCGCCTGGCAAACTCAATCTCCTTCTTATGATCTCGCCCCTTCGGGAAAATTCCGACGGCCCCTGCCGCCAGGTGAGATTGTGTTAACCTTAACAAATCATCAAGGGAGGCCAAAGCGCGGGCCGTAATCACTTCTGCCGGTGCCAAATTGGGTAACGCGTGTTCAACTCTTTGATTATGAACCTGCACAGAAACTCCGGCTTCTCTAAGCCCCGCCTTGCGAATGCAAGCATTCAGAAATGCGCACTTTTTGCCATTACTTTCGATCAGATGCACAGAGCCCCTGCCCTCTTCGGCAAGCAAAATTGCGATGACCAGACCCGGAAATCCGGCACCGCTCCCGATATCGATGATTGACCCGGCTTCTCCGAGGGCTTCATAGACTTGCAAACTATCAAAAATATGGCGCTGCCAGATTTGATCCAATGTTGAATTTGCAATCAAATTGGTCTTCGCCTGCCACTGAACTAGCAAGTCATGAAAATCTGTGAGTCGTCGCTGTGTTTCACGTGAAACATTTGCGAACTGGCTTGCATCACTGTAGGCAGCTCTTTCTGTCAAGCCGCACCTCTGGTCCGGGATGCATGCTTTTTCAGGTGTGCCAGAATCAGTGTAAGGCCCGCAGGGGTAATCCCGTCGATACGGCCAGCCTGCCCCAATGAAGCTGGTCTAACCTGCTTGAGCTTGTGCTTGAGTTCATTCGACAGACCCGATAGTTGATCATAGTCGAAATCTGTTGGAATGATCCGACTTTCATCTTTTTCAACAGTATCAATGTCTGCCTGCTGTCGAGCCAAGTAAACTGAATATCCAGCATCAATCTCGATCTGCCGGGCATCATTGGCCTCGATCGAAGCGAGTTCAGGCCATACCTTCACCAGATCTGCAAATCCAATATCTGTATAGCTCATCAATTCAAAAGCGGAACGCCGCACTCCATCCTTGGTGACAGAAAAGCCGTGTTTTTGCGCCTCGTTAGGTGTCATCGACAGGGATTCGCACAAGGCTTTGCCGGTCTCCAACCGGGACAATTTATTGGCGAAAGCCAGCTCGCGTTTTGACGAAATGCACCCAACGGACAATCCCTTTAGTGTGAGGCGTTGATCGGCATTGTCTGCCCGTAAGCTCAGGCGATATTCCGCTCTTGACGTAAACATTCTGTAAGGTTCACTAACCCCGCGGGTAACCAGATCATCAATCATGACGCCAATATAGCTTT
>JBPCWM010000144.1:0-11165 GCA_051009515.1 Rhizobiaceae bacterium | reverse complement strand
TGGCATCAATCGGACCCGGCCCGTTCGCGGCCATGATGCTGGCCGACCATGGGGCCGATATTGTGCGAATAGACAAGCCCGGTGGCCGCAATGTGGGAACTTCGCATTTCTCGAAGGACCCTTTGTTGCGAGGACGCCGCAAGGTTGAACTCAATCTGAAAGATGCAAGCGACGTTTCAAGCGCACTCAAGCTGATAGAGCAGGCTGATGTGTTGATCGAAGGCTATCGCCCTGGCGTAACCGAACGCCTCGGTCTGGGCCCCACCGAATGCCATGCTTTGAATCCCGCCCTGGTCTATGCCCGCATGACAGGCTGGGGACAGGACGGACCACTGGCTCAGCGTGCAGGCCATGACATCAACTATATCGCGATCACTGGCGCACTTGATGCCATAGGTACACCAGATTCCGGACCGGTTCCTCCAATGAACCTTGTGGGAGATTTCGGTGGAGGAGGAATGCTCATTGCCTACGGAATATGCGCCGCCTTATTGCCGGCAAAGCTTTCGGGAAAGGGTACCGTGGTCGATGCGTCCATGGTGGAAGGAACAGCGCTGCTCATGACCATGCCCTTCTCGCTGAAGGCGCAGGGTCTTTGGCCAGCCAGCAGAGGTGAAAATCTGCTTGATGGGGGCGCACCCTTTTATGGCACCTATCAGACATCCGATGGACAATGGATTGCACTTGGTGCCATTGAACAACCATTTTGGCGTGAGGTCGTGGAGAGGTTGCAATTGGAAGGGCCAGCAATCGACAAACGGATGGACCGCGTCAGCTGGCCCGAAATCCATTCGCAAATCTCTGCGAAGATTGCGAATAGGACCGCAGATCACTGGGCTAATGTATTTGAAGGCACGGATGCCTGTTTTGCACCGGTTCTGACCATGGAAGAAGCGCCCCATCACCCCCACAACCACGCGAGATGTATTTTTCGGGAGGTCGATGGCGTTATGCAGCCCTCACCTGCCCCGCGCTACGATGGCAAGCTGGCCAAGATCAACCCCACAAATACAGATGCGGTGAACCTGGATGACATTTTGAAAGAATGGCGTTGCTAAAACCGTTCTTAGCCGGGGATGGGGCTTTCGTCAGATTGCCGTTCAGTCACAAGTTCGCCCTTGATTTCCCGCAACAGTTTTTTTCGAAAAGCGCGCTTGAAATCGAAATAATCCGCAGCCCTCTCCACAAAGGCGCCCTGACCACCAATCACTCGGTTGCGCAAATAGTAGTGTAGGTAGGAAACTTCGTTGATCACGGCCAAGGCGTTAATGGTTGTGCCTTGGGCGATAATCGCATCGCGGGTGTTTTCGACCCGGTTACCATCGTTGTTTTCTCCATCTGCGATAACGTCGATCACTTGACGATCTGCCCGCAATGGAGCGGATGCAAAGGCAGCCTGACCAAATTCCAGTGCACCGGAGATCGAGGTGCCTCCATTGACCGTCTGTCGCCGCATAGCTGCCGCCTTGTTGGCAAAGCGTATCGCGTCGGTCGGTGTTTCGATCATAGTCCAGGGAATGGCAACCTTTTGAGTGCCTGACGTCGACCAGTGGACAACCAGTACGGAAATTCTCCCATGATACCCGTCGGAAATGGTAGAAATGATTTCAGGGTCAGAGAAGGCAGATGCGACACCACCTGCCTGCAGCGCATATTCGCTGCCATTGACGCTCCATGAACAGTCCATTGCGATCACGAGATTGAGGTCCGCCCGATTTGACTGTGCTGCAGTCACGATGGCAGCAAGGCAGGACCCAAGCAAAAATACCAGCGCGACGATCCATCGCCATACCATCAGCCGGGGGACAAACCGCGCAGACGTTCGGAACGGCGACGGAGCAACTCCACCGTGGTAAGCAGCAAGATCGACATAATCACCAAAATGGTAGCCACAGCAAGAATGGTCGGGCTGATCTGTTCCCGCAAGCCTGAGAACATCTGTCTGGGAATTGTGCGCTGGTCCACATCGGCCAGGAAGATAACCGCCACCACTTCATCCAGAGAGGTGATAAAGGCAAACAGCGCCCCGGATATCATGCCGGGTGTAATCAAGGGCATGATGACCTTTGTGAATGTCGTCCAGCCATTGGCTCCCAAACCTTCACTAGCCCGGATCAGAGAGCGGTCAAAGCCGGATAAGGTCGCCGTAACTGTGATGATTACGAAGGGCACACCGAGCGTCGCATGGGCAAGCGTGAGACCGAGGTAAGTATTGGCCAGTCCCTTTTCATAGCCAGGAATAATTCCCTGCATCGTTCCACCATAGAAGAAAAACATGCCGGTTGCTGTGATCACCAAAGGCACAATCATTGGTGAAATCAGCAGGCTGGTGATTGCCGAGCGGAATGGCATTTCCGGCCGTGACAGACCAAGTGCCGCAAGCGTTCCAAATCCCGTTGCAAGAATAGTCGATACAATGGCCAGGAAGAAGGAATTGCGCATGGCGCGTATCCATGTGGCATTGTTCCACATGTCGCTCCACCAGTTCTCCGTTCCGTCCGGAGCCGTCATCCCAAAGCGCCATATATCCTGATACCACCTCGTCGAATAGGCGGCTGGGTCGAGCGCCATCATGCCTTCTGTGAAGGTAAAATAGGGCTCTGCGTTAAACGACAGGGGAATGATGATCAAAATGGGCAGTATCAGGAAAATAAAGATCAACGTGCAAATGGCAAGAAATATGTATTTGCCGATCTTGTCCTGCGTGGACGCATAGGCTGGCAAGTCGTTCATCGCAAAATAAGGAATGCCAAACACGATGAAAAAACCAAGCGTTCCACCAAGAGAGCGGGTGTAGATGAGAAACAATGCGGTTGCGATGAGAAGTGCAATGAAACCGCGGCTCTTCAACTTGTCTTTAAATGTCATCTCAGCGCCCTCACCCGAACTTCAGATTGTCGACGCCGACAAGCTTGTTGTAGATCCAGTAGAAGAGCAGCACGACCACCAGCAGGATCGTTCCAAGAGCCGCACCAAGCGACCAGTTAAGCGTCTTTTTGATGTGGTCGGCGATCAGGTTTGATATCAACAGGCCATCGCTACCACCAACCAGTGCCGGGGTGATGTAATATCCAATAGCGAGAATAAACACGAGCAGAGTACCAGCAGCAATTCCTGGAATGGTTTGCGGGAAATAGACACGTACAAATGCATAGGTATTGGTTGCCCCCATAGAGCGGGCGGCCCGCATATAGCTTGGCGGTATGGTCTTCATCACCGAGTAAAGCGGCAGTATCATGAATGGCAACAGAATATGCACCATTGAAATCACTGTGCCTGTGATGTTGTAGATCATCTGAATCCGGCTCTCATCGGCAATAATGTTGAGATAGACCAGTACATTGTTGATGATTCCCGATTTCTGCAGCATGGCAATCCACGCACTGGTCCTCACCAGCAGGGATGTCCAGAACGGCAATAGCACCAATATCATCAGCAAATTTGATGTTCGCAGTGGCAGCGTGGACAGCAAATAGGATACCGGATAGGCGATGATGAAACAGAGCGCGGTGATCAAGGCTGATAGCCAGATTGTTTTCCAAAGGATAGGCAGATAAATCTGATACAGCTCATCGGCACTGACAATATTTCCTGCCTCATCATATTTGCGGTCTGTAGCGGCCAGATAAAATGAGATCGTATAGTCTTCGGTTACCCTTTGCAGGGTGCGCCAGATATTTGGATTGTCCCAGCGCTTGTCGATTGCAACCAATGCGTCAAAATAGGGACCTTCAGTTATGCGACCTGCCCGACGGGCAGTTTTCGTAAACAGGCTTCGCGAGCCTGGAATTTCATAATTGACCCGAGTGGCCAGATTGCCAATTGTTTTGCCCACTTCGCGGTTTTTGCGTGCCGAGGCCATGTCCTTGACAAAGACTTCGATAATATCATCGGATGGTATGCCCTGACTTGCATCCCAGTCTTTGATTACTGCCGCAAAATTCGGCATCACATTAGACCCTGTCGGGTTGTGAATGGAGCGATAGAGCATTTGACCGATCGGCAAAACAAATGAGATCAGTAGGAACAGCACAAGCGGTACGGTCAGGAGAAACGCCCGCATCTTCATGCGGCGGGTTGTACGTGCAAGCTTTTCTTTGAGCGGTGTTCCATCCGCTGCAAGGAGTGGTGCGTCTGAAGTGCTCAATGTCGTATCGGTCATCAGTGCTGCCAGTCCTGTTATTCGTGAAGCAAAGGGCGCGGCTGGTGTGCCGCGCCCCTGATAGTCAGTTGATTATTTTGCCAACCAGGCGTTGAAGCGTTCGTTCAACTGGTCTGCATTGTCAGCCCAGAATTCAAAGTTGTTCTGAACAGCATTTTTCAGGTTGGTAGGATTGGTCGGCATCTGCGGACCCATATCGATGTCCTTGTTGTGATACTTGCCTACCAATGGTGCAGACGATTTACGTGCTGGACCGTAAGAAATGTAGGACGCCTGAGCAGCCAACTGCTCTGTTGCAGTGGAGAACTTCAGGAACTCCATTGCGGTGTCTTTGTTCTTGGCGCCTTTGGGAATAACCCACAGGTCCAGATCCCAGACCTGACCGTCCCAGACGATTTCGAATGGCTTGCCTTCACCAGCAACCGCATTGAAGATACGTCCGTTATAGGCAGTGGTCATTGCCACTTCGCCGTCAGCCAGCATCTGTGGTGGCTGAGCACCTGCTTCCCACCAAACAACATCAGACTTGATGGTGTCGAGCTTGGCAAATGCACGGTCAACCCCTTCTGGTGTTGCAAGAACATCATACACATCTCCAGCAGCAACACCGTCTGCGATCAGAGCGAATTCAAGATTGACCTTGGCGCCCTTGCGCAGGCCACGCTTGCCAGGGAACTTTGCAGTATCGAAGAAGTCAGCCATGGTTTTTGGACCATCAGACATCTTTGACGAATCATATGCAAAGATTGTGGACCACACGATGTTAGCCACAGCGCAATCGTAAAGCGTTCCATCGAGGAAGTCTTCCGTTGCAGGTGTACCATCGGCGCCAGCCGGTAGTGTGGAATGGTCGATAGTTTCCAGCAAGCCTTCATCACATGCACGAATGGCATCGGAAAGCTCGACATCAACAATGTCCCAGGTCACGTTTCCGGCTTCAACCTGTGCTTTGATCTCGGCAATACCGCCATTATAGTCTTCCGAACGCAGATTGGTTCCGGTCTTTGCAATAAATGGCTTGTGATAGGCTTCAACCTGAGACTTGGTATAAGCCCCGCCCCAGGACACGACTGTCAGGTCTTTGGCCTGGGCTGCCATTGAGCCAAATGCGATAGCAGCGCCAATAGCGGTGCTCGCGAGTAGTTTGTTGAGTTTCATTTTGTAGTCTCCCTTTGAGATTTACCTGGCATTGCTGCCAGATGGTTTTACCGGAACAGCCGCTCAATTCCCGGCCATTCCTGCATAACAAGTTAGGGTCAAATCAGTGGGTCGAGTGCGCGGCAATCTGCCGCCTGCCATCCTACCTTGACCTTTGCACCCTCTTCGAGCGGCTTGTTGCCTGCGCTGTTGGGTACTTTGACGATGAATTCCGTGTTGCCCGCGACATTCATGCGGGTTCGGATGTGATCACCAAGATAGATCAACTCTAAAATTTCACCGGTGATTTCATTTTCCGTTTGACCCTTCTTGGGTTCAATTTCCACCCGCTCCGGACGCAGCGAAAGTGTAGTAGACGAGCCAACCCCGTCTACATTGATAGAGGCTGCCGTCACCGTACCACCACCATCGAGATCGACCGTAGCCACGCCTTTTTCAACCTTGGAAACCTTGCCATTAAGCTTATTGTTTTCACCAATGAATTGGGCAACGAAGGAATTTTGCGGCCGTTCGTACAGATCATCCGGTGTAGACAGTTGCTGAATTACGCCATCCTCAAACACGGCAATTCTGTCTGACATAGTCAGTGCTTCCGCCTGATCATGGGTCACATAAACCACGGTCACGCCGAGGTTTTCATGAATATGCTTGATTTCATATTGCATTTGCTCACGCAATTGCTTGTCCAAGGCTCCAAGCGGTTCGTCCATAAGGATCAGTTTGGGATCAAACACCAAAGCTCTCGCGACAGCCACGCGCTGTTGCTGTCCTCCGGACAGTTGAGCCGGTCTGCGTCCACCCATCTGCGGCAGTTCCACCATTTCCAGTGCGCGCTGCACCTTGGCTTCGACATCCGACTTGCTCATATTGCGAACATGAAGCGGGAAGGCCAGGTTTTCAGCAACCGTCATATGCGGAAACAATGCATAGTTCTGGAATACCATTCCTATTCCACGCTTGTTGGGTGGCACGTTGTTGATGGACACTCCACCCAGGTAAATTTCTCCGTGGGTGGCGGGTTCAAACCCAGCCAACATCATTAGTGAGGTGGTTTTCCCCGATCCCGATGGCCCCAACATGGTGAGGAATTCGCCCTCTGGAATATCGAGATTGAGATCTTTAACAACGAGTGTTTCACCGTCGTAACTCTTTTGAACCTTGTCAAAGCGTACAAATGCTTCCGACGCTAGGTCTTCGGACTTCTGTGCGGCCAAACTCAAACTGGCGCTCCCCTTTTATAGGTCAGGCCCTTTGGGCCTCACCTGTTTTGGCGGATGCTTTTTGCATCTCGTTGCGGAACGTTAAGTTCCAAATGGCAATCAACAACGGTTCGAATGCGACGTCAACAGCTAGCAATGCCGTCACAGCAAGAAATTTATGCAATTTTTCAAGGGGCGCACTCCAAAGTCCAATAATTGGGCACAATGATTAAAAACACGTCGATGACGCAGCTATTTGCCACGTTCGTGAAAAATATAGCCAAGGAAATTCAATAATACCTGTGATGCCAATATCGCCGTTGTTCCCGTATGGTCGTAATCCGGGGCGACTTCAACCAGATCAACTCCAACAATTTCATTGTTTCTGGCAAGAGCCTGCAAGAACTCCATAACTTCGTAATAAAGAAAGCCGCCGTGGCTCGGCGTGCCGGTTCCCGGCGCTATGGAGGGGTCGAACCCGTCAATATCGATGGTCACATAAACACGACTTCCAGCAGGAATCCGTTCTGCCATGCCCTTTGAACCTATTGTTCTGAACTGCCGCACCGATTGTATATCGGACCCCAGACTGCGAGCAGCATCGTACCCTTCCTTGGCGGTGGATGATACATTTCGGATGCCAAATTGGGACAGCCCGGTCACATAGTCTTTTTCCGATGCCCTGCGCATCGGGTTGCCGTGGCCGTATCGAACACCATGGCGCACGTCAACAAAATCGAGATGAGCATCGATTTGCACAAGATGAAAAGGCTCCTGGTCGCTGTACGCATTAATGCAGGGAATATTGACCGAGTGATCTCCGCCGATGACGACCGGAAGCGCACCCGCGTCCAATATCTTGCGCACACCATATTCAATATTGGTGTGACTGGCCTGCGTATCGGTATGTACAATATCGGCATCCCCCATATCCACGATACGAACGGATCCGGGTAAATAGGTTGCATCATCCTCATGGTCATAGGCTCCGGCATGGCCGAATGAGAACAGTGTCGAGGCTTCGCGCACCGCCCGCGGACCAAATCTCGCTCCAGCTCGAAACTGCGTTCCAAAATCAAACGGCGCGCCCAATATGGCACAGTCCGCGTCAAGCTGGTCCCAGTCGGCACAAACCGGGCGCTTGCCAAATGTGGACAAGCCAACAAACGGCAGGTTCAGCCTGCCTGCTTCATATCCGTGTTCACTCATGGCGTTTCCATCACTCATTTAAATCCTGACGAGTGTGCACCAATGGCCGGGGCGATGCACTATTGAAACTCGCAGACTAACGCAAAATCCACTGTGAACGTCGCAGCTTCAGGCCACCCTTTTTAACAGCAATGGGGCGTCGAGCACTGGCCAAAATTACAGGCTTGCGGTTGCGGGAGGACCGCCGACTCGAACCCAAAAACACATATCTGTTTTTCCGCAAGGCATGCGTTTTGCTGTCCCGCCGCTTTTTGCCTGTGACACTGGCGGTTTTCACCGCAGGTTTCTTGGCTTTTGGTTTGCTTTTGCGAACCCGAACGCCATTTGCTTCATAAAGAACACGAGGTTGAACGGTATTACGCAGTCGTTTCTTGCCCTTTGCCATGGCTGCATCGGGACTGGATTCTTCATGATAGGCCTTCTCTCCCTTGACCAATGAAGCGACCAGAAGCGGCTTGGTCTTTACCGGTTTTCCGGGTTTTGCAGCGACATGGACAACCTTGTAACCTTCAGACTTCAGGCTTTGCAGCAAGTCTGGCAACATTTTGGCGGTCCGCGTCTGGATATCATGCATCAGGATAATGCCCCTGCCCTGTTGCCGAACCTTTCGCATGATCCTGTCATGTACCACTTGCGGGGTGTCAGATTTCCAGTCAAGCGCATCTATGTTTGCGCCAAATGCAATGAGCCCTTTCTCAGCCAGGATCTTGTCAGTCTGTGCTGAACGCGCAAGATAGGGATATCTGAAGAATGGAACACGTGCGACCGTGCTGTCATCACGGTAGGCAATCTTTTGGTTCTGCTTGATCCCCAGATCGATCAGACTTGACGCGGCACCTTTGGAATAGTTCGGCAGCCTGTTATGATCATGGGTATGATGCGCCAGAGTATGCCCTTCGCGCACGATCCGACGAATAACCTTGGGATAGTAGCGCGCCATTTTTCCCACTGTGAAAAATGTCGCCTTGACACATTCCTTTCCAAGTGCAGTGAGCACCCTTGATGTATTCCCGGCCACCGGTCCATCATCGAAAGTGAGCACCACTTCCTTGTTGCGAAGCCCCAGGGACGACTCTTTGCCCGACACCGAACTGAGTTTGGTCGGGTCAAGAACAACCGTGCGACTGGTTCCAAGCGCATCTGCAGAACAGGCCGCCTGTGCAAAGTCGGAAACAAGACATAGAAGTGCAGTGCCAAAAAGGCAGGATTTGATACGCAAAACAATCACCCGGACTCAATACAAAAGGGCAGTGCCCGAACGCGATATACTTGCGCCACGAGCAGATGGAAAACACGGTAAACAGGAATGGTTAACTGGCGATGAAAACCCTCAAATAAACGGTTGAGATTCCACCAGCGACACGGATCGGCTCGTTTCACCAGCGTTGAAGCACAAATTTGCCACTCACAAAGTGCAGCGACTGCTTGCACCTTATCGGCAATGGCTTTACCTCTTCGGCGTGGTCAAAATGAAATCCGTTTGCACAGGATAAATGCACCGTTATGGCAAGGCCCCTAAAACTGCTGGCAATGGACCCAGACGACCTGATTGTAGTCTCGGCTCACGTTCAGGACAGCGTATTGCGCAGTTGCGAGATTGAATATGATCCCACCAAAAGGCTGCTTTTCCTGCAGATCAACCGCTTTGCCTGGGAAGCGCCGGGCGCGCGCAAGCGACTCTTCAAAACTTATGAACGCCGCCGCAGCGTACTGCATTTCGCCCAGGTCGTGTCAATCCGATCCAATGGAGTTGACCGAACGGACGAGACTCAGGTGAAATCTGTCTTGTCCATCGAGTTTCATCCCAATGACAACGAAGATGATCCGGGGGGTACCATTCAAATCAATTTTGCCGGTGGAGGTGCACTACAACTGACCGTTGAATGCATTGAGGCACAATTGACCGATACAGGTGCAGCTTGGTCAGCCAGCGGCAAGCCCAAGCACAACCAATGACCGTGAGATGAGCGACAATACCATCAAGGCAAGATTGATTGATGTGGTTCTAGACGAAGCCACAATCGGGCGCGCCAATGCAGACGTTGAACACGAACGGGCGGTGGCAATTTTTGACCTGATCGAAGAAAACTCCTTTCAACCGATCGGCCATGATGCAACCGCCACAAATGGTGAATACCGTCTCAATCTTGGTGTGGTAGAGCAGCGACTGGTTTTTTCCATCGCGGACCGGGATGACAATCCAGTTACCACGCACATTCTTTCACTCACGCCCTTTCGCAAGATTGTACGGGAGTATTATCAAATCTGTGAAAGCTATTATGAAGCCATCCGGTCAGCCACACCCAGCCAGATCGAAGCCATCGACATGGCCCGGCGAGGTTTGCACAACGAAGGGTCGGAGACCTTGCGGGAAAGGTTGAACGGGAAAATCGAAATTGACTTCGACACAGCTCGTCGGCTGTTCACCTTGATCTGTGTTTTGCATTGGCGAGGGTGAGTTCATGAACGCGCCAACCCTGCCCAAGCCGGATCGGCAACCCAGTTCGGTCCTCTACATATGCAACCACAATGTAATCCGATCTCCCATGGCAGAAGCCATTACACGCGCGCAGTTTGGCAAGAAAATCTATACCGCAAGTGCAGGTATTCGTGCTGGAACACCCGATCCTTTTGTCGAATTTGCCATGGATGAGTTGAAAATTGATGTTCATAACCGTCAGCCGAAAACATTGGAAGATCTTGATGAAGGCTATTTTGATCTGATTGTGACTCTGTCACCCACGGCGCACCATGTTGCGTTAGAGATGGCGCATGTTGATGCAACAGATATTGAATACTGGCCATCTGCAGACCCCACCGTTGTCCAGGGCTCTCGCGAGCAGATGCTGGATGCCTATCGCGATGTTCGCGATCGATTGATGGACCGGATCAAGTCTCGTTTTGCATACCTGAGCACGACAGATTAGTAGGAATGTGGGTTCAATCAACTGTTCGACCATAAACAATCGGCCTTGCTGTTCACAAATGCTGCATTTGCGGTTAGGTTCGCCCAAAATTGCCACCTGCCAAGTTGGCGTTGGGCAATAAATCTGTGAAGGAAAAGTAACACGCATGGCGAAAGAAGAAGTTCTGGAATTTCCAGGCACAGTGAGCGAATTGCTCCCCAACGCGACATTTCGGGTCAAGCTCGAAAATGATCACGAGATTATTGCCCATACCGCGGGTAGGATGCGCAAAAACAGGATTCGCGTCCTGGCGGGTGACAAGGTGCTCGTGGAGATGACCCCGTACGACCTGACCAAAGGTCGCATCACTTATCGCTTCAAATAGCAACCAATTGCGTTTGCTATCGCCAAAAATTTGTCCGATCCAGGGGTAGTTGAAACGCGCTATGGCCACCCGTCCCAAACTCGTCCTTGCCTCCGGTTCGCCCCGTCGATTGGCTCTTTTGGAGCAGATCGGGGTTACCCCTGACT
>JBPCWM010000143.1:0-11227 GCA_051009515.1 Rhizobiaceae bacterium | reverse complement strand
GCATCTCACTGGCCTGAACCAGTCCGGCCGCGTGGCCTACGGCACCGAGGCCGCCCATTTCCAAAATGCCGGTGTGCCCGGTGTCATTTTTGGCCCTGGCAGCATCGAACAGGCCCACCTGCCGGATGAATATATTGACATATCTCAGATGGAAGCCTGCCACGACTTCATGCTCAAATTGACGGATTGGGCGGTTAACAGCGGCAAAGTTGCGTGATGCCGTTTGCCATTTTGATTGCGGTTGGAATTCTTGCATGCTGTGTGTCAGCAGCTCCGGCAAAGGCGCAGTCGAGCCCACTGGTTCCGTCAGAATGGACATCCCAGCTCCATGTCGATCATCCCCTGATTGGCAAACTGTTTAAGGGCAATGGAAAACCATCCCACTCCAAACAACTTGTAAAGCAGGCTCAACTCACCCGCTTTGTGCTGATCGGTGAAATACATGACAATCCGGATCACCACGTAATTCAGGCAAATCTGATCGATGCCATGGCATCTTCCAGCCGCGGTCGCCGTCCATCTGTTGTCTACGAAATGGTCCCGCGCAGTCTGTCTCGTGAAGTTGCCAGGTTCGATCTGACGCGGGACCCCAAGCTGGATGAATTCGCCAAGGCGGTGAAATGGGAAGAACGCGGATGGTATTCCTGGGACATCTATCGGCCAGTTGCACTTGCTGCGGCAAGAAACAATCTGCCAATGGTAGCCGGCAATCTGGATCGTGAACTGACACGCAGAATATCCAAAACTGGCTGGGATGCGTTAACCCAAAAGCAGATTGAAGATTTTGCGGTTAATACTACGCTTGAAAGCAATGTCGAAAATGAATTTCTGGACGCTATTGATCTGTCGCATTGCGGCTTGATGCCCCGATCCGTCTTGCCCGCCATGTTGAAAGTACAACGTGCCCGAGACGGTTCCATGGCCGATGCCATGATCAAGTCAGGTCTCAAATTTGGTTCAATCCTGATTGCCGGAAATGGCCATGTCAGAAAAGACAGAGGCGTTCCACTTGTGCTGGAAACTCTCTTGCCGGGGGCAAAAACTCTAAAACTGGGAGACCTGTTCGGAGCGGCGGGCACACAGACTGGAAGCAACTCCGTCCAGGTTCGAATTCCCAACGCGCACAATCTGGCTATAGGCCTGATCGAAGTGCAGCCGGACAGGCTCTCCTTTGCCGATTATGAATTGCTGTCTCAAGATGGCGCTCCGATTTACGACTATGTTATTTTCACACCTGAGTTTGACGATACCGATCATTGCGCAAGCCTGCGCGAGCAGTTCAAGACCACAAAGAAGCCTGAAAATGAGTAGCGCAAAAAATACACCATCGCTCGAAACCCTGTTCGTGCAGGCAGACGGAGCGATCGACCCCCAAACCGGTGGAATAGTGCCCGCAATACAATCCGCCACAACCTTCGTACGCAACGAAGACAATGTGCCCCTGTCTGCGGGTCATATCTACGCCCGTGACGATAATGATCTGGTGCGATTGGGAGAACGAATACTTAGCGCTGCAGAACATGCAGACGACGGCTTGCTGCTTCCATCCGGAATGGCAGCAGTTGCATCGGTCATGCGCACCGTCCCAAATGGTGGACGAATCATTTTGCAATCAGGCATCTATTGGGGGGCCACAAAATGGACCCGTGACTTTTGCAAACGCCGGGACATTGAGCTGGTCGAGATTGACTGTTCTGACATGGATTTGCTGCACAGCGTCGCCGCTCCCAGCGATATCGTTTGGATCGAAACCCCGTCCAACCCATATTTAAAAGTCACCGATATTCGGGGGGCAGCGAAGATCGCCCACGAAATGGGGGCTACATTGGTGGTCGATTCAACTGCCGCTTCTCCGGTCCTTTCTCAACCGCTGGATTTGGGCGCAGATATCGTCATGCATTCGGCCACCAAGGCTATCAATGGCCATAGTGATGTTCTGGCCGGGTTTCTGGGATGTGCCGAAAAATCCAACCCTCGCTGGCAGGAAATGCTGACGGACCGACACGATGCAGGCGCTGTAATGGGGGCTTTTGAAGCCTGGTTGCTAATTCGCGGCATGCGCACCTTGCCCCTACGTATGGAACGAATGAGCCAAAATGCATTGAAAATTGCCCACCACCTCGAACGGCATGCCGCTATTGAGCGCGTGCTCTATCCCGGCCTTCCCTCTGATCCCGGACACAAAGTTGCTGAAAGCCAGATGTCGGGTGGCTTTGGTTGCCTGCTTTCGGTTCAACTAAAAGGCAAAAAGAAAGATGCCTTGCTGGCAATTGGCAAGCTCAACCTGTTCAAACGGGCAACATCTCTTGGAGGTGTGGAAAGCCTGGTCGAGCACCGTCACACAATCGAAGAAGACGTACCGGAAAACCTTTTGCGCCTGTCCGTCGGCATTGAGAATTGCGATGACCTCATCGCCGATCTGGACAATGCGCTCGCCTAGACGCATCGCCCTCCGTCGACTTCCAAGGCGACGCCTGTAATAAAATCCGCTTCATCCGAAACAAGATAGAGCGCTGCATTGGCCATATCCCGAGGCTGGCTGAAACGGCTCAGTGGAATGACACTCTTGAATTTTTCGCGAATTTCAGGCGTGTCCTCTCCCATGAAATCCGCCAGCATTCCAGTTTCCCCCGCTACCGGGCATAGAGAATTAACGCGAATATTCTTTGGTGCAAGTTCTACCGCCATGCATTTACAGGCATTGATCACCCAGGCCTTGGAGGCATTGTACCACACCAGCCCTGGCCTGGGTCGCAGGCCAGCAGTCGAGGCAGTGGCCAATATTGTGCCGCCACCCTGTTTTTCCATGAGCGGCACAACAGCGCGGCTGGCATGGTAAAGTGCTTTCATGTTGACATCGCCTATGCGTTCAAATTCCTGCTCATCCACATCAAGGAGCGACTTGTTTTTGTGGGTTACTCCGGCATTGAGCACAAATATGTCGAGACGTTTGAAATGGCTAATGGCAGCAGCAGCCATGGCCTGATTGTCCTGGGCCCGCGCAACATCCACCTGCAAGGCAACGGCTCTTTCGCCGATATCGACCGCAACTCGCTCTGCCTGATCACCGTTCAGGTCAGCAACCACCACATTCGCGCCTTCCTGCGCAAAGCGCTTTGCCATGCCTTCACCAAAGCCCGAACCCGCACCAGTAATTACCGCAGTTTTGCCTTCCAGTCGCATATCAATCCTCCAAATCTGAAGGCAAGAGGCTAGATCAATTCTCGCCGCGAGAGAAGCAATCTTTCTGGACATCCACTGCGCCAAAAATTGTCTACCACCCCTTGCGGTCAGCTGGCAGTCTACTATCAAGATAAAGCTTGTGCCGGGTAATAAGATCATTTAAATCGATTGAAATTTCAGCGTTCCAATGCCATATATGTCTCATGACCAGCAAAATCATCCCCGTAGAACCCTTTGACTATGTCATATTTGGCGGAACAGGAGACCTGTCGCAGCGCAAACTGTTGCCAGCCCTGTATCACCGAGATCACGACGGACAATTGCCAGACGGAGCCCGATTTATCGGAGCCTCGCGCGGTGAGTTTAGCCGTGAAGAATATCAAAAATTTGCCCATGACGCCTTGCGTGAGCACATTGCCGAGAACCAGCGAAGCGATGACAGCCTGGATCGCTTTTTGGCACGGCTCGATTATGTTAAAATAGATGTCCAGTCAGATGAGGGCTGGGAAGACCTGAAAAACAAGCTTGCCGAAGGCGGATCAGACAAGATCAGGGCTTATTATCTGGCGGTTGGTCCATCACTTTTCGGACCGATTACCCGCCAGCTCGAGAAATTCGAACTGATAGATCAACGCTCCCGGTTGGTTATCGAAAAGCCCTTTGGCCGTGACCTGCCTTCTGCCAGGGAACTCAACAACGAAGTTGGTCTGCATTTCGGTGAAGAACAGGTTTTCCGTATCGATCATTATCTGGGCAAGGAGACTGTGCAAAATCTGTTGGCGCTGCGCTTTGCCAATGCCCTGTTTGAGCCGCTGTGGAACTGCTCCCATATTGACCATGTCCAGATTACAGTCGCGGAGACCGTGGGTGTAGGTGAACGAGCCGGCTACTACGATCAGTCCGGCGCCATGCGCGACATGGTACAAAACCATCTCATGCAGTTGTTGTGTCTGGTGGCCATGGAGGCACCGGCGACTGGCGATGCAGACTCCATTCGCGATGAGAAGCTCAAGGTTCTGAAATCCTTAAAACCCATACCGGCTGAAAACACCGTCCGCGCCCAGTACAAGACAGGTGCCGGTCCCGAAGGCAAGGTTGACGGTTATCTTGAAGAACTGGGTGAGGAAAGCGATACGGCGACATTTGTGGCTCTTAAGGCCGAGGTGGAAAACTGGCGCTGGTCCGGCGTGCCTTTCTATTTGCGCACCGGCAAGCGCATGGCCATGCGCACGTCTGAGATTGTTATTCAATTCCAACCCGTGCCCCACTCCATTTTCGGGGAAGGCGCTGGAGCCCCAATCTCCAATCGACTGGTCCTGCGCCTGCAACCCGATGAATCGGTAAAACAGTGGATCATGATCAAGGACCCGGGTCCGGGCGGCATGCGGTTGAAGCAAATCCCACTCGACATGAGCTTTGCCGATAATTTTGATGGCCATAATCCCGATGCCTATGAACGGCTGTTGCTGGACGTGATCAGAGGCAATCAGACGCTTTTCATGCGCCGCGATGAAGTGGAAGCAGCATGGAAATGGATCGACCCGATTTTTGAGGCCTGGAGCGAAACAAATCATCCGGTGAGCAGCTACACCGCCGGCACTTGGGGGCCGAGCCAGGCAATTGCACTGATCGAGCGGGACGGACGCACCTGGAATGACGGAGACGCATGATGGCCGTCATTGAATTTCATGAGTTTGAGACTCGCGAAGAGCTGGCCGGTCAATTGTCAGACCGAATCGCGGACCTGTTGGAAGTCGACCATTCGGCGGGCAACTTTGCCTCCATAGCCCTGTCAGGTGGCTCAACCCCAAAAATGCTACTAGAACAGCTTTCAGAAAAGCTGCAGCCGAACAAGAACATGACCTATTATGCGCTTGTCGACGAACGGTTTGTCCCTGCCAATGACGAACGCAGCAATGAGCGCATGATCCGCTCTTGTATGGGTCTGCAGGACAGCACGGATTTGGAGTTTTTGTCTCTTTATCAAGACGGGTATTCTGCGGCAGAAGCAGCCCAACTGGCCCATTCTCGACTTGAAGAGGACGAGGAACTCCCATTTGATGTCATCACATTGGGCATGGGAACAGATGGCCATACGGCCTCCTTTTTCCCCGACGGCGACAACCTGGACGCTGCAACTTCACCCAACGCCACGTCGTATTTCATATCCATGCAAGCACCGGGCGCGGATGAACCCCGTATTACCATGACCCTGCCCGTGATCGCATCGGCCAGCAATCTGTTCCTGCACATTGAGGGCGATGAAAAGCGCAAGATCTTTGAACAGGCCTGCCTCGATGGACCGGTAAACGCACTGCCCATTCGCCATGTTCTGCGTCACCCGCAGGTCAAACTCCATGTCTATTGGGCACCTTGAAATACACCCGAAACACAGCACCTGACTGGAAACCTTTGAAATGACGATTCCTGCCATTGCAGCCGTTACCAAACGCATCGTTGAAAGAAGCACCCCCACAAGAGAAGCCTATCTGGCGCGGGTTGCTACCGCCGCCGAAAGCGGACCGCACCGGTCAAGCCTGAGTTGCACCAATCTGGTACATGGATTTGCAGCCTGCAATGCCGGTGACAAGGCAGCGCTCAGCGGGGATGTCGTACCAAACCTTGCCATCATAACGTCCTTCAACGACATGCTGTCGGCTCACCAGCCCTTTGAGCGGTTCCCCGACATTATAAAGTCCGCGGCCCGTGAAGCCGGGGGAGTTGCCCAGGTGGCATCCGGCGTGCCTGCCATGTGTGATGGTGTCACTCAGGGGCAAAAGGGCATGGAACTGTCGCTGTTTTCTCGCGACATCATTGCCATGGCCACGGCGGTAGGCCTGTCCCACAACATGTTCGATGCGGCTCTTTATCTGGGTGTCTGCGACAAAATCGTGCCGGGCCTTTTGATCGGCGCGCTGACATTTGGTCATCTGCCTGCCGTCTTCGTGCCTGCCGGGCCCATGCCCTCTGGATTGCCGAATACCGAAAAGGTCAAGGTGCGTCAGCTTTATGCTGAAGGCAAAGTTGGAAGAGACGAATTGTTGAAGGCGGAAAGCGCCTCCTATCACTCACCGGGCACCTGCACCTTTTACGGTACAGCCAATTCCAATCAGATGTTGATGGAGTTCATGGGCCTGCACCTGCCGGGTTCCAGCTTCGTTAATCCCGACACCAGCCTGCGCGATGCCCTGACAAGACAAGCTGCCAAACGGGCTCTCGCGATTACCGCCACCGGCAATGAGTTCACGCCGGTCGGAGAAATGATCGACGAGAAAAGTATCGTCAATGCTGTCATCGGTTTGCACTCCACAGGTGGCTCGACGAACCATGTTTTGCATCTTGTCGCAATTGCAAAAGCTGCTGGCATTGTGCTGACACTGCAGGACTTGTCTGATCTGGCTGACTGCACGCCATTGCTGGCCAGAGTCTATCCCAACGGTTTTGCAGATGTGAATCATTTCCATGCTGCTGGAGGATTACCTTACGTGATCAGCCAGTTGCTCAAGGAAGGTCACTTACACGAAGACGTCATGACCATATCCGGACGCGGATTATCTCATCAGGCCCGCGAACCGAAGCTTGAAGGGGACACCGTGGTCTGGACTGATGCTCCAGACACGGCTGGGAATACAAACATTCTTTCCACCGTTGCCAAACCATTTTCCAATGATGGTGGCCTGAAACTGCTTACAGGCAATATTGGGACAGCGGTGATCAAGACTTCTGCTTTGAAAGAGGAGCATCACATTGTTGAAGCCCCGGTCCGCATTTTTGAAACCCAGACCGGCATCAAAGAAGCCTTCGATGCGGGTGAATTGAACACCGATGTTATAGCCGTTTGCCGATTTCAGGGCCCCAAGGCCAACGGCATGCCGGAACTCCACAAACTTACCCCGCCTCTGGGTGTGTTGCAGGATCGTGGCCACAAGGTTGCATTGATCACTGACGGACGAATGTCAGGAGCATCGGGCAAGGTGCCAGCTGCCATTCACGTCACGCCCGAAGCGGTGGACGGAGGCGGAATATCCAAGTTGCGAGACGGCGACATTTTACGCCTGGACGCAACAACCGGCGACTTGACCGCATTGGTGGACGCAGAGGAATGGAATGCCCGCGAAGCTGCCACCGCTGATCTTGCTCACAATCAGTTTGGCATGGGTGTGGAATTGCTCACAGCCTTCCGCACCAATGTCAGCGGCGCTGATACCGGCGCCAGCGTTCTTTAGCGGAAAGCCGGTCATTCTGCTGATAGAAATCACAAAATCGGCAATTTCAATGGAATTTGTCGACTTTCGCTTGCATTTTTTAGCAGTGTGGAGTCAAAAGCCATCATCGCTTGAGGGAATTAATTCGTAAGCGCTTTGGTGGGAATTGAATGGAAAGCCTGGGACTGACAGTGGAAATGACAGCCGTATTGGTGCTGTTGACCATGACAGTTATTCTATTCGTTACAGAATTGGTGCGTGTTGATGTAACCGCGATCCTGATCCTCGTTATTCTCGGTCTGCTGGGCTACGTTCCGGGGCTTGAAAATATCGGAGATCCAAGCACGCTGTTTGATGGATTTGCGTCCAATGCGGTTATTTCGATCATTGCTGTCATGATCATTGGTGCTGGTCTGGACAAAACCGGCGTCATGTCTGCTGTAACGGCCGTAATTCTACGAATAGGTGGCGAAACCGAAGAGCGGATAATTCCAATTGTTTCCTCGACCGTGGGCGTGATTTCCTCATTCATGCAAAATGTGGGTGCCGCGGCCCTTTTCCTGCCGGTTGTATCGCGGATATCCACGCGCACGGAAATCCCGCTGTCAAGACTGCTCATGCCAATGGGATTTTGCGCCATACTCGGTGGCACGATCACAATGGTTGGCTCGTCTCCTCTGATCCTTTTGAATGACCTGATTGCCAGCGCCAATTCAGGTCTGCCCGTCGACCAGCAAATGCAGCCATTCAGTCTGTTTTCAGTTACTCCGATTGGCGCCTGTTTGGTACTGACAGGTATTCTGTACTTCGTACTGTTCGGCCGTTTTCTATTGCCCGGTTCCACCAATGATGGCCCAAGCGCTGCCGATATCAGGTCGGAATATCTCGGCCGCCTATATGGTCTCGATTCTGGTTATACCGAGCTGAGTGTCCCGGCAGATTCGCCAATTGCTGGCAGGACGTTGTTGGATATTCACTCTGAATTTAACATCTATGTCATTGCAATCCACGTGAACAACAAATCCTACCTGGCTCCGATTGTTCTGGATTCTCTTGAGGCACCCTGCCGCCTGGCCGTTATGGGACAACCTAGTGCCATTCGCCGCTTTGCAGTGCAAAACGACCTGATCATCCATCCGCGGATCGACAAATTTGCTCGCGATCTGGCCAGCCATCGGTGTGGTGTGGCAGAAATCGTGATTCCACCGGATTCGGCCATGATTGGAAAATCGGCCCGGGGGGTGCGTGCTCGTGAGCGTTACGGTTTTTCACTGCTCGCCATTTACCGCGGAGAAGATGTCCTCAGCCATATCAGCACCGATGATCATGAACCCACGGTCATCGGTTTTGAACCCCTGCGTGCAGGCGATACCATATTGGTTCATACTTCGTGGAAAGCCTTGAGTGATTTACAGTCAGACCGCGATTTTGTGATCGTCACCAGTGACTATCCGCAGGAAGAACTGCGCCCCAAAAAGCTCGGTTGGGCTTTGACGTTCTTCTCGATCTCAATCGCGATGATTCTCTTTACTAATGTACTGCTGTCGCTTTGCCTGCTGACCGGTGCGGCTGGAATGATCGTTAGCCGGGTGTTGCGAATTGATGAGGCCTATGCCGCTGTGGGGTGGAACACGGTTTTCCTTCTCGCCTCCCTGATCCCCCTTGGCAGTGCTGTTCAGACAACCGGTACGGCGGAGTGGATTGCAACGGGAATTCTTGCTGCGCTGGACGACGTACCGATCTGGGGATTGCAGATTGGAGTTGCGGTCTTGTCTACAGTCTTTACCCTCATCATGTCCAATGTTGGAGCCACAGTCTTGCTGGTTCCCCTGGCGGTCAGCATTGCGGTCGCTTCAGGTGGCGACCCGGCCATATTTGCCCTGACGGTGGCAATTTCAACATCGAACTCGTTTCTGATCCCAACCCATCAGGTTAATGCCCTGATCATGGGGCCTGCTGGTTATACGGTTCGCGACTTCCTGCGCGCAGGCGGTGGCATGACCATTCTGTTCCTGATCGTCTCCATCACCGCAATGAATGTGGTGTTTTAGCTTGTCCTGCTTCTATGCAGGATTGTCACTCCAGCAACATCCAATTGAGCGCCACCCACCAGCACTTCATCTCCAGTTGAGATCAGATGGCTGGCATCACGGCTTTTGGGGCCATAATTAATGATTGTTCGCAAAGACCCCCGGTCGCAAATACGCAGATCGTCACCCGTTTCGACGATATCAGCACCAATCGTCTCCAAAGCCCCGCGCAAGACAACGTGCAACATGTCCTCATTGCCCCAGCCAGCCAGATAGGCAAACCGCCCCTGTTCTACATAGGCGGGATCGCCGGTTTCCGTTTCAAACACCGGCTTGGCATGATCACCAGGCAGCACATGTTCAAACCAACGCAGAAATGCACCATTATTGCCGGCACTCACAAATACGCCAGGACGCATGCTTTCCGCGCGAAGCACCTTGATATTGATCAATTGCTGTAATGGGCCAGGAGCCAGTGTGTCGGGAATGACATGGGTGGATCCGCGCGAACCGCTGCGAGGGCCAAAGATGAAGCGCGCTGAACTCTCCCGCGCCCTGGAAACAAACCCGCCGTCGACCATGACGAGATGTGGAACCACGATCAGTTCGTAACCGTCAAATCCACAGTCAGGTGACAAAATATCGATGCTTTGCCCAAGCTTTCGCAAGACTGAATACCATGCCAACACATGCTCAAAACCGTCATAGTCCTGTCCCTGAGGCTGGGTTTCGCTGGCCCACTGGGAAGGATAGTCAAAGACAAGCCCAACCTTTGATTGTTCCTTGGCCTCGACGGGAAGTTGCCGAATCTCCTCCGCAACCTGTTGCGCTTCGGTATACGCTAGATCAGGAGTACCATCCGGCCTGTTCAACGCGGCATGAAACTGTTCCTGGGCAAACGGCGCCTGACGCCAGCGGAAATAACTAACGACTTCTGCACCATGGGCAAAGGCCTCGTGGCTCCAAAGACGCACCATTCCGGGATGTGGAGCCGGGTTCCATGGCGCCCAGTTAACCGGGCCCGGTTGTTGCTCCATCACCCACATGCGACCCGCACCACAGGCCCGGTAAAGATCGTGGTGGAAGGCTTGGAAATCCGGATCACCGGCTCGCAAATACCAGTTTTTCCAGGCATCGTCAGGACCAAATCGCTCGAGATTCCCAAGCGGATAGGAATCCCACGAAGCGACATCAAGATCCTTGGACACGTCAAAATGATCGTACTCTAGAAATTTGGCCATGAAATTATGGATGAGATCACGACCCGGCGAATGTTTACGCAAAATCTGGGCCTGCAACCGATTAAATTCCACCACCTGTTGAGAGGAGTATCGTCGAAACTCCAGAACATGAGACGGGTTAGGTTCAGTGACCGTCAGATTGGGCAACTCGATATCGCTGAATTCACTAATTTCCATTGACCAGAACACGTTGCCCCATGCCCGGTTGAGCGCATCTGGCGATTGGTATTTTTGTGACAGCCAATCCTGGAACCCGGATTTCGCTGCTGCCGAATAGCTCAGAGTTGTATCATGACACCCATATTCATTGTCGATCTGCCAGCCGACGACGGCCGGGTGACTTCCATAACGCTTGCCCAATATCTCGGTTATCCGCGCGCACTCGGCCCGATACCCATGGTGGGAAAAATCATAGTGACGGCGAGAGCCGAATTTTCTGGGGCTGCCATCGGTATGAATAGCGATCATGTCCGGCATTTCATCAACCAGCCATTTTGGTGGTGTGGCCGTGGGTGTGCACATGAGGATCTTGAGACCCTCCCGGTGCAGGGTTTCCACCACCCTGTCC
>JBPCWM010000142.1:0-3206 GCA_051009515.1 Rhizobiaceae bacterium | reverse complement strand
GTTCTGGGTACCTTGATGTCGCGCAGTGGATTGGTCATGCCCTATCGGTTTTCTGTCAAGGCATTTTGGGCGCAGGTTTTAAAGAACAAGGTTAGTTGGTTTAGCGCCGTTCCTACTCATTTTGTATATTTGCTCAACGAGGAAGTTGATCCGGAAATTGATCGTGACCGCTTACGGTTTTCGCGTTCTGCCTCCGCACCATTGTCGCCGGAAATTCATCGTCGATTTGAGAAGCGCTTTGGCATCCGGATTATCGAAACCATGGGATTGACCGAGACGGGTGCACAAATTCTTTCCAACCCCATGCCGCCTGGAAAGTCGAAGATTGGATCTCCTGGAATTGCAGTGGGCAATGAAGTTACCATTGGTGACGACGATCAAAATGAAGTGCCAAGGGGCACGACAGGTGAAATCCTCGTTCGTGGTGCCAATGTTATGCAGGGCTATTTACATCAACCAGAAGAAACCGCCAAAACAATCACTCAGGAAGGATGGCTGCGTACAGGTGATTTGGGCCACATGGATGAAGACGGTTTCGTCTTTGTGACAAGCCGGATCAAGGAACTCATTATCAAGGGCGGTGAGAACATTGCACCGCGTGAAGTCGATGAGGTCCTTCTGGAACATGAATCCATTCTGGAAGCCGCGGCTTTTGCGGTACCTTGCGATCAATACGGCCAGCGTGTGGAGGCTTGCATCCGTTTCAAACCCGGACATTCGGCGAGCGTTGAAGATCTGCTGGCCCACTGCGCGGCCCGACTGGGCAAGTTTAAAAGCCCTGAGCAGGTGCACATTCTTGACGATTTGCCCAAAGGTCCATCTGGTAAGGTGCAGCGTCTGAAACTTTATGAAATGGTGCATGGCAATAATGCCTGATCCACTGGTGCCGGATTTGCTGTAATGAGTGTATCCGATATGTTGCCCACACCTGACCCGGTTTTGGCGATGATCTTTGTCGGCATTTTCTTGCTGGCCGGATTCATCAAAGGGTTCCTTGGGATAGGGTTGCCGGCGGCGGCTGTCGGGTTGATGACCCTTTATATTCCTCCAACAGAAGCCATACCTCTGTTGTGGCTGCCAATACTTGGCACAAATATTCTGCAATTTGCCCACGCCCCCCACAAGCGGGAAATTGTTTCAGAATATCTCTGGTTTGCGCTGGCCATCATCGTTGCAATATTTGTGACTTCTATTTTTATGGCGGATTATCCGACAGTCTTTCTGACGATGTCGATTGGAATTGCCATGGTGATTTTTTCGGTAAATCAGCTTGTTGGGATCGTGGTGCCTGTTGGCAGTGGGCGGGGTTGTCAGATTGGTGCTGGCCTGTTGGCAGGTATTCTTGGGGGGCTCAGCTCAATTTGGTCTCCCGTAGTTGCCATGTATCTCGTGGCACGAAATGCCCCGAAGGAGCGCTTTATCGGGGCTACCGGATTTCTGTTCCTTGCCGGCTGTCTGCCACTTGGAGCGGGCCAGTTCGTTGCCGGACTTATCACAGTACCCGTATTGCTGAAATCACTCGCTGGGCTGGTGGTGGTTCTTGTTGGGTTCATGCTCGGCCAGGCGATGCGCGAACGGGTATCTCAGGCCCAATTTCGAAAGGTCGTGCTATTTGCGTTCCTGATCATGGGTCTGCGGCTCATCGCCAGCGGATTGACTTAAGGAGATGATATTGGGCAGCTTATGGCATAGTATTGGATTGCTCCGCTATTCCAACCCAGTTAACTTGAAAACATCAGAATCAATGAGTTAATGCTCTTTGGTTGGTGCGGAGACTAGACCCGCGAAACTCCCACAGTTGTCAAAAGGACAAGATGTGACCAAGTTATTTTATCGATTTATCTGCGTCGCTGCAGTCTTTACCGCGGCAAATTCGATTGCAGCGCAAGAGACCTTTCCCACGGCGCGAGACCATGCTGAATTGCAAAAACTGCTCAAATGGCACATCTGGTATGGCAAGCCAGTTACACGTGGTGTGCGCGCTGCTGCCGGCGATCCTGACATGCCGGTGTTCGACAATCGTCGTACGCGCAATTTAACCCACATTTGCAGCTACATCATATACCGCGGAAAACGGGCCATTCGCTGTGAATAATAGGCTCCATTGAGCAATATAGGTTCCGGATATTTTGCCCAGTGATAATGGCTGTTATCGGGTTGATTTGTAAACGGTTAGTGGTTTCTGAGATCAGTATTCAATGCCTTTGGGCAGGAGGAACTTGCTGATTGCAACGGTTTTCCCTGAGATTGCAGATTGCCATTTACTGACATTGGGTCAATGGGATCATCTTTGATCAGCAGTTATCGGTGCAGACCTATCGGACGAGCCGTGTGGCCAAGTTGCCTTGATCTGACTTGAACGCGGCTAGCACTTTACGGCTGGTTTCACACCCAGGTATTCTCGCATCAGCCCCCCTCCCAGAATAGCTACATCCTCGTTTCTGGAGGTATTTGCGAGCACCGAAATTCCAAATGTTCCGCGATCAGTGAAGAGTGTGACCGCGTGATTCCGCGCACCTATTTTGGCGAGGCGCACCGTTGCCGGGCTTTCATTGGGTCCATCGTAGGTGCCTGTCTTTCCACCAATAAAAAGTTGGCTGGGAGTGTATTTGCCAATCTTGCTGCGTCCCGTTCTTGTGGCTCGCATGATCTCCCAGAGCACATCAGCCCCGGGATATTTTTGTTGATAGGTATCGAAAAGGAAACGTGCGAGTTCCAGCGCATTCAACTCGTTGCCGTGTTCCCGTGTGCCGTTCTTGTGCTTCATCCAGCCCTGATATCCTTGGATAGTAGGATACCCCATACGTTTCACAAACGCCTGCACGGCCACCCGACCGGCATAATTGCTATCGCTTCCACCAGTTTGTCGCTGCAGTGACTTCCACGCGGGGTTATCTGATATGACGATCATACGCACCAGTTCACGCAGTTGCTTTTGGGAGAATTGTCCATTCGTTTTGTCAAGAAACGCCGCTGCGACAAAAAGTTTGGCAACTGAAGCACCAAAGTAGAGTTGTTGCGCATTTCGACTGCGGGCGATCACCTGGCCGGTGTCCAAATCATTGACAACCCACTGGATTGGGACACCTGAATTCTTCAATTGGCAATAACGTGCTTTCTGTTTGGAGCCAAATCTGGCGCCGACACCGCGAGCGCGTTTTAACAACCCTTTGGTTTTGGCATCTGCCAAAGCGCGCAGGTCGCGG
>JBPCWM010000141.1:0-5708 GCA_051009515.1 Rhizobiaceae bacterium | reverse complement strand
GCATTCAATATCGGTTTCGCGCGCACCGACTTCTGCCAATTCCTGTAAGACCTGCTTCTTGGAACTGGGTTTCAAATTGGCCAATACGCTGCTGGGGCCGATGATCTCGCTGATATCCATTTTCTATTTTCCTACTTCGGCCCGATCAGGACTGGAAAGTTCGTCAATAGTTTGAATTGTTATTTTCCGGATACGGAAGACGGGTCGACCCATCCAACGTTTCCATCGGTGCGGCGATAGACAACGTTTACTTCACCATTTGCGGCGTTCTTGAACACATTGACCGGCTGGTCCATGAGTTCAAGTTGCATAACCGCCATGGCCACGGTTTGTGTCCGCACGGTCATGGAGCTTTCCGCGACTACCAGAGGAGCGAAGTCCTCAGCGACTTCTTCGTCTTCATCAGGTGTCGTCATCACTGAATAGGCGACAGCAGCCTGATCTGCAGAATGATTGCCCAGATGGTGATCTTTCAATTTGCGCTTGTAGCGGCGCAAACGCTTTTCAATACGCTCAGCGGCGCGCTCGAAACTGGTATGGGCGTCAGGCTCACGAGCGCTGGTCTGCAAAGTGACACCAGAATCAAGGTTCAGCAGGCAATCGCAGGCAAAAAAGGACCCTTGCTTTTCGAGCGTGACGTGGCCGTTGAACCCATGACCAAAATATTTGCCCACCGCATCATTTATGCGATCTTCGATTTTGCCTTTCAGACTATCTCCGACATCCATGTGTTTGCCTGAAATACGAAGCGTCATATCAACTAATCCTTGTTTCGGTGTGCAGCGGCCTAGCATGTGCCATAGTTGGTGGAGGCAAGGTGACAATGAAGCAGTCTTGCCAGATGAGTTTACACCGGTGTTATGGCACGATGGAAGCTTGACAATTCAGTTTTTGCGCGAAGGTGACCCATCGGGTTTGTCTCCAACGCTTTTGAAGGCGGTGGTATTGCGGCTGTGGCAAAATGTCAATGCGTCAGTTCTACAGATTGCTCACCAATCTGAGACCCACTGGCAGCCTCCAAGGCCTTCTTTTCACGTCGTCTTTGAACGGAGGAGGGGATCTGCATGGCTTCACGATATTTGGCAACGGTACGTCGCGCAATTTCGATGCCGTCGTCGTTTAATTTATCCACAATGGCCTCATCACTCAGCACTGTCTTGGACGTTTCAGCATTGATCATCGCTTTGATCCTGTCCCTAACGGACTCAGATGAGTGATTTTCCCCATTTCCTGAATGGTTGATGCCAGTTGTGAAAAAATATTTCAGTTCAAATAATCCACGGGGTGTTAGCATGTATTTGTTGGAGGTAACCCGACTGACAGACGACTCATGCATTTCGATTTCATCGGCCACCATTTGCAGGGTCAGTGGGCGCAAATGGCGCACCCCATAAGCGAGAAAAGCGTCTTGCTGCTTGACGATTTCACGGCTCACTTTCAAAATCGTCTGGGCGCGTTGATCAAGGCTTTTGGTGAGCCAATTTGCCGTTTGTAAACAATCGGAGATGAACTCCTTTTCATTCTCACTGCTGAGCTTGCCGCCTATATCGGCCATATATTCGTTGTTTACCAGAACTCTTGGCAGGGTCTCGGTGTTCAGTTCTATATGCCAGGACCCATCGGGATTCTCGCTGACGAAAACGTCCGGAACGATGTGCTGGACGGGTGTGCTCTCGAAGATCGTTCCCGGTTTGGGGTCGAGTGACTGGATTTCGAGCAGGATGTCACCAAGATCCTCCATATCCAGACCGCTCAAAGATTGAAGAGCGGCGAAATCCCGCTTGGCCAGTAAATCAAGGTTGTCCAAAACCGCATCAATGGCCGGGTCCAGTCGGTCTTGATCTTTCAATTGAAGGCGAAGGCATTCTTCCAGGCTGCGGGCACCGACTCCTGTTGGCTCAAAGCTTTGCACCAGTTTCAATGCAATTTCACATTCATTTTCAATGGCGCCCAGCCGTTCGGCAATATCCGGCAGGTCGGTGCGCAGATACCCAGCGGGATCCAGATTGTCGATGATGTCCGAGGCAATCTTGGAGATTGTTATTGGTGCACCGCTGATCGCCAATTGGCCAGTTAATGTATCCTGCAAAGTTTCCTGGGCAGCTGTATAGTCTGCAACGGTCTGGTCATGGGCAGAAACAGCGCTGCTCAGTTGCAGACCGCCGGTTGAGATTCTGCTGTCGTATTCTTCTTTGGTCTTGGCATTGTCTGATGCGGGTGCCCGGTAATCCTGCTCGTCCGGATAGACGTTCTCAAGACTGGTTCCCAAATTCTCGCTCAGCGCTTTGGCACTTGTTTCCAGTTCTGTGTCATTGGTCAGATCTCTGACCGCATCAACCACTGGTTGATCTGCTTGCCCCGTACGATCAGACAGGGGTTGGTTGGGCGCAGCTTCCAGTACCGGGTTCTTTTCTATCTCAGCCTCGACGAAGGCGGCGAGCTCAATATTAGACAGAGTGAGAAGCTTTATGGACTGACTCAACTGGGGCGTCATCACCAGGCTTTGGCCCTGACGCATTGTCAGCTTTTGTGCAAATGCCATGTTACAACTTTCCCCAAATACGCGACCGGTACCGGATACAATCCGGTTGTTTGGACTTACAACGGTGAGAAGCGCCCCATTAGGCAATTTTCGTGCCAACTTACTCCAATCGTGCGATTGTTAGCAAGCGGAGACAACTAAAGTGTAAATTGTTCGCCCAAATAGAGTCTTCGAACGTCGGGATTGTTAACAATCTCTTGCGGTTGGCCGTGAGTCAGCACCTGACCGGAGGCAATTATATAGGCTCTGTCGATCAATCCCAGCGTTTCGCGCACATTGTGGTCGGTGATCAGTACAC
Source organism: Rhizobiaceae bacterium (assembly GCA_051009515.1). Classification (GTDB taxonomy): domain Bacteria; phylum Pseudomonadota; class Alphaproteobacteria; order Rhizobiales; family Rhizobiaceae; genus Pseudahrensia. The sequence continues at coordinate 2,868 of JBPCWM010000141.1, read as the reverse complement.
CAATACCGCGCCGCGTGAGGTGGCGTACCAGTTCTTGAATATCCCCTACAGCGATGGGATCAACACCGGCAAATGGCTCGTCAAGTAGCATGAACGCCGGGCGTGAAGCCAATGCTCTGGCGATTTCCAGACGCCGGCGTTCACCACCCGACAGGGCAATGGAGGGCGATTTTCTCAGATGGCCAATCTTGAATTCATCAAGAAGTGAATCCAACTGATGTTCGCGACTTTTCTTACTGCTTTCAACTACTTCCAGCACAGCGCGGATGTTGTTTTCGACGGACAGACCGCGAAAGATGGAGGCTTCCTGTGGCAAATAGCCAATTCCGAGGCGGGCACGACGATACATGGGCATGGTGGTGACATCGTGCCCATCCAATTCAATCGACCCGGCATCGGGGCGAACCAGACCGGTAATCATGTAAAAGCAGGTTGTTTTTCCGGCTCCGTTTGGCCCCAGAAGACCGACGGATTCGCCTCTCCGCACACCAAGACTTGCACCATTGACAACTGTTCGTTGCTTATAGGTTTTCATCAGCCCGCGCGCCAGCAGCACACCGTCTCGTGATTGCGGTTGGTGGGGCGCACCAGGCGGAGAAACCGACAAGGCCGGTGTCGCAAGCGCTTGCTTGTCCTCATCGCCGGATTGTCGAAATTTCTTGAACATGGAAGGGAGTTTCAAGCTTTGATCATCACTTATGGGTGTTTTGCAGTGTGTCTTATCGGTCTGACCCGGGTGTGAATACCGATCTCACCCGACCACCACCCTTGCAGGCTTCAAGTTTTGCCTGATTTGTCTTCAGGTTGGCAACCAGTTTGCATCCGCTGGCAACATTTGGCCCCTGACTGACAACCACCTTGCCAGTCAAAACAATATTTTCAGTCTCCACGTGATAGGTTCCCTGATCCGCAGTTACCGTATTTGCATTTGATGTCACGATCAGGCCACCGGTCATGTCCAACTGTTTGATGTCGTTTTGGCCACCATTGCCACCCTTGGCGTAGGTTACGGTGAGCCTGCTGGTGGAGATCAAACTGCTACCCTGGCGGACTTTGACATTTCCTTTGAAAATGGCCTGCGCTTTTTCGTCAATGACTTCCAGCTGATCAGCTTCGATTTGAACCGGATCCTTGCTATTGCCCCTGAACCCCTCAAAAGCCTGACCGGAAACCTGTGCCAGCGCGGAACCGCTGACGGACAGCAATAGGCAAAAGCCTATGAGGAAATATGATCTCATTGAGAGTGAGCATCCGGGTGTCATTTGCTGCCAATCATTCCGTCTGTGCTGGTGAAACACCGCGTTCAACGGGTCTCACGATTGTCATCTTGACCCGCTCATTGAAGATAATGCGTTTGCCGTTTTCTTCAACACGGACTGAATCTGCTTGCAGCTTGGTATTCTCGGAGGTCACTTTGACCGGTCTGTCGCTTTGCATAAGCCCGGATTTGATATCGATATCAGCGTTTTCCAACACTAGATCCATGCCTCGCGCACCGGCAATTGATACCGTATTGTCAAGCAGCAGTTTTTCGCTTTCGGTGAGGAACACACCAGAAACTGCATCAAGATTGGCAAAGGAAGTAGCATCCATTGGCAGTCGTGCATCTATCGACTTCAACCACACTTTTCCAGGCTCAGCCAGATCTTGTATGGCTTGCATGGCGCTTACATCATAGGGGCGGCTGTTCTTGTCAAATCCAGCCATTTTTGGCGCATCCATAACAAGTTTGCCCTCTTGCAGGCTGATTTCGTCAACAGTAAAATTTTCCAGTGGAACGGTCGTGCTGGTTGCGTAAATGGCGAAAACTCCAATAAGCGTTGCCGCAGCAACGGGCAGCCCGAGTTTCAAAGCTTTGACAATTCGCGAATGCTTGTAGGCCCTGGCGAAATCGGAGGCCGTCCGCATATTTGCGATTTCCCGGTCGGAATTGTGATAATCCACCGCAATTTGTGCCATTATTGGCTCCAGCCCGTCAGTTTCATTGCCTCAGACAGTTCCCCGCAACCGTCCAGCACCCACTCTGCCTCCACTGTGTGGCAGTGTCCAATTTGTAGCCACAGCAATGCGGTATTTTTGAGATTGAACAACCACTATCTGATATCAATTAAGAATGGGCAAATATGTCGCTGTCTTCCCAACCCTTCAAGTCCAGCATACACCGCTGAGGCAAAAAGTCGAAACAGGCTTGCGCAAGTTCACTGCGTTCCTCGCGGGCCAGCCTCGAATCCAGGACCGCCTTAAGCTGATGCAGGTACAAGACGTCGGATGCAGCGTAGGCGAGCTGCTCTTTGCTCAGCGTTGGTGCGCCCCAGTCTGAAGACTGCTGGGCTTTTGAAATATCTATGCCGATCAGCTCCTGTGTCAGGTTTTTCAAGCCGTGTCGGTCGGTGTAGGTGCGTGTCAGCCTGGACGCAATTTTGGTACAGTAGACGTTTTGCGCCAACACGCCGAAAGCGTGTTGCAGAACTGCAATATCGAACCGACCAAAGTGGAACAATTTGACGATATTCGCATCCGCCAGCAGTTTTTCGATATTGGGCGCTGAGCTTTGGCCTTTTTTGATCTGAACAATATCAGCAGTTCCATCGCCAGGTGAAAGTTGAACCACGCATAACCGGTCGCGAAAGGGTTTCAGCCCCAGCGTTTCGGTATCGATTGCAACGCTGTCTGTATAGTTTGATAGATCAGGCAAATCGCCCAGGTGTTGACGAATGGTCAAATGCATACTCGAATTTGATTGGTTTTACCTGTCATGCCAAAGCTACAAGAAAAAGCAAGCTTTGAGATGGCGCAGATTCAATTTGTGAGCTTTTATCGCACTCTAGACAGATCTTCCATGAAAGGGAGAATTGAGAAATGTTTGAC
>JBPCWM010000140.1:0-5568 GCA_051009515.1 Rhizobiaceae bacterium | reverse complement strand
CAACGCAAATATCGGGCACGCCGCCGCTAGCCGGAATGTAATCCTGCATTGACCGCTGGTCATCATATGAGGGAAGGAGCCCGCCAATGAGTTGGGTCTATTTAATCATTGCCGGAATTTTTGAGTGGGGCTGGCCGATTGGCCTCAAATATGGCTGGACGGATGAGGGGTTGAAAGTCTGGCCCATGCTGTTGGCTGTGGTGTGCATGGCAATTAGTGGCGGATTGTTGTTGTTGGCCCAGCGAGAGATTCCGGTGGGCACTGCCTATGCCGTTTGGACAGGCCTGGGAGCGGTCGGAGTGTTCGCTCTTGGGGTTTTGTTTCTCGGCGAACCGGCAAACCTCGCTCGCTTCTTCTTCATCGGGCTGATTGTAATCGGTATTGTCGGATTGAAGTTTTCAAGTGCAAGTTGAGTGGAATTGCCACCAACCGGCAAACAGATGAGCTGATACAACAAACAGGCTCAGAGCCGCGTGACTTCAAGCCTTTCCGAGCAAATGTGAACAATCTACGTGATTGTCCTGTTTGACCACTGTTTCAAACGATGTAGAAATCAGACACTGGCTGAATTTGGTCGAGTCTAAGAGGGTCTGGTGCTTCTTTGGGCACTCTTGATCAGGAGTTGTGTTTGGGCATGATTGAAATCTTGTGGTCAATGGTTGCAGCGATCGCATTCACCATGTCTTTCATACAATTGCTGTTTTGGTGGCGTACTCAAAAGACGACATCTGCTCTTGCAGCGGTCATGTCGCTTGCTGCAAGTGCTTCCGCAATCCTGGAAATGCAGACAGCCAAAACTGATTCCCTTGAAGCAATTCAAAACTATGCGCTGCTTGGCAATGCTGTAATTTTTGTATTGATTGTGTCCCTCGTCTGGTTTGTCCATTTCTATATACGGCACGACCGGGTCTGGCTTGCTTGGTTGGTGACGGGGCTTTGGACCATTGGGTTCATCGCCAATTTCGCCATGCCCGGCAACCTGACCTTCAGTCTGCTGACCAATGTTGAGCAAAATCAGACATTTTGGGGAGAAGTCTGGTACCAGCCCGTTGGGGAGGCCAATCCGTTGCGAATCCTGACGGAAATGGCCACGCTGGTGATCATTTTTTATGTCGCAGATGCATCTCGTCGTGCTTTCAAATCGGGGGCCAGACGCCGCGCTGTGGTTGCTGGTAGCGCAATTCTCTTCTTCATCACTGTTGCAGGACTGCAAGCAATTCTGGTTGACGAAAACATTGTCAGCCTCCCTTACATGATTTCGTGGGCCTTCGTTGCAATAACCGTCGCCCTTGGCGTTGAACTGGTCAATCAGGCCAGCCAGACCATTCGCGTAGCGGAAGAGTTAAAAGCCAGCAATCGCCGGTGGCGTACTCTGGTGGACAATGTGGACCTGGGCGTGATCGGCACAACGAGTCATGGTGATATCAATTATGCAAATCACTGGATTGAGGCACTGCTTGGCAGCAAACCAGGTTCGCTGATCGGTCGCAATATTGTCGATTTGACTCCCATAAGTGTTCAGGTTGAAATCCGAAGCAGGATCGAAAAGGGGCAGGTGAGACGTCGTTCGGAATTTCCCTTGATCGGAACCGACGGTACAGTGCGTAACCTAACCTGGGCGACGGTTCCGATTGCGAATTCTGACAAGACGATTGCAGGCTATCTGGCCATCGTTCAGGACATTTCAGCGCTCAAGAGTGCCGAGGAAGATTTGCGATCGTCTGAAAGAGCAATCGAGAGATTTGACCGGGCTGCCTTTCTTGTTGAACTCGCCTCCGGCTTTGCCCATGAACTCAATCAACCCCTGGCGGCCATTTTGAGCAATGCTCAGGCTGGCCAGCGTTTGCTGGACAAGGATGATGTTCCACACGATGAGTTGCGAGACATATTTGACGACATCGCTGATGATGACATTCGGGCTGGAGAGTTCATCAAAAGCATGAGACGCCTCTTGCAGCAAAGTGAAATGCAAGCTGTCAGGACCGATCTGGCGGACTTGTTTCTTGAGGTTCAACGTATTCTTGCAGGGGAATTGCTCCAGCACCGGATATCCATGCGGACCAGCATTGAAGAAGACATTGGTGATGTTCAGGTGGGAAGAATAGAGATTCAACAAGTGCTCATGAATCTAATGGTGAACGCTATCAATGCGTTACAAGCGAACTCGGAAACAAATCGCATATTGAACGTTTCGGCGCGTCGTCAGGATAATCGAGTCATGATCAATGTTTCTGACAATGGCCCGGGTATTGATGAACGCGATTTAAAACGGATTTTTGAACCTTTCTATACAACCCGAAGGGAAGGCCTTGGAATGGGGCTCTCGATTTCAAGGCGGATAGTGGAACTGCATGGTGGAAAACTGACTTGCAACCCGGTTGCCGGGGGCGGCGCGCAGTTTGAATTCTCAGTGCCACTCTATTCGAAAGTCCTGGAGGCTGCGGATGCGTGACAGCGGGTTCAATGTTTGCATAATTGAAGATGACATTTCGACATCACGCGCGTTGCGCAGACTGGTGACGTCCTTTGGATATGGTGCCCATATCTACCATACGGCTTCCAGCTTTATTAAGGATGACAGGTACGGAAATGCCGACTGCATTTTGCTTGATGTCAATCTGCCCGACATGACCGGACTGGAACTGCAAAATCTTCTCAACAGTGAAGGTGTGACCGTTCCAATTGTATTTTTGACCGGCCATGGTGATGTTCCCATGTCAGTAAAAGCCATGAAGGCAGGTGCCATCGATTTTCTGCAAAAACCAGTAGCTGAAACAGCACTTCTGGCGGCACTGACCCGTGCAATATCGATTCGTCAGGCAGCTCAAAGCGAGCAAACAGATCGTGAACAGGCAAGGCAATTGATCGAATCGCTGACCGAACGGGAGTTGCAGGTTTTCAAATGTGTATTGACCGGGGCCATGAACAAGCAGATCGCTTCTCATTTGTCGATTTCGGAAAAAACGGTCAAGGTCCACCGCGGCCACATGATGAAGAAACTGGGCGCAAAATCGATTGTGGACCTGGTGAGCCTGTCGGACCTTGGCCAGATTGAACCTGACGGTTCACTCAAGCGATAGCTGATATCCAGGTTTCGAATCCTGCAACCGAATTTTCATCATTGACTATATTGCAAGCGAGGCGTGGGATTTGCCCCATGTTCACTTTTTCAAAACTCTGGTGAGTTGATGCTACCAAGTTCATGCAAAAAAATGTAATGCTCGGTCCGAGATAATTGCCGATTGGATTTAGTTTGCGCCTGCAAGGCTGACTGGCAACAAATATTCGAGTTTGGGATGGTATGTTGACGTTTAGATTATGGGCTTTGCTGCGCCTGCGCGTTCGGCCATTTTCAGAAATACAGATGGTTGCAAAGCTCAACTCCGCGGCACTGGTTCTGGTTCTGCTTGTTTTGTCGTGGCAGTCTTATGCTCGTGCGGAACAGCCCAAAGCACCTGAGTTGATTGGCTCGGAGACCTGCGCGACCTGTCACGCGCAAGCCTATGACGCCTGGCAAAATTCACATCATGGATGGGCCATGCGGGAACCGCTTGCAGAAAACATTTTAGGTGATTTCAGTGGTGTTGAATTTACCCACAAGGGAACCACAAGCCGCTTCTTCATTCGAGATGGCAAGCATTATATTAATACGGCCACTGAGGGTGGCGCAGCCAAGGACTATGAAATCAAATACGCAGTTGGTGTGGAACCTCTGCAACAATATCTGATAGAGCTGGACAAGGGTAAACTGCAAACTTTTGATGTCGCCTGGGACACGCAGAACAAGCGCTGGTATTCTGTCTTTCCCCATGAGGACAACAAGCCCGGTGATGGCTTGCATTGGACCGGACCCTATAAAAATTGGCAAGCGCAATGCGCCGAATGCCATCAGACCGGTTTCGTCAAGGGATACGACACGACCCAACGCAGCTACGATTCATCCTGGAAAGAACTGACTGTATCCTGCAGTTCCTGTCATGGTGGAGGAGAAGCCCACGTGAAATGGGCGCAGGATCCCGCGGCATTCGATGCTTCCAAATATCTTGGGATAGATGACAAGGGGCTGACCATCTCGTTTGCAAAGGGCAATTTGAAGGACAGACAAAAAACGGAACTCAATTCTTGTGCACGCTGCCATTCTCGTCGTGAGCCACTGGGCGCTGACAGCCCGGTGCCCGGTACGCCATTCAATGAAAACTATGTGCTCGCCTTGCTGCGGCCCGGCCTTTACCATTCCGATGGGCAGATACTGGATGAGGTTTATGTCTATGGTTCTTTCTTGCAGAGCAAAATGCATGAAAAGGGCGTTACCTGTTCCAATTGCCACGATTCCCACAGTGCTGAACTGAAAGCTGAAGGCAATGCGATTTGCACTCAGTGCCATAGTGAGGTTGGCAACACTGAGTTCCCAACCCTTCAAACCAAAACCTACGACTCCAGTGCCCACCACTTTCATGAAGAAGGGACGGAGGCGGCCCAATGTGTCAGCTGCCACATGCCCGACCGAAATTACATGGTGGTGGACCCGCGTCGCGATCACAGTTTCCGGGTTCCTCGTCCCGATTTGTCGGTCGATGTGAACGTGCCCAATGCCTGCAATGGCTGCCATAGTGACAAGGATGCACAATGGGCCACCAACGCGGTGAAAACCTGGTATCCTGATGGCCGATCTGGCACACCGCATTTTTCACAATTATTTGCCAAAGCAGAGCAGGGAGCGTGGGACGATGAGGTCCTGCAAGGGCTGGTTGACTATGCCAGCGGTCTGGACAATCCTGATATTGTACGGGCGACATCTCTGAGCCGACTATCGCCTGCTATCAATCCGCAGATCATAGCAAAGGTTGCTCCGCTGCTAAAAGATGAGAGCGCTCTTGTCCGTACAGCCACTGTGCCTCTGTTCAGAGACTCGCCGGCTCAGGTTAGATTTCAGCAATTGATGCCATTGCTCAAAGACCCTGTGAAGAGCGTACGTGTTGCTGCGGTACGCGAACTGCTCAATATAGCCCCGGACCGCTTTTCGCAGGAAGACAGACAATTGGTCTCCAAAGTTTTGCAGGAATACCAGGCTTCTCTCGTTGCCAAAGCTGATCTGCCGCAAGTACAGATGGCAATTGGTGGTCTGGCTATGGTTAGTCGTAATTTTCAAGCTGCGGAGGCTGCGTTTCGCGAAGCGACTGCTCTGGATCCCCAATTGGTGCAGGCATGGAATACTATAGCGCGTATCCAGATGGCTCAGTCGCGATTGCCCGCAGCGCGCAAGACCGCTTTGCAAGCCTTGAAGAAAAATCCGGATTCAGCCCAGCTACACCAGACACTAGGTAATGTGTCCATGCAATTCCGTCAGCCGCTCTCGGCCATAGAGTCATTTGAAAATGCCGTAAGACTGGAACCCGAAAGTGCGCTCTATCTTGTTGAACTTGGCAATGCTCAATTGCAGGCCCGCCAATATGAAGCGGCCATAAAAAACCTTTCTGCGGCTTTGCAGAAGGAACCTGGTTATCCAGATGCGATCTACCTTTTGGCCCATTCCTATCTGGCTTCCGGAAATGTAGAACGGGCAAGGGA
>JBPCWM010000139.1:0-7016 GCA_051009515.1 Rhizobiaceae bacterium | reverse complement strand
GCGTCATACCGCAAGGCCAGATAAACCAGGCCCATCGCTATCGAGAAAACGCCGGGCAGCACGAAGGCGATGCGCCATCCACCGTGGTCGATCAGATAGCCAGTGATCAAGGCAGCACTCGCTACGCCAAGGTTGCCCCAGACACCATTGGCCGCGATGCGCATACCCGTATTGCGCCACTTCATGGTGACGATGGCCAGGCCGACGGGATGATAGATTGCGGCAAATATACCGATGCAGAACAATCCAAATCCCATTTGTATTGGTGATTGAGCAAAACTTGTGGCGATGGATGCACATCCGATACCTATGAAAAAAACCACCATCATTCCGTCTCTGCTCCAGCGGTCAGCCAGCCAACCGGCAGGCAGGGAGAACAGGCCGAAGGCAAAAAAGCCCGGTGTCGCATAAGCTAGCAATGTTGCATAACCCACTCCCCATTCCCGGTGCAGCACCAGGGCAGCCACAGTTGCAAAAATCAACGTGAAGAGATGATCAAGGAAATGGCCGATATTCAGCAACAGGAAATGCAGGCGGTCACGGGTTATCAAGCCAAGGCCTTTTCAGACAATTCGGGACACCAAGTCGTGCCATTGGCGACACGCCTTGTCCAGCGTCTACGGTATCCTATTCAGCAGCTTGCAAGGCGGCTTGTGCCCAGAAACAGGATGCGGCGACGGTTCGATCAGCACGGGCATTTGCCAGATCCAATCGTTGTTTGATCTGACCGATCTCAATGGTATCTCCGCGCGCTTCCAGGCAATCATAAAGACCTTTGAGGCTCCAGACATTATCGGGATGAATGGAGGCTCGACTGAGCGATCCACCCAGACCAAGGTCCTCACGAAACACCGCTTCAGCTTCGTCCAGCTGCCCTTGCTCAAGCAACAGCGCTCCGAGCGCATGGCGAGTGGGTTGCATCCAGCCCCATGGTTCGTCATAGGGCAGGGCATCATCCAGTTCGACAGACTTGCGTAGCGCTGCAAAAGCCTCTCCGAAGGCGCCTTTTCTGTATAGAATCTCTCCCTGTAGCATTTCAGCGGCAATGTCGAGAAGATCCGTCACACGGTTGTTGTGCAGCAATCTGGATTTGGGCACCCGGGCCTTGGCCGCAAGGAAAAGGTTCTGTTGTTTTTCTGCTTGCTCAACGTCTCCAAGCGCCGCATGGGCCACACCTTTGGCATAGTGAATATTTGCAGTCAGCGTGCAGTAAAGGTCCTGATCTTGCGGCAATTCCATCTCGATGGCCTGACGCCATTTTCCAAACCGCACCAGAATATGAGGTTCCATGCCCAGATAGGATTCAAAATAATTTGCCATGGGCGGGCTTTCTACCCGCAGCATGTCTTCAGGAACAGTTCTGGCCGCACCTCGAACCGCTTCCATGGCCGGTTCAAACTGCCCCAGAAACAAAGCGCCATAAATCACGAAATGGTAGTTGTGCAGGCGATAGCCCGAGTAGATATTGAATGGCCCGTTTTCTTCCCAGTAGCGAAGATCGGCCAGTACCGCTTGCTGGTTCCAATGGACCACATCCTGATAGTGGCCGCACAGAACATCAATATGGGTCGGCATATGAACCAGATGTCCGGCATCTGGCACAAGTGTGCGCAAGGCATCTCCTGCCTTGAGTGCTTTTTGTGGAAACGGCGACATCTCCATCAGGTGCACATAGAGGTGCAACAGGCCGGGATGTCCCATGGCCTGCGGGTGGCTCTCCATGGCGTTTTCCAGAACCGCCTGCGCTTCCAGCGTTGAAGCATCTTCTGCAGGTTTGCCTGACTGTAGATCCCACATTTTCCAGGGTGTCCTGTTCAGCAGGGATTCGGCAAATATTGTACACAGTTCCAGATTGTCCGGCTCAATTGAATACGCCTTGCGCATCGCATCCGCGAAATCGTCATTCCAGGGGGACATGTCTTCGACCGGTGCGCTTTGAGGATAGCGTGTGGGCAGAGCCGTCACCAATGCTCTTTCCCAATTGGCCAACCCATCGGTTAGCTTTGTGGCGGCCTGCGCGGCCGTGTAGCCAGTCTCAAGGGCTTCGGCGCGATTTTTCTCGTCGAAAAGATACCAAGGCATGTTGTAGTTTGGTCCCGCCGCATAGCCGAGGCCCCAATGGGCCATCGCGCAATTTGCATCGGCCTCAATCGCTCTTTGGAAGCATGAAACGGCCTCTTCATGATTGTAACCAAAAGTCCAGATCAGCCCTCGATCAAACCATTTTTGCGCCTCCGGTGAGGACGTTGTAACCGCAAATGAGTGATCACCAAGGTTATAAAGCTTGTCATACTCGTCCATGATTTGTCTCTCTGATGGCAACCTGAGGCAGGCAGGAACGCGGGTTGAAATTTGATGAAACTGCCTTATCGAACAAGTTTACACAGTGTGGTTTGAATTACCAAAGCTTGTAACAGAAGATCTGTAATATATTGAATTTAATGCCTAAAAACTCATGATGAATTGGCGCGTTTAAATGGAGCCAAGAGTATCGCGAGTGAAGTTGGCCTATGTCGCGGCTTGGCGCGGTCGGGTTTTTGTGCTTACGCTTTGTCATCCATTCAATCAGTTTGTCGAAAATTCATGCCGGACCGAACCCAAAGACGCGCGACGATTCGCGATGTGGCGAAGGCAGCCGGCGTGTCTCCAATGACGGCATCGCGCGCCATGCAGGGGTCTGGTCTTGTTCGACCTGGAACACGGGACAAGGTCGTCAGAGCTGCCAATGATCTCGACTATATTCCCAACCTTGCGGCAGGAACCCTGTCGACAGATGCCAGCCATCTTGTTGCAGTCATCTTGCCAAACATGTCGAATTCGATCTTTGCCGATACGTTGCAATCTATTTCCGACAGTTTGCGCGATTCCGGATATCAATTGCTGGTCGGATATAGCGACAACTCCCCCGATCTTGAGGAATCGCTGGTGCGAACCTTTCTGTCACGTCGTGTGGATGCTGTTGTTCTGACGGGCCATGTGCATAGCCCACAGACCAATGCGCTTTTGAAAAAGGCAGCTGTGCCCATCGTTGAAATGTGGAGCCTGGAATGTGATCCTATCGGAGCCTGCGTTGGCATTTCAAATTTTGATGCGGCGTTTTCCATGACCGATTATCTGATCCGTAAAGGATACAGCCGGATCGGTTTCATTGGCGGTGTTTTGAAGAATAACGACAGAACCCAAAGCCGGCTTGAAGGTTACCGGGCTGCTGTGGGTGAGCACAATATATCATTCGACCAGGCTTTGACGCGGGAAGTGCCATTTGAATTTGAAAACGGCGCAGCGGCGATGGGCGAGCTGCTTGCTGGCGACCATAAGTTGGATGCTGTATTTGCAGCTTCCGACATTTTGGCGCTGGGAGCCTTGCTGGAATGTAACAAGAGAGGATTGCGTGTGCCTCAGGATATGGCCGTTGCCGGATTCGATGATGATCGTCTGGCCAGCCTGATCAAGCCCGCGCTGACTACAATTGCAGTTCCACGTAGCGCCATTGGCCAAAAAGTTGCCGATGTTGTTCTGGCGCATCTCAACAACGAGCCGGTCACAGAACGAGTGTACGACATGGGTTTTGAACTCTTGGAACGGGACTCGGCGTGACTTTGACCGAGCATATAAAGGGATTTGCAGCGGCTTGACTCTTCAAAATGATACCGGTACCATTTTGACAGGGAGAGCGCCTGTTCTGGTCTTGATGGCCAAGTTTCAGCCGTTGAAAGCCGATTGTTGTGGGGCAAATCCGGTTTGAAAGTTCAAGTCTGGTTCGCAGGTGCGAGCAGACGAAGCGCCTTTTTTGAGGTGTGGAGAGCAGGGAGGAAAACCAATGGCAGCGGTGCTGGCATCCATTTTAAGGCCTTTCTCAGCAGTCCTGTCGGTAATCTTGAGCATCGGCCGAAATCTTGCCTGGATGGCGCTTGCCATCATGGTGGCCGTCATCTTGCTACAGGTCGTCATGCGCTATGTGTTCAACAACGCCCTTTCATGGCCGGAAGAGGCTGCGCGTTTTTGCATGTTGTGGATGACTGGACTTATAGCGCCATCGGCCATGCGCTGGGGCGGATTTGTTGCAATCGACATGCTGTCGCAGGCTATGCCGCGCCGCGCGGGGCATGTTTTGTCTCTCGCTTTGCTCTTGATTAGTGCCGTCGTGCTTGCTGTTGCCATTCAGTTTGGGTGGAATCACACATTTGGGTTTGGCGGAAACTTTGATGCGTCTGCCATGCGCATTCCGCTGGACTGGGTGGGGGGTGAATCCATTCGCGTCAAACTGCGCTACATGTATGGTGCATTGTTGACCGGCATGGTGCTGATCCTGATCGTGACCGTGGAACTGATATTCAGGAACATAATCTTGTTGCTGGATCCGGATCAGGAATTGCCTGACACCGGCCAGGTTGTGATTGCAGGAGCTGATTGATGTTAGTCTGGTTTCTGCCTGTATTTTTGATCTTCCTGATGATCGGTCTGCCGGTTTTCTTTGCCCTTCTCGTGGCACCCGGTCTGCTGCTTTGGCTCAACGGGCAAGAGCGCGACATCGCACTGCTCTATCGCAATGTTTACAATGGCATGGATTCATTTCCGCTTATGGCATTGCCCTTCTTCATGCTGGCTGGTGAAATGATGAACCGCGGCGGAATTACCATTCGTCTGGTTGAATTTTCCCAGGCCCTTATGGGGCACCTGCGCGGTGGTCTCGCGCATGTGAATATCCTGTCATCCATTCTGTTTGCAGGTCTGTCAGGCTCCGCTGTTGCTGATACTTCCGCGCTTGGATCTACCCTCATTCCTGCCATGGAGAAAAACGGCTATACTCGCAAATTTGCAGCTGCGATCACGGCTGCCAGCTCGGTGATCGGGCCTATTATACCCCCATCGGGCATTATGATCATCTATGCCTATGTGATGGGCGAAAGCGTCGCTGCGCTGTTCCTTGCGGGGATTGTGCCCGGCGTCATGGTTGGGGTTGGTCTTATGGTCATGGTGCGTCTGCTTGCCGACAAGTATGATCTGCCAAAGGCCGAACGCATTGTGAAAAAAGACCAGACGATCACGCCATTGGAGCACTGGGTGTCTTTCGTGCTTTTGCGGATCAACCTCGCCGCAGTTTTGTTAATGGTATATCACGGTCTGAGATTCGCGGTCGGTGATGCATTCAGTTTTGAAATCAACAATTGGGTGCTGATGGTTGTGTTCCTGCCGATAGCCCATTTTGTATTGATGGCACAGCGCCAGCGGGTTTCCCATGATTTCAGAATAATCTGCAAACGTGCCGTGGCTCCGCTGCAGACGCCAATTATCATCCTGGGTGGTATTCTTGTTGGCGTATTCACACCAACGGAAGCCTCGGCGGTTGCGGTAGCCTATGCATTAGTGATTTCGTTTTTTGTCCTGCGCTCCATGAAACTGTCCGACCTGCCGGCGATTCTGACCAAATCGGCGCTTGGCTCGTCGACCGTGTTGCTGTTGGTTGGCGCCGCCGTGGCTTTCAAGACTGTGGTGAGTCTGAGCCATGCGCCTGAACAGCTCGCAGATGCCATTTTGAACCTGTCCGACGATCCATTGATTCTGTTGTTCCTGATCAATGTCCTGTTGTTCATTGTGGGCATGTTTCTGGATGCCGGTCCGGCGATTATCATCCTTGGCCCAATTCTTGCGCCAATCTTTGTTGAGTTAGGGGTGCATCCCGTTCACTTTGCTATCATAATGAGCGTAAATCTCACCGTAGGACTTGCCACGCCCCCCATGGGACTGGTTTTATTTGTCGCATCGTCGGTGAGTGGCGAGAAGGTCGAAACGATTTCAAAAGCCATTTTGCCATTCCTGGCCGTCGAAATCGCCGTCATCTTCCTCATCACCTATGTACCCGCCATTTCAATGACCATTCCTCGTCTGACGGGGTTTGTGCAGTGAAGAATTTTGAACACGACCAACCGGGAGGACTCTAATGGTCAGAAACTTTTTGAAATCCGTCACGCTTGCAGCGATGCTGGCAACGACATCTGTGGTGGCCATGGCCGCAGACTATACAATCAGGGCAACGGCCAACTCCAATGAAAACGACGAGGACTATGATGGTCTCGTTGTATTCAAGAATTATGTTGAAGCCGCTTCCAACGGTGCAATTGCCGTTGAATTGTTCATCGGTACACAACTGTGCTCGAAAGGTGCCGAATGTCTGCAGGGCGTGGCTGATGGCTCCATCGATGTTTACATTTCCACTTCCGGTGGTGCATCTGGCATCTTCCCCTATGTGCAGGTTCTTGATCTGCCATATCTGATGGCAGATGACCGCATTGCCGAGCATGTTCTGTCGGGTGATTTCACCCGCAAAATTCGCTCAATGGCTTTAGCAGATTCCGGCGATGCCATTCGTCTGATGACCATTGGCAACACCGGTGGTTGGCGCAACTTTGCCAACACAAAGCGTCGTGTTGCTATGCCAAAAGATATGGAAGGCCTGAAAATTCGAACCGTTGTTGCGGACCTGCCTCAGGAACTTGTTAAAGCGCTGGGAGCATCTCCAACGCCAATTCCATGGCCAGAACTCTTCACATCGTTCCAGACCGGTGTAGTTGAAGGGTCCAAGAACGGTATCACCGACATTATGGGAATGAAATTCCCCGATGCCGGCCTGAAATTTGTGACACTTGATGGCCACGCCTATATGGGTGCGCTTTGGTGGATGAACAATGCCAAGTTCAAGTCTATGCCTGAGAACCTGCGCCGGGTTGTGGTAGATGGATTTGCTGCCCTTCAGCAGGCTACGTTTGCCTCGCCAAAGCGCAAGTCGATCAAGGCTTACGAAGACTTTGTAGCGGGTGGTGGTGACCTGTATGTGCCAACCCCTGCCGAAAAGGCTGCCTTCAAAGAAGCCGCTGCACCGGTCTATGACTGGTTCAAGGCCAATATCGACGGCGGCGAAGAGATCTTTGCCGCTCTGACCGAAGCCGTTGCCGCGGTCGAGGCCGAGCTGGCCGAAGCCAACGCCATGGACCTCAAGTAACCTCCCTGACCTCGTC
>JBPCWM010000138.1:0-12800 GCA_051009515.1 Rhizobiaceae bacterium | reverse complement strand
ATCCAGCCCTTGTCCTGTATCCTGCTGCAAATGGACATTGCCAACAGAAATCGCCATGGCATCAACACCGGTTTGTCTGCTGAATTGTGCGGCCTCTGCGGGATCTGTTCCAGCGGATTTCTCGCCACCGGAATAACCAACACATCCTCTCTCGCCCTCGCAGCTTATTCCGGCGGCATGAGCCATTTCCGCGATGGCTGCTGTCTCATCGATGTTCTGATTCAGCGGTTTGCGCGAACCATCAAACATCAGTGAGGTGAAGCCGCTGTCCAGCGCTAGTTTGCATTCCTCAAACGTATATCCGTGGTCCAAATGGGCCACCACTGGCACGGCAGCATGTTCGGCCAGATGGCGAAACATCTTGCCCAGAACAGGCAAGGGAGTGTGCTCCCTGCAACCTGGACCTGCCTGCAAGATTATTGGAGCAGATTCGGCTTCTGCCGCTGCCACATAAGCCCACATGTCTTCCCAGCCTAAAGTTACCAGACCGGCGACAGCATAGCCCTCCTTCAGAGCCGGTTGCAGGACATCTGAAAGGGTCGCAAGTGTCATTTGAACTTTGCAATCATATCTTTGATACCGGGAATTGTTTCAAGCTGCGCTGAATGGGTTGGCTGAAAATATTGTACCAGAGAGCGCTGGCTCAGTCCGCCAAGGATCGTGAAATAATACATTTCATATCCCGGCAGCACGGCGCAGGGATGGTAGCCCCGGTCAAGACAGATCGTCGACCCGTCCATAATATGATAGGCATCTCCTGGCTTGTTGTCCTCGCGTTGCAGCATTTGCACTCCAGACCCGTAGTTGGGGCGGAAGCGGAAATTATAAGTTTCATCATGTCGTGTTTCGTCAGGCAGACGGTCCGTGTCGTGCTTGTGGCTTGGAAAACCGGACCATCCCCCCTGGCCGACCGTAAACAGCTCGCTGACCAGCAATCGCCCGACCTTGTCATGCTGCTTTTGACCCAGAATGTGCTTGATCTTGCGATGGGTTTTGGTGTCGTCAGACCCGTATTGTACCTTGTCGATGCCATCTTCACGCACATCAAACGGCTCCA
Source organism: Rhizobiaceae bacterium (assembly GCA_051009515.1). Lineage (GTDB taxonomy): Bacteria > Pseudomonadota > Alphaproteobacteria > Rhizobiales > Rhizobiaceae > Pseudahrensia. The sequence continues at coordinate 11,743 of JBPCWM010000138.1, read as the reverse complement.
GAACCTTGTCATATTTGGCCCCGGCTATGAAGGTTTCGGTCTCATCGGAGGTGCAAACCAGTGTAACCTTTGCTCCGACCGGGACATACACACCTTCAGGTTCACCGTCCCACACATCAATACCACGATTGCCAAGGGCATTGAATTTCAAGCCTTCGACATCAACATCGACAGTTCCGGTCGCTGGAACGATGCAGGTCTCGTAGCCAGGTACCTGATAGGTGAAGGCTTCACCCTTTTTCAGTTTGACTATGTTGAAATAATTCAATGGGACCAGTGAGTCATCCACGTCCACGATAGGTTTGTTGTGATTGTCATGGGGCGCAATATGCATCGAATGTCCTTTAGGGCTGGGTCGGGCCGGGATGGGAAGACAGGAAGTCTTCCAGTTCGGCAGTTGTAGGCATGGCAGGGGCGCAACCAACACGGCTGACCACGATTGAGGCGCAGGCCGAACCGCGCAAAACCGCTTCGCGAAGAGGTTGGCCATCGGCAAAGGCGGCTATAAATCCACCCATGAAACTGTCGCCCGCCCCGGTTGGTTTTAGCGCGGTGACGGGGTATATGCCAGTTCGAAACTCGGTGTCCGGGGTCAGGGTAATCGCCCCTTCTTCTCCCATTTTGTAGATCACGATGCTGGCATTTGAATTGGCCAGTTCCCGCGCCTTGTCGAGGCCTTTGGCGTAGTCTCCGGCCATGAAACCGAATTCCACATCATTGCCAATGATGATGTCGCATTGGGCTGCTGCGCGTGAATAAGTCTCAGCGGCTATATCCGCCGATGGCCATGAATAAGGGCGGTAATCAACATCGAATATAAGCGGCAGGCCGGCTGCGCGGGCCAGTTCAAACGCTTGGAATGTTGCGCTGCGCGACGGTTCGGCCGCAAATACAGTGCCGGTTGTGATAAGCGCCGCGTAGTTGCCATAGTCCACAGCGGATACATCATCCATGTTCATTTCAAAGTCGGCAGCGCCGTTGCGGTATATAACTGACTGGTGGTCTTCCACCCGGCTTTCCACCACGGCCAGGGAATTGCGTGCCTCGCCTCCGACTGATCGCACATGTGTGCGGTCAATACCGTAATGGTCCAACTGGTTGAGGGCAAAACGTCCGATTGCATCGTCTGACACCGCAGTTACCAAAGCCGCCTTGCCGCCGTGTCGAGTGATCGCGACGCCTATATTGGCGGATGATCCTCCCAGGCAGGAAAAGAAGTGGGTCGCTTCTTCGGTTCGGGTTCCCGGAGGATCTGGATAGAAGTCCATACCGGCGCGGCCGATGATAACGAAATCATTGCCTTTGATGCGTTCAATGTCAGCCATCAGACGCCCTTCCGTTGCCGTGGGCGGCTGGATTCCCATTCCTGATGAGCGGCGCGCACATCGGCATTGTCCGAAACCTGCGGAGTACCGCATTCCCACCAGGTGTGTCCTTCGGCTGTCCAACCTTCATGGGCGTCTACCTGCATACAGATGACGGAAGTCCTGTCGGCCTGTTTTGCCCGTTTGAACGCGTCCGCCAGTTCAGCGGGGTTGGCGACTGTTTCGGCAATTGCCCCCTGTGATCGGGCATGGGATTCAAAATCCACAGCAAAGGGGTCCGCAACGGTCGGGCAATCGGAAATGAGATTGTTGAAACTTTCATTTCCGGTATTGTTTTGCAGTTTGTTGATCACTGCAAAACCACCATTGTCGAGCACCAGAATGATCAGTTTTTTCTGGCTGAGCACGGACGAATAAATATCGGAATTCATCATCATGTAGGAGCCGTCACCAATAAAGACGATTGTGTCCCGTTCGGGCTCGCGCTGGGTTTGGGCAATTCTTGCACCCCATGCGCCTGAAATCTCATAGCCCATGCAGGAAAACCCAAACTCCACATCCACAGTGCCTTGTTCCAATGTGCGCCAGTTTGCAGTGACTTCGGCCGGCAATCCTCCCGCGGCGGCGACCACCCGATCCCGTTTGTCGCAAAGATCGTTTACGACTCCGATTGCCATGGCATAGGAATTGGGACGGTTTCCGGGGGCTACGTTTTCAGAGACATATTTGTCCCATGCGCTGCGGTGTTCCTTGGCATTCGTGACCCAGGACCCAGGCGCAACATATCCGTTTACCTCTGCCTCGAGAGCCATGATTGAGAGTTTGGCATCACCCACTACCGGCAATGACATGTGCTTGCCTGCATCATGCCTTCCGGCATTGATGGAAATGAAACGGGCGTCCTTTGAAAATGCGGTCCATGAACCAGTTGTGAAATCCTGCAATCGGGTTCCGATGGCGACAATAATATCGGCTTCTTCGGCAATCGCATTGGCCGAGTTGGAACCAGTCACGCCAATGGGACCAATGTTCAGCGGATGGGTGGCCAGCATGTTGGCACGTCCGGCAATGGTTTCCACAACCGGGATCTGGTGGGTTTCGGCCAATTGGGTCAACTCTTCAACCGCACCTGAATATTGCACACCGCCACCCGCGATGATCATAGGTTTTTTTGCGGTTTTCAGCAAAGCAGCTGCGTCACGAATTTCGGCTTGATCAGGAGACAGTCGTCTAATCCGGTGAACTTTTTTTTCAAACCAGATTTCAGGGTAGTCATATGCCCATCCCTGTACGTCCTGTGGCAGACCGATAAAGGCCGGGCCACAATCTGCTGGGTCCAGCATGACAGCAATTGCGCTTGGCAGAGACTGAATGATCTGGGCCGGATGAGTAATTCGATCCCAATAGCGTACGACCGGTTTGAATGCATCATTGACCCCAAGGGTAGGGTCGCCAAAGTTTTCCATCTGCTGTAGAACAGGGTCTGGCAGGCGTGTCACATAGGCATCGCCGCATAGCATTAGCATTGGCAGGCGGTTGGCATGGGCAAGAGCCGCGCTGGTCAGCAGATTGGAAGTGCCAGGACCGGCACTGGCCGTGCAGAACATGAAGCGCTGCCGCAGCCACTGTTTGGCATATCCGGCTGCCGCAAATCCCATGCTTTGCTCGTTTTGGCCGCGATAGAGGGGCAGTTCTTCGCGCACAGTGTTCAGCGCTTCACCCAGACAGGTGACATTGCCGTGGCCAAAAATACCAAACCCACCACCACACAAGCGCATTTCCTCGCCTTCAATTTCAATAAACTGATTGGATAGCCAACGAATTATGGCCTGTGCCATGGTCAGGCGGACCGTTGAGTCTGACATGCTCATGTGAACCTGTCCTCCGGAATTGCTTGGGTGGTGCCGATTGTGTCTTGCGGGGTTTCCCAATTCACGATACTGATTTCGCAACCGGTTGCAAAGTATTTTTTCCGATGGATGAGAATGGCGATGACTGAGATTGGAATTGGAATTCTTGGCGGCGGTTATATGGGCAAGGCTCATGCGGTTGCCATGGCGGCAGTGGGTGCCGTATTTAACACCAATTTGCGGCCCCGTCTGGAAATGGTTTGCGCCAGCAGCCCACAAAGTGCGGAACGCTATCGTGACGCTTTTGGATTCGCGCGGGCCGCTGACGATTGGCAAATGCTTATTAACGATCCCAGGGTCGAAGCTGTGGTCATCGCATCTCCCCAAAGTACTCATCGCGCTGCTGCAGAATTGGCTTTTTCTTTAGGCAAGCCAGTGTTTTGTGAAAAACCGTTGGGGGCAACGCTGGCAGACAGTCGGGCCATGGTTGCTGCAGCTGAAGCCAGCGGTTGCGTCAACATGGTAGGGTTCAATTACATCCGAACACCTGCAAGCCATTATGCCCGCAAGCTCATTGCGGCTGGAGAGATCGGTGAAGTTACCTGGTTTCGCGGTGAACATACGGAAGATTTTTTCGCCGACCCGCAATCGCCTGCCACCTGGCGGACCTCCGGCATGTCCAACGGCACTATGGGCGATTTGGCTCCTCATATTATAAATGCCGCCATGGCGCTGATTGGGCCGATCCAAAGTCTTATTGCCGAAGTCGAGACTGTACATGAACAACGTCCCGGGGGGGCAGTGGACAACGATGACCACGCCCAGATGATGTGCCGTTTTGAAAACGGTGTTATGGGGCAAATGTATTTCAGTCGTATCTCGACGGGTAGAAAGATGGGATATGCCTATGAAATTTCAGGCACGAAAGGGGCCATCCGGTTTGATCAGGAAGATCAAAACGCCTTGTGGCTCTATCGCAGAGAGGGGCCAGAGGCCACGCGCGGTTTTACAAAGATATTGACTGGTCCGGCCCACCCTGATTATGAGCCGTTTTGCCAGGGTCCGGGCCATGGCACCGGTTATCAGGATCAGATCATCATAGAAGCCAAGGACTTTTTGTCTGCCATTGAATCGGGGGAGTCGATCTGGCCCACTTTCCGCGACGGGATGGAAGTCAATAGGATCGTTGCCGCTGTTCTGGCATCATCTAAATCGAAAACCTGGCAGGACGTTGCAACGTTCTGAGCTGTTAAAAGGCACTGCAAAATGACAATTCGTATTGGAAATGCGCCCTGTTCGTGGGGTGTTGAATTTGCTAACGATGCACGCAACCCCAGCTGGCAGACCGTTCTGAAAGAATGTGCCGAGGCCGGGTATACCGGGATAGAGCTGGGCCCTGTGGGTTTCATGCCCGAAGACCCCGCAATGCTCGCCGATGGATTGGCCGAAAACGGACTGGAACTGATTGGTGGTGTCGTATTTCGCCCCTTTCATGATCCCGATCAATGGGATGATGTTTGGGATGGTGCTGTGCGCACCTGCAAAGCGCTAAAAGCCCATGGAGCCAGTCACTTTGTATTGATCGATTCTATTTCACCTCGCCGGGCTCCCACTGCAGGGCGGGCATCGGAAGCGGAACAGATGGACCAGGCAGAATGGGAAGCCTATCGCGATCGCATTGTCAAAGTCGCCAAATTGGGTGCAGAAGAGTATGGGCTGATCCCCGAACTCCATCCCCATGCAGGCGGGTTCATGGATTTTGAACCAGAAGTCGTGCGCATCCTGCAGGAGGTCGATCCAGATACGCTCAAGCTCTGCCTCGATACCGGCCATTGCACGTATGCGGGGTTCGACCCCGTTGCCTTCATGCAGCGCTATATGGATCGGATCACCTATGTTCATTTCAAGGATACAGATCAAAAAATCCGCGAACAGGTCATCGCCAATCGCACCGGTTTTTACGAGGCTTGCGGGCAGGGCATTTTCTGCAATCTCGGTGATGGCGAGGTTGACTTCCCTGCGGTTCGTGAACTGTTACTCAATAGTGGGTTTGAGGGCTGGTGCACGGTGGAGCAGGATTGTGATCCGCTGTTGGATGTCAATCCGGTGGACGATGCACGATTGAACCGAAAATATCTGCAAAGCATTGGTTTTTAGAACTAAAGTTTTTGATTTTCATCTGTCCAAATCGCGAATTGGGCATTGGAGAGAGTTATGAAAAAGTTGAAATGGGGCATGATTGGTGGCGGCGAGGGCAGCCAGATCGGACCGGCTCATCGATTGGGATCCGGGATTGATGGTCTTTTCGATTTTGCTGCTGGTGCACTGGACCATCGTCCTGAAGCGGGGCGTGAATATGGTCAGCGGCTTGGTCTGGCAGCCGATCGTTCCTATGGTGACTGGCACGAGATGCTGGCCGGTGAGAAGGATCGCGACGACCGTGTTGATCTGGTCACTGTGGCCACGCCCAATGCCACTCATTTTGAAATCACCAAGTCGTTTCTGGAAGCTGGTTTTCACGTGCTGTGCGAAAAACCTATGACCATGACGGTGGAAGAGGGTGAGGAGATAGTGAACATTGCCCGCATGTCGGGGTCCATCTGTGCCGTTAATTATGGCTACACCGGCTATTCGCTTGTGCGCCATATGAAGGCCATGGTAACGCGAGGTGATTTGGGAGCAATCCGTCTGGTGAAGGCAGAATTTGCTCATGGACATCACGCAGATGCGGCAGATGCGGACAATCCACGCGTACGCTGGCGCTATGACCCTTCGCAGATTGGAGTGTCTGCCCAGTTCGCTGATTGCGGCATACATGCTCTTCATATGGCCAGTTTTGTCACTGGGCAGGAGGTCGAAAAGTTGTCCGCCGATACCGTATCCTGCATTGCAAGTCGCGAACTTGAAGATGATGCTATGGTCAATTTCCGTATGGATGGCGGGACGGTGGGGCGTTTGTGGACATCGTCAATTGCCATTGGTCGCCAACATGGCCTGGGTCTGCAGGTGTTTGGAGAAAAAGGCGGATTGCGCTGGTCTCAGGAACAGCCCAACCAGCTCTACTGGATGCCTCTTAATGGTCGATTGCAGGTGATCGAACGGGGTGAAGCCAATTTGTCACCCGAGGCAGATCGCACAAGCCGTGTGACCATTGGACATGCAGAAGGCATGCCTCTTGCCTTTGCCAATATCTACAAGGATCTAGCAGAGGCAATTGGCGCTGAAAAAGAGGGGCGCGCCATTGATCCAGCAGCAGACCTGTACCCAAGTGCCACTGATGGCTTGCGGTCGATGGCAGCAGTTTTCGCTGTTGCAGAAAGCGGAGCAGCAGACGGGAAATGGGTCGATGCCCGCCCACCCATGTTCAGATTTTAGTCGGCAGCAGCGTACCCCGCTCGACAACTGAGCAGGCAAAAATTCGGGACTCAGGATAGCGGTTCTGGTCTTTCAATGTTGCCAGGATCAGTTCGATGGATGAAGTGACAATCTGCTGAATTGGTTGGCGAATTGTGGTCAGGTTGATATTCTCCCAACCGGCCATCTCCATGTCGTTCAATCCGATTATCCCAATGTCCCCTGGCGCGGAAAGTCCGCTATCGGCAATTGCCGAGAGAGCCCCGATCGACAGAACATCATCACCGCAGAAATAGGCTTCTGCCCGCTCGTTTTCCAACAGTCTCAGCATTTCGCGACGGCCTGCCTGAAACGAATATGCTTCTGCAAAGGAATGGGTCAACACCACATCCGGGTGCAATTCGAGTTCGGTTCTGAAGCCCCGAAACCGGTCCTGGGTTGACGTCGCGACTTCCGGTCCACCGAGGAATCCAACGCGTCGGTACCCGCGTGATATCAAAGTGTGGGCGGCCATCCGCCCACATTCCACATTGTCGATACCAACAACATGCACCTGTGGCGTGCTGGTGGGGCGTCCAAAGGCATGGACTACCGGCACTCCAGCGTCTCGAAAGGCCCGAGCAAAGCCCGGTGGCAATGTCGAAGACGCAACCACAACGCCGTCGACTGAATACTGGCGCAACATTTTGACGGAATTTGCCGGATCGGTTTCATCTGTCAAATTGACCAGTAATGGGCGTAGCCCCTGGTCTTGAAGTGCCCGTGTAAACAGATCAAAGACCTCAAGAAAAATCGGGTTGTGAAAGTTGTTGGAAATCAAGCCAATGAGCTTTGTGCGACCGGTCGTCAAGCTGGAAGCCAGCGCATTGGGGCTGTAGCCGAGCTCGGTTGCAGCTTTTTCAACCCGTTTTCTCATCTTGTCGGAAACAGAGGCGCCGTCGGTAAATGTACGGGACACCGCAGAGCGCGACACTCCAGCCCGTTTGGCGACATCCTTCAGTGTTGTGACCATTAATGAATCACCTCTAGCTTGCCCAATACTACCCTTGTATCCCAAAGGACAGGTTCTTTCAGCATGGAATACCGTGCAAAAAATTGCAACCGGTTGCAATAATTCGATTTATATGATTATCTTGGGTTGCAGTTTGTTCTGCATTTCAGATTTTACATGTAAATCGTAGCCCCTGGGAGGACTCAAATGATACACTTACTCAAGAAGCTGGCCGTTGCGACTGCTCTGGTTGCAGCATCGATGAATTTTGCGGTGGGAACCGCAAGTGCTGAAAAATATGTGCTGGTAAGCCATGCGCCAGATTCTGACAGCTGGTGGAACACCATCAAAAACGGAATTGCACTGGCCGGAAAACATGTTGGTGCTGAAGTTGAATATCGTAACCCACCCACCGGCGATATCGCGGATATGGCTCGTATAATCGAACAGGCGGCGGCCTCCAATCCAGACGGCATTATTACTACACTTGCTGATTTTGATGTGCTGAAAGGTCCAATCAGGGCGGCTGTGGATCAGGGTATTGATGTTATCATCATGAATACCGGCACCCCTGAGCAGGCTCGCGAGGTTGGTGCTTTGATGTATGTTGGTCAGCCAGAGTATGATGCAGGCAAGGCCGCAGGTATCCGCGCCAAGGGCGAAGGGGTTACCAAATTCCTGTGTGTCAACCATGCCATCCAGCAGCCTACGGTTGGTGAGCGTTGCCGCGGTTATGCAGACGGCCTTGGAATTGATCTTGGCGATGCGATGATGGATTCCGGCACTGACCCGGCGGAAATCAAGAACAAGGTTCTCGCCTATCTTTCGGCCAATCCCGATACAAATGGTATTTTGACACTCGGTCCGGTTTCCGCAGACCCAACAATTGCTGCGTTGAAAGAAAACGGAATGGCTGGTGCTATTCATTTCGGCACGTTTGATCTCGGCGCGGAAATCGTCAAAGGCATCAAGGACGGCACGATCAAGTGGGGAATTGATCAGCAACCATTCCTGCAGGCCTATATGCCAGTCGTTATTTTGGCGAACTGGGATCGTTACGGCGTTTTGCCAGGCAACAACATCAACTCCGGACCGGGTTTTGTCACCAAAGATGGTCTGAAAAAGGTTGAAGAATTCGCCGGCGAGTACCGCTAGTCAATTCGAATTCTGCGCTCACGATCTGGTGGGCGTAGGATTTTCAGGAGATTGTGAGGAAACTGGGATGTCTGACGCATCGAAAGTCGACGAGATTGTCGACGAGCGTATCAAGGAAATGTCCGCTATTCGAAAATGGCTTATCCGGCCCGAACTCGGAGGCATTTGCGGCACGGTTGCTGTCTTCGTGTTCTTTGGCCTGTTCGCCTATGACAGCGGCATGTTCAATAGCCAGGGCATATTGAACTGGTCCATTGTTTCAGCTCAATTCATGATTATCGCAGTAGGCGCATGTCTGCTCATGATTGCCGGGGAGTTTGACCTCTCTGTTGGCTCCATGATCGGTTTTGCCGGCATGATGATTGCCATATTCTCGGTCACTCTGGGCTGGCCCGTCTGGATGGCGATTATTATTGCTTTTATCATGTGCATCATCATCGGTGCCATTAACGGCATCATCGTTGTTCGCACCGGATTGCCCAGCTTCATTGTGACATTGGCCTCGCTTTTCATTCTGCGTGGCTTTACCATCTATCTGCCCCAGACAATTGAACGCAAAACCATCATTGGAGGTGTGCGCGACGCAGCAGAAGGTGACTGGCTTGGCGCCCTGTTTGGCGGGAAAATACTCACCGGATTGTTTCAGTGGTTCGGTGATATCGGCTTGATTGCCACATTCGAGCGCGGAACACGCGCAGGTCAACCTGTGGTGGACGGAATTCCGATGTTGATCGTATGGGCGATCATTTTGGTGATTTTTGGTCACATCCTGTTGACGAGGACGAAATTCGGAAACTGGATATTTGCCTCTGGTGGCGATGCGCAGGCTGCGCGCTATGTTGGTGTGCCCGTCAACCGCGTCAAGATTTTGATGTTTATGTTCACCGCCTTCTGCGCCTGTGTTTTTGCAACCTGTCAGGTCATGGAATTTGGCTCTGCAGGTGCTGATCGAGGGTTGCTAAAGGAATTTGAAGCCATCATCGCTGTGGTTATTGGTGGTGCATTGCTCACCGGTGGATACGGATCGGTCATCGGGGCTGCACTAGGTGCCCTGATTTTTGGTGTGGTCCAGCAAGGCCTCTTTTTCGCCGGGGTGGAAAGCTCATTGTTCAGGGTTTTCCTGGGTGTCATTTTGTTGCTGGCGGTGATCCTGAACACCTATATCCGTCGCATGATCACAGGGGAGAAGTAAGATGGTCACCAAACCTGCTCCTCTCATTGAAATGAAAAATATCGAAAAGCATTTCGGCTCCGTTATCGCATTGGCGGGGGTTTCGGTAGATGTTTATCCTGGCGAATGTCATTGCCTTCTTGGCGACAATGGTGCCGGTAAGTCGACATTCATCAAGACTATGTCCGGCGTGCATAAGCCAACGAAAGGTGAAATATATTTCGAAGGCAAGCCATTAAATTTTGACCGCCCCAGGGACGCTATCTCTGCCGGCATTGCCACCGTGTATCAGGATCTCGCCATGATCCCACTCATGTCGGTCAGTCGTAATTTCTTTATGGGAAACGAACCTGAACGCAAGATCGGTCCCTTTTCCTTTTTCGATCATGAAAAGGCCAATGAAGTTACCATGGCTGAAATGAAACAAATGGGGATTAATCTGCGCGGCCCGGATCAGGCTGTCGGCACCCTTTCCGGTGGTGAGCGGCAAACGGTGGCTATTGCCAGAGCTGTGCATTTTGGCGCCAAGGTTCTGATCCTTGATGAGCCAACTTCGGCTCTGGGTGTTCGCCAGACGTCCAATGTCCTGGCAACCGTAGACAAGGTGCGTAAACAGGGCATTGCCGTCGTGTTCATTACCCATAACGTGCGTCACGCTATGGCTGTGGGAGACACTTTTACTGTGCTCAACCGCGGAAAAACCCTTGGGACTGCCAAAAGAGGTGAGATCACGCCAGAGGAATTGCAGGACCTCATGGCTGGTGGCCAGGAACTGGCCACTTTGGAGGGCAGTTTGGGTGGAACCGTTTAGTCCACCTACCTTCCTGAGTAAACCGCCAGGTTTGTTCAGGGCAACTATTTTCAAGCCATGAACGTCCGGCTTCCGGCACAACGGATAAATTGTCGGCCGGTTACCTTGAAAAGTGCCTGCAAGTGAGGGCATTCTGTGATCATTTGTACGGCAATTGGGCGGCAATTCTCTTGTATCGATTTCTATTAATGTTCATAGGCGGGCTATTGTGTGTAGGTGGGCTTCCATTCTTGGCGCAGCACGCCAGTGCTTTGGACTTTTGCGAAAAACATCACAATGCCAATTTGCCGGAATGCCAGCGGCGTTATCGCCGCTCCACGGACAAATTGCTCGGGAAGTCGAAAACAAGGAAGGGCTATTGCAGGTACGTCGACCGTCGCCGCAATGTTTATGAGACCCGGTGTCGTAAACGTTGATTCTATCAAAAACCGGCAATAAGCATCACGGAATTATATTTTCTTGAAGACCGATTTTCTGTTTCTCTAAAATATAAAATTTAAATAAAATTTTATATAATTTTATTTAATGTTAATAGTTAATATATTATTTCGCCACGTATGTGAATTTTATTTGTTATAGACATCCCAAGTGTTTGGAAGAATCGATGTGTATAACGAAAATCAGACTAATTATTGGGATGTTTACAATAGTGGTACCGACGGCAATGATGGATGGTATGACGAAGTTGGTGGGCAGACATACGATGGCAAAGATGGTTTCGACCATATCAGCTACCCGGGCGCGCTAATTGATTACACGCTGACCCGTATGGATGATGGTGGCATCATGATGAGCCACCCTGAATACGGCACCGACGCCCACTACGGAATCGAAGCAATTTGGTTCGAAGGTGAAAACGCCGGGTACGCGATGGAAGATGCGTTGAATCTGGTTGGCACGAACCAGCCTCCCAACCATGGCGGCGGCGGCGGCGATGGCGGCGGCGATGGTGGCAATGGTTACTATTCCGGCACCGAGGGCGATGATTCCTGGGACGACGAAAGCGGCAACCAGATTTACGATGGTGGCAATGGCTTTGACTTTGTCGGCTACGCAGGCAGCATCGGCGATTACTCACTGTATCAG
>JBPCWM010000137.1:0-3186 GCA_051009515.1 Rhizobiaceae bacterium | reverse complement strand
AATATGGACCCAGTTTCTTCGATTGCCTGGTAGAATGCCCTTCATTGAAATTGCATTCCTCGCCATCCAGTTCATTTCCAACCCGCTGTTGACCCCTAGTCAGGTTTCAATCGTGTTGATTGGGCTTCGGTCGTGGGTGGTTTTCTAAGGGGATCAAAATCTGACCGGACTCATAGTCGTAAATTGATTCAAGGTGTGGTGTAACGATCGCAATCAATACAACAAACAGGGCATTTAGATTAAGTAATTTAACCAGGTCTTGGTCCTCAACATTATCTGGCGAATTATATGTGTAGCGGGTGACTGGTCGGTATAGACTGCTGCTTGTCCGGAGGCCCCTGGAGGCAGGCTCAGGCCAGCGAGGTCTAGATCAAGCACAACAACATAGGTGGCGTCCATGATTTCTGGCGGTGGCGGTGTTGAACCAGAAAGTTCTAATTCAGCTTTGGGATGGGACGGATAGACTTTGAAAACCGTTCCAGAAAATGTTTTCCCCGGATAGGCTTTGAATACTGCTTCAGCCTTTTGCCCGCTTTTGACATTTCGCAACTGGTCTTGTCGCAGCACCACATTATAGATTGGATGATCAATCAGGAGAAATGCCATTACGGGTGCGTTGGGGCTGACTCTGTTTCCAGGGAGCAATGTCAGTGCAGGAACGATCCCATCTACAGGTGCTTTTACATCTGTTTCTTCCAGATCCTGGCGGGCAATTGTCAGTGCAGCTTCGAAGGCTTCGACTTCTGCCGTCAATGCGTCCAATTCAGCTTGCGAAGTAACATTTGTTTTGAACAGCTTTTCCTTGCGGGCAAGCTCATCTCGTGCCTGCTTGAGTTGCGCCTCTGCTTGGCGGACCTTTGCTTGATACTCGGTTGGATCTACACGAAAAAGGACCTCGCCTTTCTTCATTGGCGTCCAGGTCTTGGCAAGCACTTCTGTTACATATCCGGATACAGAAGGCACGACTTTCACTGAAACCACTGTAACTGCTGCTGGTCCAGCTGGGGCGGTCCAGTTCAACGGAACCATGATGATGAGCGTCGCCAGGACCCAAATAACAATTGGGGACAGTTTCATCCAAAGCGACCAACCCTTAAGAATCTTGAGCTTTACCAGAAGCCACAGAAAACCAAGCCAAATGCCAATAAGTACCGTAGTCATGGTGTGGTCTCCCCAGCTTGAGAACTTTTTTCAATTTGACTGTCGGGGTGCCCCGCATATGCCCAGATCAATACAACTGGCCAGAAAACACCGCCGGCAATCAGGGTGACCCAGCCTCCAACTGTTATAGATTTTTGGTAGGGGTGATTTCGAGAGGCGGCCGCTCGTCCTGGCCAGCTTCCAAGAAACCAAATTACAATAACGCCAAGCACCGCCATGAATAACAACATCACTATGGCAGCAATATCCAGACCAGTCATTTGACAGATATCTGAATGTTTATTGCGACTGCTTTGCTCAAACAGGTTATCTGGTTCATCATTGAAAATCTCATAAGGTTTCGTCCAAGATTGTACATTTTAAACCACCCTTTTTTATTGGTTGCTCTGTTGTAATTGGTTGACTGCCACTTCTGATTCCTCTGTCTCTACCTAAAGATTGAACCGCAGCCGCAGGCCAAAGACCCATGGATTCTTCGAATTGAAACCAGGGTTGCTTAAATGTTGAACATCCGCCGTCAGGGCGAGATTGTCTGACAAATCTAATCTATAGAAGGCTTCGAATGTTGTTTGAATCTGCAAGGTTCTGTCTGATGGATCGGCGACAGTGACGCCAACTCCGAACAGGTCGTCGTAAGTTCCTGGAGCCCAGATCAACCCAACATTGGCTGCCCTTCTGGCGATCGGAGCTGCTCCCTGTGACCAGCCCAAACGACCATATATCATCAGGCCGGTCTCGAATGTATAGTTTGCAGAGAGCATTGCACCATGGCTTTCCGGCACTCCGGCATCGGTGCGGGCATCAACATGAAACACGCCGAGATGAACGTTGATCAAATACCTTTTAGATGCTTCAGGTGTCCAGCCGACCTCTCCGTATGAGAATAGTTCTGAACCGCCAGGAAACCAGTCAATATCTGTCAGAGACCCATTGGCATCACTCACCAACCCCAGGACATAAATCTGATCTGTAATGAAACCACCACCTGCAACTCCAAATCCAGGATCAGGAATTGGTAGAACCGGGCTAAACAAAATTGAATAATTTGAAAACGTCGTTCGTGGGTTCACATAGCCGAGTATATCTGTGTAGTCGCCGGGATCGATGCGTCCAGCCACGAAACCGGCTTGGCCATCAGCCAGAGTTTGAGACCAATAGGCCACGGAAAGCGTCGTGTCCGTATCACCGAAAGTCACTCCTGTCGCTCCGGCATAACCAATCTGGCCGGCCAAACTGGAAGGTGATATTTTCTGGCTCAATAAATGAAGGTGTTCCAGAATGAACACCAGACTTCCGGAGTTTTCACTGTCCCGGTTTAGCAGGTTCCAGTTGCCCACCATACGCGCTTGACCGGATGAGGATTGGTCAACGCGGGTGAGACTGTTATTGGCCTGCTGATAAAGTGCCTGGTAGTCAAAAGACAACGATAGCCCTACAGATTCACGAAGTCCCTGCAATGCCTGTTCAACCGGATCCAGCGCAAGGTCGAGTTCAGGCAGCCGGGATTCCTGCATCCTGCGCAATCTGTCTTGTTCCTGTTGAGCTTGCGCTGATCCGGGTCCACCTAGCGACGAACCAGCCGCTGCTTCCAATTGTTGTTGCGGAGTTGCTTCCTGGGCAAACACCGGATTTGCAATCAGCACAACGAACAGAACGCCGCATATAGAACGAACCAAATTTGGCAATGCTACCGAAGTCATTTCGATCCTTACGATTCTGTTTCATGGTTGTAGTTTCTATCGGTGATGAAATTAGCGTGCGATGGACCGTTAACCACCGCACACCAGTTTCCCACATGTTTAACGACGGCGACGTATTCTGGCCCTTCGGTTCTTGCGGCGTTTCTGGACTCCCTTGACCGTGCCGACGGCACGTCCAATGCGCGCTCCCTTAGCCGGGTCACCCACTATGGCGCCAATAGCAGCACCGGTGATTGCCCCTTTTACGCGGTTTCGAATGATCGGCCCTGCTTCAGCTGGCACGAACGAAGCTGCTACTCCAGTGAATACCAGTGCAGCTCCAGCG
>JBPCWM010000136.1:0-11615 GCA_051009515.1 Rhizobiaceae bacterium | reverse complement strand
CGCCTATCCAACCTTTGAAGCGGGCCGCAAATACCTGGCTCCTGGCCTGTTTGGCCCCTGTGGTTACGGGTTTCCGTCGATCATAGGTGCAAAGATGGGCAATCCGAATACACCGGTTGTTGGTTTTGCGGGCGATGGCGCCTTCGGTATTTCCATGAACGAAATGACAGCTTGCGGTCGTGACGACTGGCCGGCAATCACCATGGTAATCTTCCGCAACTACCAGTGGGGCGCTGAAAAGCGCAACACCACATTGTGGTATGAAGATAATTTCGTTGGTACGGAACTGGATCTGGATGTTGAATATGCGGCGATTGCCCGCGCTTGCGGTGTCAACGGCGTGCAGGTCTCTTCCATGGAAGAGTTGACTGCCGAACTCGACAAGGCCGTCGATGCACAGATGAAGAAGGGTGAAACCACCTTCATCGAAGTGCTTCTCAACCAGGAACTTGGCGAACCTTTCCGTCGCGATGCCATGAAGAAACCTGTGCCTGTTGCGGGTATCGATCCCTCTGACATGCGTCCACAGGCTGGCGTTTAGAGAGCAGGGATTGTGCTCTCAACCCAAAAATCAGAACGGCCGGTTGTTGCTTGTGCAGCAATCGGCGTTTTGCATTCTCCTGTTGGGCAGGATTGAGGTGTAAATGGAGACTTTGCTCTCCTGGACAAATTTGACCGGACCGGAACTCCTGTTTTGTGTTGTTGTGGTGTTTTTGGCTGGCATGGTCAGAGGGTTTTCAGGCTTTGCACTGTCTGCGCTGGTCATGGCGGGTGTTGTCATCATTCTGCCGCCAGTGGAACTGATTGTTGTTTGCTGGTTTCTTGAAATGTCGGCGAGCCTTTTAATGGTACGGGGAGGTATCAGGGAGTGGGACAAATCCGTGGTAACCGGATTGGTAACAGGTTCGGCATTAGGCGCGCCGATCGGCCTGTATCTCACCAACACGGTATCTCCAGATACCTCGCGCACGATTGCGTTGATAATAATTCTGGTGCTGGCGACACTGCAATTGTTGAAGGTCAAAGCGACTTTTCTGGCTACCAAACCCGGCGTCTATTTGTCGGGGTTGACGGCGGGTATTGCAACCGGACTTGCCAGCGTTGGTGGTATGGTGGTCGCACTTTATGTACTTGCACGCGATGCCAGTGCCAATGTAATGCGTGCCTCGCTGGTGATGTTCCTTTTTATCAGTTCGACACTAACATTTATCTATCTGGTGCTGTACGGAATGTTTGACGGAAAGGCCATTGCGAGGGGCGTGCTTTTGGCTCCCGTCTGCATGTTGGGCGTGATATTCGGGCAGATGCTGTTCCGCCCGGAATTAAAGCACTTCTACAGACCATTTTGCCTGTGTCTGCTGATGATACTGGCTTCAATCGGACTGATCAGAATGGGGCTGACGTGAATGAATTTGGGAGCAATTTGAATGGCCGATCCGGAACTTGAACTGTCGGAGCCTCTTGGCGAGAAACATTCAACCACCTGTTACATGTGCGCCTGCCGGTGCGGCATCAATGTCTACTTGAAGCCGGGTGAAAATGGCGAAAAAAGCGTGCGTTATATTGAAGGCAATCGCGATCATCCGGTGAACCAGGGTGTGCTCTGTGCCAAAGGCTCTGCCGGAATCATGCAACATTACTCGCCGGCGAGGTTGAAAGCGCCCATGCGGCGGGTTGGGCCTCGCGGGTCGGGCGAGTTTGAGGAAATCAGTTGGGAAGAGGCCCTTCAGCAGGCCGTCGACTGGATGGAGCCGCTCAAAAAAGATCCCAAGAAACTAGCTTTCTTTACCGGTCGTGATCAATCCCAATCCCTGACGTCCTGGTGGGCGCAACAGTTTGGAACACCAAATTATGCTGCCCATGGTGGCTTTTGCTCCGTCAACATGGCTGCAGCAGGCATCTATACGATTGGTGGCGCATTTTGGGAATTTGGAACACCGGACTGGGAGCGTACCAAGCTCTTCGTCATGTTCGGAGTAGCTGAAGACCATGATTCCAATCCGATCAAGATGGGAATCGGCAAGCTCAAAAAGAATGGCGGGCGGTTTGTCTCGGTTAATCCCGTGCGCACTGGCTATTCGGCCGTCGCAGACAATTGGCTGGGCATCCGTCCCGGTACCGACGGTCTGCTTATTTTGTCCGTAATCCACGAGTTGTTCAGAACCCGAAACATCGATCTGGACTACCTGATCCGTTACTCCAACGCTCCTTTTCTTGTTATTGATGCACCTGGTACTGCCGAGGACGGCCTGCTAGCACGTGACAAGAACGGTGTTGAACTTGTTTGGGATACGGCAAAGAATAAGGCGGTTCCGCATACCAGCAAGGGCACGAAGCCTAATCTCACATCTCCGGTTGTCTTGCCCGGCAAGGTGAAGGCGCGACCAGTCTTCATGTTGATGGCGGAAGAATATTCCAAACCGGATTATGCCCCTGACGCTGTTGCAGCAGAAACCGGAATTGCAGCTGAAACAATCCGGGGACTGGCTGCGGAAATCGCCCGGGTCGCGTTTGAGGAAGAAATCACCATTGAGCAGGAATGGGTGGACATGAAGGGCGAGAAGCATGACCGCTTCATCGGACGTCCGGTTTCCATGCATGCGATGCGCGGTATTTCGGCCCATTCAAACGGGTTCCAGACCTGCCGCGCCCTTCATGTCCTGCAGGTGTTGATCGGTTCGGTGGATTGTCCCGGCGGCTTCCGTTGCAAACCGTCCTATCCAAAACCCTACACAGCTCACCCCAAACCCCATGCGACCAAGGTCAAAGGGGCCAGCGGGCCGCTGGCCGGACCACATCTTGGTTATCCCCACGGGCCGGAAGACCTGGCTCTGGACAAGGATGGCAATCCGCTGCGCATCGACAAGGCCTATACCTGGGATGCGCCGCTGTCGGCCCATGGCATGATGCATATGGTGATTGCCAATGCCCATGCGGGCGATCCGTACAAGATCGATACTTTGTTCATGTACATGGCCAATATGGCCTGGAACTCTTCGATGAACACCCGTGGTGTCATCGACATGCTGACTGACAAGGATGATAACGGGGAGTATAAGATCCCCAATATCATCTATTCCGATGCCTACAGGTCGGAAATGGTGTCGTACGCCGATCTGATCTTGCCCGATACAACCTATCTGGAACGCCACGATTGCATTTCACTGTTAGACCGTCCGTGTTCCGAGCCCGAAGCGGTGGTTGATTCCATTCGCTGGCCGGTAGTGGAGCCTAATCGCGATGTGCGCGGTTTCCAGTCCGTTGTGCTCGATCTGGGTGCACGGCTTGGTCTGCCGGGCATGGTCAACGAAGACGGGTCTGCACGTTTTGCTGATTATGCGGACTATATGGTCAATCATGAACGCAAGCCGGGTATTGGACCGCTTGCGGGCTATCGCGGCAAGGATGGCAGTCAGTCGGGCAGGGGAGAACCCAATCCCGACCAGCTTGAGCGCTACAAGGAGAACGGATCGTTCTCGATTACACATTTGCCCGATGAAGCGCTGTTCTTCAAACATGCTAACAGTGCCTATCAGGATTTTGCGGTGGATATGGGCTTTTACGACAGCCCACAACCGGTGATCTTCAATCTTTACAGTGAGGTGATGCAGAAATTCAGACTGGCCGCGCAGGGACATGGCGACAGGCAGCCACCAGACCGATTGCGAGAGCGTTTGACCCTCACCTTCAACCCATTGCCGGTCTGGTATGCGCCGTTTGAGGAGGAACGCCTTGGCGACCGCACCAAAACGGAATTCCCGTATCACGCGCTGACCCAGCGTCCTGCGGCGATGTATCATTCATGGGGGTCCCAGAATGCTTGGCTGCGTCAGATCCACACCAGGAACCCACTCTATGTGCCAGGCCCTATCTGTGATGAAAAAGGTTTGTCCGACGGTGATTGGGCCTGGGTGACATCGTGGCATGGCAAGATCAAGGTTCAGATTGCCCGAATGGACGCAGTCAATAACAAGACCATGTGGACATGGAACGCCATCGGCAAGCGTCGCGGAGCATGGGAGCTGGATGAGAAGGCTCCGGAAGCTACAAAGGGGTTTCTGCTCAACCATCTGATCAATGAATTGCTGCCACCCAAAGGTGACGGCTATCGATGGGCCAACAGTGACCCTGTGACCGGGCAGGCAGCCTGGTATGACCTGCGGGTGAATATCGAAAAGGCAGAGATTGGCGACGCTGTGAGCGAGCCGGTCGTTGCGGCCCAAAAACGAACCAAAAAAGAAAAAGAAGAACTTCGCTACGGATTGGAGTGGACCAAATGACAACACTTCCCCAAAGCACCAGCAAGAAACTCGGCCTGGTCATTGATCTCGACACCTGTGTGGGATGCCACGCCTGCGTTATCAATTGCAAAGAGTGGAATACGTCCGGATATGGTACGGCCCTGTCAGATCAGGATCCCTATGGTGCCAATCCGACAGGAGCCTGGCTCAACAGAATTCATACGTTTGAAGTGCTGCCCGACAAACCCAGTGGGCAGGGTGTTGGCGAGGTGATCGGCACCGCGGGTGAAGCCCGTGTAGTACATTTTCCAAAGTCTTGCCTGCATTGTGAAGATGCCCCCTGTGTCACGGTCTGCCCGACCGGAGCCTCTTATAAACGCTCCGAGGATGGAATTGTTCTGGTTGATGAAGACAAATGCATCGGATGTGGCCTATGTGCCTGGTCCTGCGCATATGGTGCGCGTGAGATGGACCTTGCTGCAGGCGTCATGAAAAAATGCACCCTTTGCGTAGATCGCATTTATAATGAAGAGCTGGAAGAGATTGATCGCCAGCCAGCCTGTGTTCGAACTTGCCCGGCAGGAGCGCGCCACTTTGGAGATTTTGCAGATCCGAACTCAAATGTCTCTGTGCTTGTTGCCGAGCGGGGCGGGTTCGACCTGATGCCTGAACAGGGCAACAAGCCGGTGAACAAATATCTGCCACCACGTCCGCGTAGTGATCTGGGTGAGGGGGCGAACATTCCCGCACCAAAGGAAAGTACTGATGGTGCGAGCGGATTGCTTGGTTGGATTGACCGGGCACTCTCCGGCGCGCCACAAGAAAAGGGAGCAAACTGATGCATCCGGCATTTTCTGTCATTGCCTTCACCACGCTGTCAGGCGCGGGCTACGGACTGGCCCTGGTTCTGGCGCTCGGTCATGGTAATCCCGGAGCGTTGAGCACCAAGATCGCCTGGTTGGTTGCGCTTGGCCTGATCACCGTTGGCTTCCTGTCTTCGACATTACATTTGGGTAATCCCCAACGGGCCTGGCGGGCTGTCAGCCAGTGGCGTTCAAGCTGGTTGTCGCGCGAAGGCTGCATGTGTTTTGTCAGCTACGTGCCGCTCTGTCTGTTGGCGGCCATGAGCATTTTTTACGATTCCTTCAACCTGACACTGGGCTACGTGGGCGCCATCTGTTGCATCGTCACAGTCTACTGCACCGCAATGATCTACGCCTCCCTGCGCACCATAGCTTCGTGGCATACGCGCTGGACACCGGCCTTCTATCT
The DNA here is from genome assembly GCA_051009515.1 of Rhizobiaceae bacterium. Classification (GTDB taxonomy): domain Bacteria; phylum Pseudomonadota; class Alphaproteobacteria; order Rhizobiales; family Rhizobiaceae; genus Pseudahrensia. The sequence continues at coordinate 6,102 of JBPCWM010000136.1, read as the reverse complement.
AGCTTTTTCACTGACCTCTGGCACGTTTATCTATCTTGCATTCTTTGGGCCACCTGCCGGGTCACGCTCTCTGGAAATCTGGATTTATCTGGCGGTGGTCTTTTTAGTCGCATCCTGGGCGATAAAATATGCCTGGTCGCGGCGCGCGGCTCAGATTGGATATGGTCAATCGACGATGGAAACAGCCACGGGGCTTGGATCTATTGGGAAAGTACGTTTGCTCGAACGCCCGCATGCCATGGGTAACTATCTAACCAACGAGATGGGCTTCAGAATTGGCCGCAAACATGCTGAAAAGCTGCACAAGATTGCACTGTTTCTCGGCCTGATCGTGCCAATCGTGCTGTTACTCGTGTCGCTGGCCGCGCCTGCTCTGGCCGTAATCTTTCCCATAGTGGCAACGCTGTCGTTCATGGCGGCCATATTCGTGGATCGCTGGTTGTTCTTCGCAACGGCCCGCCACGCAGTTGGTCTCTATTATGGTGGAGATGAAGCACTAATGGCGGCGGAGGCTGCGGAATAGAACCCAGGAAGTTAGAGTGGTTTTCTTGTGCGGCCGGGGATTTGCTTGATCTTCCAGCGGTCGTGCAGCCACAGCCATTGTTCTGGATATTCCCGAACCCAGCCTTCGATAATCGTATTGATGGCCTGGGTTGTGGCCTGCATATCGATATTGCCATCTTCTTTGCGCGCTATATCAATAGGTCCACCCAATTCAATGCGAAACCGGCCTTTGGGCAGCCTGATGCAGCGGGCGGGATGGATGTCACAATCAAATTGCCGGGCCAGTTTGGAAGCCAGGGGATTTGCTGTGGCTTCCCGGCCCATGAACTGAACAAGCGGCCCCTTTGTGAATGCCTGATCGGCAAGCAAGCCGACAGCCCCGTCCTTGTCTAAAACAGACGCCAGTGCCCAGGCAGCCCCGGCGCGAGAGGGCACAAGATGCCCACCATCCGTGCGCCGGGCCTTGAGGACCTTTTTGGCTAGAAATTGATTGTTGGGTGGACGAAACAAGGCCGTGATGTGCAGTCCATACGTAGCTGCGGCCACAGGCAGGATTTCCCAGTTTCCAGTGTGACCGGTAAAAATCACGACCGGTTTTTTGCTATCCCGCAATTTGTGGAAATTTTCCAACCCGACCAACTCTATCCGTGCAGCATCCTGATCGTCGGGCCGGATATCGATCAATTGATCCAGGAAAACATATTCCGCAATTGTGCGCCCTACATTACCCCACACACCACGCACAATGTCATCAACCTCTTGTGGTGTCTTTTCGGGAAAGGCAAGTGCGATGTTCTTTCGAGCCATTTTGCTGCGGGGGAGAACCAGAGCCAGGGACCGGGCGAATTTTTCGGCAAAATCGGTCGATTTCTCCGCCGGAAGTTTCTTGGCGACATGCAGAAAAAGGCCCAACAATTTGGCGACAATCCAGTCGCTTGCTGTCTTTGTCAGCAGCAGCGCTCGTTCCACTGTCGGGTTGCGGATTAGGCGGGACATGGGTTCAGCTCATGCGCATCGTGATCTTGCCAAAGACCTTGCGGCTTTCCATGCGTTCCAGTGCAGTTGCCAGGTCGCCAAATTCGATTTCGGTGTCGACAACCGGCTTCACATATCCGCGGGCAATCTTTTCCATTGAAGATGTCATATTGGCCATGTTGCAACCAAACGAACCGATCAGGCGCAGCTGGCGTTGGAACAGCATCATCAAATTCGTGTCGGCAGACACTCCACTGGTTGAACCACAGGTGACGAGACGTCCGCCCCGTTTCAGGCACAGCATGGACCCTGCCCAGGTTTCCTTACCCACATGTTCAAAAACAACATCCACGCCCAGCTTTTTGGTGATCTTGCGAACGCGGCCTTCAAACCGGTCCTCGCGGTAATTGATCACATGATCAGCACCAAGGGCTTTTGCAGGTTCGATCTTGTCATCGCTGCCAACGGTTGTGATTACTGTACACCCGATAGCCTTGGCCAGTTGAATGGCCGCTGTTCCAATCCCCGACCCGCCGGCCTGAATGAGAATCGATTCAGAAGGTTGCAGCAATGCGTTGTCAAACAACATATGCTCGCATGTGCCGAAAGTGATGGGTGCGAGTGCAGCTCCGACATCGTCACATCCTGGTGGAGCAGGTACACATTGGCGAGCCGGAATATTGACCAGTTCCTGAGCAAAACCGTCAAGATGGAACCCGTGAACGCCGTCGACATGATCACAAAGGTTATCCCGTCCGGCCCGGCATTGATGGCAGGTTCCGCAGGTGCGTGCACCGAATATAGACACCAACTGTCCCGGCCTAAGACCAGATACGCCTTCACCCAGTGCCACCACTTCGGCGCTGGCTTCCGCTCCAATTGTCAAAGGCAATTCGCGCTTTGCAAAGGCCATGCCCCGCCAGCCCCAAACGTCGAGGTGGTTGAGAGCCACAACACGGATTTTGAGTTGCACCTCACCGGCTTGCGGTGTGCCCGGTTCTGGGATGTCGACGGATTTGACTTCGCGGTCAGATACAAGTTGAAGGGCGCGCATGAACAGGCCTTGATGTGATTGGCAATTGTGGGTTGTTTTAACCGGTGTGGCTGCTGATAACCAGACAGGCGTTCTGGCCGCCAAATCCGAAGGAATTGGACAGGATATTGTTGACGTTTGCCTTGCGTGCGGTGTGGGGCACAACGTCGAGCGGAATTTCCGGGTCCGGTGTATCATAGTTGATTGTGGGCGGGATCAGACCATGTTGCAGCGTCAGCACTGAAAACACGGCTTCAATGGCCCCCGCGGCAGTAAGCGTATGGCCGATCATCGATTTGTTGGAGGAAATTGGCGTCGCGTGAATGGCGTCACCAAATACTTCCTTGAGCGAATTATACTCCATGCGATCGTTTTCCGGCGTGGATGTTCCGTGGGCGTTGATATAGTCGATCTGGCTGGCACTGACGCCAGCATCTTCCAGGGCAAGATTGACAGCAGCGATGACTGGCGAACCATCCGGGGATGACCGGGTGCGATGGAAATGATCAGCCTTTTCTCCGCAGCCTTTCACAATCGCCAGGACCTGGGCACCCCTAGCTTCGGCATGTTCCAGGGATTCAAGAACCAGTGCGCCCGCACCTTCTGCCATCACGAAACCGTCACGATCCTTGGAGAATGGCTTGGCAGCTTTCTTAGGATCTTCGTTTTGGGTGGTCAGGGCTGAGAGAAGGGAAAAGCGGATCAGGGATTCCGTGGTCACGGAGCCGTCGGTTCCAATGCACAATGCGCCCTCACATTCGCCGCGCCGGATGGCCTCAACGCCGAGTTGGACCGCTGTTGCTCCTGAAGCGCAGGCCGTTGACAGCGATATGGGCAAGCCCTTGGTGCCGAATTCATCTGCCAGTTGATCCGCAGTGCGATTGAATTGCAGCAATTCGTACATGTCCTGATGAGATTTTTCACGCGCAACCTTTAACAGGTGCGGGTATCCGGCTTGTTCATCGGTCAGAGATTCTGCATCCAGTTCGAACCGGTGCTGCCACTCGGTTTCGACCGGCGGCGCTGCCAAAAATAGCGGGCCGGGGAAGTCTGCCGCATCCACACCGGCCTGCGTCACAGCTTCGCTGGCTGCACTGCGGGCCAGGGCAAGCGATCTTTCCGGGGCTGAGGGACGATCCATTTCCATGAAGTCGACGGTGCCTGCAATCGTAGTTCGCAAACCCTGCGTTGCAAAGCGGTTGATATCGTGAATTCCAGACTGGCCACCGCTGAGTTTGGCCCAGTTCTCCTGCTTGCCTTCACCAAGTGAGGAAACTACGCCCAGACCTGTTACCGCAACTATGGGTCTTCCTTTATAATCGGTATATTTCATGACGATTTCTCCGATGGATTGGCAGGTTTGACCAGCCCCAGACCTTCGGCCCGATAATGTCCAACAGTGGTGACCAGAATGGTTTCAGCCTCTGCCGCGGCAGCAGCTTCCACACTTTCCAGAGGTGAAAACAATTGTCCTTTTCGTGTAGCAATTGCTGCAAGTGCAATGCCAAGCGGGAAGTGGGCCTCAACTCCGTGGCCAGTGAGACTGCCATAGGCGCGCACCGGCGTATCGGGAAGGGTTGACTTCAGCCAGTCACTTTCTTCCTGGGTTATACCTGCATCGCCACCGACGCCACTTGCGCCGCTGAGGACGGCGTCTGGTGTTTCAGCAGACATATCGGCCCAGGCGGAGTTCAACCGGCTTGCGGCATCACCAGTCCTGCGCTTACCGTGATCGGCCGATATGGCTGCGAGTTCTGCATAAGGGGTCACGCCACGCTTTTTTGCGTGTTCAGCTGATTCCAGTACCAGAAATGCGCCAATGGAAGCCAGGTTCAGCCCTGATTTTTCACCCTTGCGGCTCCAGACTGGTGTAAGTGGCCCTTGCGCCAGATATTGGCCCAGTTCGAACAGCAACATCATGTCTTCGCGTTCGCCATTGAACGCACCGCCCACCAGAACAATATCGCTCTGGCCGGAAGCAATTCGGGCATGAGCAGTTTTCATTGCCGAAATGCCCGCACCTTCTTCACCCATGAATGTGCGTGAGGAGCCGGTAACCTTGTGCACGATGGAGATATTGCCAGCCAGCAGGTTGGATAGCTGTGCGAGGAAAAGCGTCGGCCGCAAATCGTTGGACAGCCGTTCATTGAGCAATGCGTCGCGGTCATTGTGACTGCGTGCATCCGCCATGATTGCGCTGTCGACTTCGATGTCTCGTTCACCACCACCGGCTGAGACGATCATGTCCATGCGCCCGCACAATTCCAAATCGTCCTTGGCCTGTGCATCATCCAGTGCCAGTCCGGCCGCATAGGTGCCGATCTGTTGCCAGGGTTCCATCTGGCGCATGTCGCGCCTGGATATCTGTGTAGTCCAATCCACTTCGCAAAGTGCATGAACTGCATAGGGCTTGAACCGCTCCAAATCGACATTGGACGCCTTGTTTGCATCCAGCGCATCCCAGTGCGCCTGCGTGCCTTCGCCGAGCGAGGACAAAAGTCCGATACCTGTAATCCAGACCGGAATTGCACTGTCACCCATTTTGGGGCTCCCAATCAAAGGTTTAAATTTTCATGCACCGCAATTCATAGGCTGCAATTGAGGGCAGGGCTAGGTCATCCTGCAGATTAATGCCGGCTAAGGCAGCAATTCCTTTGGCATTCCGACTTCGCCAGCGCGATTGGCGATCATTTCGGCGAATCTCTGGTCGGGAAAATCCATTGTTTTGAATGTCAGTTGGGCATCGCTGACCTTGGAACCTGCAGACTTTATTGACCCGTTCGCTACGGCATATCCGGAGCCCATATGCTCCAGACGGGCTTCGATATCCAAAACGGTGTCGGGCTCAACGAATGTGCGCAATTTGCCCTGCTTGACGCCGACAAGAAACGGCATGGCGGCAAAGCCGCTATGCGCCATGACCAGAAAACCGCAGGCCTGTGCCATGGTTTCTATCAACAAAACCCCCGGAACCAGGGGCATGCCAGGAAAATGGCCTTCAAATACGGGGCTGTTTGCTGGCACTTTGGACTGCGCCACGAGCAATTCGCGATCCTGATCGACCGAACTTATGGAGTCGATCATCTGGAAGTATTCTAGCTGCATTCAGTATCTCCAATGGCAGAGCCATCAAGCGGAAAACCGGGCAGACCTGCTTTGCGGGTCAGGCTTTAGCTGCAACCAGTTCGTCGATACGCGTGCACAGGTTTTTCATGACGAAATAGTCTTCTGTGGAGGCGTTGCCATTATTGACTTCTTCGGTCCAGGCTTCCATGGGAATCTTGATGCCGAATTCCTTGTCGATGGCAAAAACGATGTCGAGGAAATCAAGGCTGTCAATGCCCAGATCATCAATTGTGTGGCTGTCTGGTTTAATGTCTTCGCGCGGAATTTCACTGGTTTCAGAAATAATGTCGGCGACTTTGTCAAAGGTGGACACGGCTGTCTGTTCCTTTAAGAAATTGAATGGAGGTTGCCCGTAATTTGGCTGAGTTGGCGCATTCACTAGCGTTTTCCTCTGCATCTTGCAAATGCCAAATCAACAAGAGGCGGGCGATCTGAATCTACTTCAATTCGTTCCTGTAGTGCAT
>JBPCWM010000135.1:0-2616 GCA_051009515.1 Rhizobiaceae bacterium | reverse complement strand
AACCAGTCGGGGCGGCCAAAGGTCATTGCCGGTTCGGCTGTCTTGCCAAAATACAGCGGCCGCTCCCAACCGTAAAATTGCCCCATATGCGCGTGTGCTGCCTTGAACTCATTTTCCAATGGCAGCGCGCGCAGGTTCCGCGCAGTGGCGAGCTGTTTGCCCGGATAGGCGATGTCGTAGTGAGTGCCAAGGATCTCCGGCGCTCGGGCCATCAGGTGATCGATAGTGTTGACGACCGGGGCAAAACGCTTGGCATCGGCCTCGGTCAGATCATAAGCCGTTCGCCCATGCACGATGCAATAGGCGAGGTTCATGCCTGCACCGCCGCCCGATGCGATCCCGACTGAGTTCATGCCACAACCAAGGAACAGTCCTTTGGTTTCCGCAGTTTCACCCAACATGAAGGTACCATCGGGCGTGAAACTTTCCGGCCCGTTTAGCAGCATTTTGACCTCGGCGGTCTCCAGTGCTGGTAGGCGATGAAGCGCATTTATCATCATCGGTTCGAAATGGTCCCAATCTTCGGGCAACAGACCGAATTCAAAGCTCTCGTCCAACACACCCGGCGCAATGGGTTTGCCCATTGGCTCAAAACATCCCACCAGAAGACCGCCGCTGTCGTCGCGGATATATAAGTGGCTGTCATGGTCACTGAGTGTGGGCAAGTTGCCAGTGATCCCATCAATGGGTTTGGTCAAAAGGTAGAAATGCTCGCACGCCAAAGCAGGAACTTCAGCACCTGCCATAGCACCCACTTCGCGAGACCAAAGACCTGTACATAGGGCAACCGCATCGCACTTGATTGTGCCTTGTAAGGTTTCCACCCCCTTGATAGGGCCATTTTCGGTCAAGATGCCAGTGACACCAGTGTCTTCAAACAGTTTCGCGCCCAGCCCCTTGGCCGCTTTTACTAACGCGGCGCAGACGTCAGACGGGCTGACACGCCCATCATCGGGTGACCAGACAGCGCCCAGCACGTCGTCGTCATTCATATGGGGCCAACGTTCCTTGGCTTCCTCGGGCGAAACGGATACCGCGTCGATCCCATAGGCATGGGCAAGCGCCTGTTGTCGCTTCACATGGATCAAACGATCAGAGCTCGTGGCAATCGACAGCGAACCCTTCTGAATCCAGCCAACGTTCTGGCCGGTTTCTTCCTCAAGTCGTGAATATAGGTCAACCGAATACTGAATCATCCGAGTCAGGTTTTTCGAATGGCGCAAAGCCCGCACTTGTGCCGCCGAATGCCAGGTGGTTCCGCTGGTCAGCTTGTTACGTTCCAACAGAATGGCGTCGGAAACACCCATTTTTGCAAGGTGATACAGCGTAGAACACCCCATGATGCCGCCGCCGATTACAACGACGGAAGCATGGGAAGGAAAGGAATTTGTAATCTGCGCACTTATCTGATTCACGACCGCTAAGCTCACTTCCCCGCCATAGGTTGAAAATTTTCTGGGCTGTTTACTGGCAATGCCTTGTAGTCATCCAACCGATCGCGCAGGAAAGGATACCTGTCGCGGGTCTGATCCAGTTGTGTCATATCAAGCTCGATGCGACGAAACGTTTCTGCGGATGGAAACACGGTTTCCCGGTTGTCTTCGTCCACCCATGGTGGACACAAGATGGACTCGCCAAAAAAATCACCGGCCCTGTTGAGGCTCAGGAGAAAAGTCTGATTTTCCATCGCGCGGGTCACCGCAAAATGCTTCCAGCTGAAGAAAGATTCGTCTCGTGCGTAGGCCCCGCAATGCAAAATGCATTGCACCCCATGGTCGACGCAGAGCGTTCGAAACAGTTCGGGCACGCGTATGTCGTAGCAGATTATCGGTGCCAGCCGGACTCCATTAATTTCAAAAATCAACAGCTGCCGCCCGCGCGAGAAATATTCCTTTTCCATCGAAACGCCATACTGCGCCATGTGGATTTTGTCATAGACCCCAACCAGTTCGCCGCGATTGTCAAAAACAACCTGGGATATGAAAAATTTATCTTCCGATTTCCGGGCAAGCCCGCCAGTGACATGGGCAGTATGCCGCCGGGCCAAGTCCGCATATACGGCGCAAGTTGGCCCATCCAAAGGTTCTGCAAGTTGATCGAGCTGTTCAAAGGCAGCTCGAGAATAGTCTAGGTTGGCAAGTTCGGGCAGGACGATTATGTCGACGGTGGTTTTGGCAAGCGCCTCATCCACAAGGCTCGAGACACGTGTCACATGTTCGGACTTTTCCCGTGGCATCGACATTGGCGGCACCGCGATCTGGCAGGCAAGCAGCGATAATTTCATGGGCTGGCCATCCTTTAGCTCTTCTCTGACCAGTAGTCAGAAAACACATCTCGAGTGGCTTCAGTGTTCGCAATCCGCTTCACGACTTCCTCGCCACTTTGGCTCACGAGATGGGCGACAAGCGCTTCAATCAGTATAGTGGTCGCAACATAAGAGCTGAAATATTGCGGACTTTTGCTGGGCACGATGAACAGCTGGTCTGAGCGCGCCGCCAGCGGCGAGGTTAGATTATCGGTTATCGCCAGAACCACGGCCCCCCGAAGCTTTGCCAGTTCGACGAGACGAACCGCATCGCACGCATAAGGCGCAAAGGATATGACTATTATGGCATC
>JBPCWM010000134.1:0-23476 GCA_051009515.1 Rhizobiaceae bacterium | reverse complement strand
GTCTGCATCTGATGTCACTGGTCAGCATTGTGGATACGAGAACAGCCCTGGTCTGTTTTGAACTCGTTCCAGTGGCGCTTTGCGAGTTGATGCAAGATCTCGGCTATCGGTTGATTGCGGCTCCGTTTGAAGAGTTCCAGTCAACCGGAACGCTCAGTACGAATATATTGGCAAGCGCCCCGGGCAAATGCATCATGCTGGACGGAATTCCAAAGACACGAGCAGTTTTGGAAAGTGCCGGTATTGAAATCACCGTATTTGATGGTGAGGCACTGTGCATTGGCTGCGAAGGCGGGCCGACTTGTTTAACGCGACCACTCTTGCGACAGGCTTGACTGACCGAAAATAATCCGGCTGCGCGGGCGCCCTTGCAGAGGTAAACTTCCCGCGACGCCGCGCACCTCTGGTGCGAAACCATGCAATATCTTCCTATGGCCATGTGTCGCTCAGTCTGTATCCCTGCGGCCAGGGGTCTGACGGGTCCAGCGTGATCTGATGGGTGCCGGTAATCCATGCCGTCCCCGTGATTTTCGGAATGATGGCTGGTTTTGTGCCGATCCTTGTTTGCGATACAATCTCACCTAGAAATTCAGACCCGATGATCGAAGTAGACGTGATTGACTGGCCCACATCCATTAGTCCCTTGGCATTCAAAACTGCCATGCGCGCGCAGGTTCCCGTGCCGCAGGGTGATCGGTCCAGTTTGGCCGGTTTAATGGAAACAGCGTTTGGACCGGTTGGCTGGCCATTTCGCATCTCTATGGGCCATGTGAACTGACAAAACGAAATATGCTGCCAATCCTCGATTTCCGGGTGGGTAAACCCGATTTGATCATTAGCTGCGTCCGTAATTCTGGATCCAAGCACGGCCAGATGACGGGCATTGTCCGCGTTGAGCGAGAGATCGAGCTGGGCGGCATCCACCAGAACAAAACTGTCACCGCCAAATGCAGTATCCACTCGAATATTGCCGATATCGGGAACTTCCAACTCAACATCCAGCCTGTCTGCAAAGGATGGGACATTGGTTATGGAAACCGCGGCAACCTTGCCCGATTTACATTGAGCCTCACATCGAACCAACCCACCGGGGGCCTCCAGAACAAGTTCGGTCAGCGGTTCCTGCATCTGCAGGATGCCGGTTTCAAGCAACACAGTAGCCACGCATATGGCATTGGAACCGGACATTGGTGGAGTGTTCTGAGGTTCCATAATAATCCATGCAGCGTCCGCGCGCTCGTCGACTGGAGGGACGAGAAGATTTACATGACGAAAAACACCCCCCCGCGGCTCATTGAGAACAAAATTCCGCAAGGTTTTATCCTGAGCGATCCAGTTTCTTTGTTCCCATACTGTCTTGCCCGGCGGAGGGGCAACGCCCCCAACGATCACGTCTCCAACCTCGCCAGCCGCATGGGCGCTCACAACATGCACAATCCTTGACGTTCTCACCGATATGCTCCCGATAGAAACTCATACCTGTTTCATGTAGCGCGCCTGAGGCACTACCTGCCAGTATCTAATTGCGGATAAGGTTGTTTGATGTGAGCCGGATGATATCTGTTTGCCGGAAATTTCTCTACACAGAAGTGGGGAGACCATAGTCTCCAGCAGGACCGAATTTCCCCTTGCCCCTTTCCTATCTGCGTCCTTTGGGGCACACTTTAGGCTGTAGGCGCAGATTTTGCGCCTCAAATGCCACAAATTAGGAGGGATTTTATGTCAGTTTCTGAAATTTTGGGCAGCAAAGGTGCAGACACTCCAAAGGTCATAACAACCCAGCCAGCTGCCGTATTGCAGGACGTTGCAGAATTGTTGGCCAGGCACAAGATAGGTGCCCTGGTGGTACTGGACGGCGCCGATGTGTGCGGAATCGTGTCCGAGCGTGATATTGTTCGCCATATCGCAGCCGACAAAGCGGACGCACTCAACCAGACCGTATCCCAGTGCATGACAAGGGCGGTTGTATCCTGCAAGCGATCCGATTCCATTGATTTGGTTATGGAGAAAATGACCGCTGGACGATTTCGACATTTGCCGGTCATTGAAGACGGCAAGCTTGAGGGCATCATCTCGATAGGGGATGTGGTCAAGCGCAAGATCGAGCAGGCGGAACGCGATGCTGAGGATTTGAAACGATATATCGCAAGTTAAGCTGTTTGCTTGCAGTGCCGGATGGTCTATGGGCTAGGCCAGACCCAGCCCGGTTCCGCTCAACCTGCAATATTGGCTGAGCGGACAAGAAATTTGGAAGCCAAACATGCGTATTGATGCAATCGAAATCGGCAAAAACCCGCCCCATGACGTGAACGTGATTGTAGAAGTCCCCTATGGGGGCGAACCTGTAAAATATGAAATGGACAAGGATGCTGGCACTATGGTCGTCGACCGTATTCTCTATACGGCCATGCGCTATCCTGGTAATTACGGGTTTGTGCCGCATACTCTGTCGGACGATGGCGACCCCGTAGATGTATTGATTGCCAATCACCGGGCCCTCATTCCAGGTTCCGTGATCAACTGCAAAGTAGTCGGTGTGTTGCATATGACGGACGAGGCTGGTGAGGATGAAAAACTGATCGCAGTGCCCTCCAACCACATCTCGCAACTTTTTGTGAGCGTAAACTCCATTGAAGATCTGCCCGAAATCCAACGTCGCCAAATCGCCCATTTCTTTGAACGTTACAAAGACCTCGAAGAAGGCAAGTGGGTGAAGATTGACAGATGGGGCGGTGCAGCAGAAGCTCGCGATGCTATCGTCAAAGCCATAGAGGCCGCCAAAAACGCTTAACCCGGCAGGCCTGACGCAGCTGACAAAGGACCTTTCGAGGTGACACCAAAACACAGTACGGGTAGCATCATTTATATTGCGAGTTTGCGCCCATTCTCGATTTGGTCCAGCCATGGCTGTTGATCAAACGCTGCGCACGCATTTGCGCGCGACTCTTGTTCTGGGCGTTCCGTTGGTCCTTGCACAACTCGCCCAGATTTCAATTGGCATGACAGACAGCATTATGCTGGGCTGGCTAGGCACAACGGAACTGGCCGCAGGCACGCTGGCATTTCAACTGTTTTTCATATTCTTGATTGTCGGAATCGGTTTTGGTGCAGCCATGGTTCCGTTGATTGCCAATGCGCTGGGGCGAGAAGACCCCCGTTCCGTACGTCGGGCTGGGCGTATGGGTCTTTGGGTGCTGCTGGGCGTGTCCATCCTGTTCATGGTTCCGCTGTGGTTCACCAGACAGATTCTGATTCTGTTCGGCCAGGAAGCGGAATTGGCACAAATGGCGCAGAACTATATGCGCATTGCCCAGTGGTCGATGATCCCGGCATTTATCCTGATTGGTATGCGGTCCTTCCTGACCAGCATCGAAAAGGCCAATGCTGTCCTTTGGATCACGGTTTTCACAGCCACACTAAATGGTTTACTGAACTATGCTTTCATATTTGGCAACTGGGGTGCACCCCGCCTTGAAATGGAGGGAGCGGGCGTTGCCACTTTGATAGCCAACACGGTGGCTGCCGGAATGGCCCTGATGCTTGTGGCGCAAACCCCCGCCGCGAAACCCTATACTCTTTTTGTGCGTTTCTGGCGGCCGGACTGGCAGGCGATCAAGGAGATATTCAGACTTGGGATACCGATCAGCCTGTCAATTTTTGCAGAAGCCGGAATGTTCTCGGCTGCTTCAGTGATGATCGGCTGGATAGGCGAAATACCACTTGCCGCACATGGCATTGCACTGCAATGGGCCGCCGCCGCCTTCATGATCCCATTGGGATTGGCACAGGCCGCTTCAGTGCGCGTCGGCAATGCAGCAGGTCGCAATGATAATGTTGCGATAGGCTTGGCCGGGCGGGCAGTGGTCATTCTCGGATTGGCATTTGCCGTACTGACGGCACTGGTGTTTTTGACAATGCCTGAACAGCTGGTCCGAGTGTTTCTGGATGCAAAGTCCGCAGATCTGGAATTGGTTATCTCCTATGCTGTTCCCATGCTTTACATGGCCGCTGCATTCCAGATATTTGACACCTTGCAGGTCGCCTCCGGGAGCAATTTGCGTGGCTTGCAGGACACTAAGGTTCCCATGTTCATTGCAACATTTAGCTATTGGATTGTGGGAATGGGCAGTGCCTATCTTTTTGCATTTCCGATGGGTTACGGAGGCGTGGGCGTGTGGGGTGGACTGGTTGTGGGACTGGCTGCTGCTGGAGCGGCACTCACCTACAGATTTGCCAACCGTGCCCGGTTTGGTCTGGTTCCGGCGGTAACTGCAGACTCACAATAAGTTCACCTTCGCTGATCTGAGTTGATTTCCGGCTCTGTGCTGCCTGACATAATGTCGCAACACAAATCAGCCAGCGGAGTTTATGGATCATGAAAAAATTATTTGCAGCAGGAGCCTTTTTGAGTGGTCTGTTTGCCTCCTCTTTGGCCTTTGCGGCCGATTGCACTACTGACGTTAAGAAGGATGATCTGACCGACCCTCAAATTCAGGCTCTTTATGACTGTATCAAAGCCGAACTGCGCGATGGTTACGCCTCACAAGGCGGGGCGCTGACCAGCGAGTATACAGGTTGGAAAGCCGCCGCTACGCAACCTGCAGCTCCGGGGGTTCATGGAAAAAGGTTCCTCATGACGTTCGTCAATGAAGTGGGCTTTGAAGAATATGTGAAGTTTTCCGAAGAACGGGGCCCAATGCCTGTGGGATCGATTATCGCCAAGGAAAGCTTCAACGTGTCTAAAAAAGGCACGGTTCGGAAAGGACCACTGTTTTTCATGACGAAAGCGGCAGCAGGTGGTGAATCCGACAAGTTCGGCAATTGGGTCTATGCTGCATTCTCGCCGAAGGGCAAAGCGATGAAAATCAAGCAGGGATTTTGCCACGGATGTCATGCAAATTATGAAGATCAGGATGCTTTGGGATATCCGGTCGAGGACTACCGCATCTCCAGCAATTAGATCTTCATATCGCTGTTTTACCCTTTCAGCACAACAACGGCCCGGTGTTTTTTGCACTGGGCTTTTTTGCATTCAGGGCTAGCTTCTCGAAAATGGCCAGATTGCCAGCGATGAATTGTCACGCTGCTTCGGCTCGACTTGATCAAAAGCTTCTGCCACCCCATGTGCGAGAAAAACCAAAAACAGGATAATCGCCATCACATTCCGTCCAGTCCTTTCCGAAAGCCAGGCAGTACCCACCATGGAAGGGGCAGGTGTCCATTTGTACCGTGTATTCGGTTTCAGCGACGAAAATCTGTGCGACCCGTTTCTCATGATGGATGACTTTCGAAACGACGATCCGGCAAAGTACAAGGAAGGTTTTCCGTGGCATCCACATCGCGGTATCGAGACCATCACCTATGTCTTGGAAGGTGAAGTTGAGCATGGAGATTCGCTTGGCAATCGCGGCGTGCTTGGTCCCGGTTCAGTCCAATGGATGACAGCCGGTTCCGGCATCATGCATCAGGAAATGCCTATGGGGAATGAAATTGGGCAGATGCACGGTTTTCAGCTGTGGGCCAATCTGCCGTCGGCACTGAAAATGACAACTCCGCGCTATCAGGACATACAGGGCAGCGACATTCCCACCATCATCGACGATGATGGCACCGCTGTGAAAGTGATTACCGGCAATTTTTGGGGCAAGGCGGGACCGGTTGATGGCATCGCGGCCGACCCTCTTTATCTCGATATCTCCCTGCCGCCGAATAGGCAAAAGGTTTTGCCGGTAGACACCTATTCCAGCACATTTGCCTATATATTTGCCGGAGCTGGAACCTTCCGTGATGCGTCAAAACCTGTCGGGGTTCAGGTTGAAAAGGAGTTTGATGGAGAAGAACTCAACGTGCGTGACCTGTCGGGCAACCGCACATTGGTGCGTTTCGACACCGGTGATGAAATCACGGTTCGGTCTGGTCCCGAAGGCATGCGCTTTCTGCTGGTTTCAGGCAAACCGATCCAGGAGCCGGTTGCCTGGCATGGCCCCATCGTGATGAATACCCGGCAGGAACTGGTTCAGGCCATACGTGATTTGCAGCAGGGAACATTTATAAAGTAATTTGTAATATTCGTGCGGGGCTCTGGTGTGCGCACTGAAGGCGTACAAATTATGTCCCTTTAGGGGTGGCGGCAGCTGCAATGTGGCTCTAAGGTCGCGCTCGATTTTACCCCGTGAACGCAGATCGAGAAGATGTACAATACAAGACAGTTTTACATAAATGGTGCCTGGGTGAATCCTGTTGCCGGGCAGGATTTCGACGTCATCAATCCTTCTACGGAAGAAGCATATGCCAAAATCTGTCTGGGAGGAGAGGCGGACACTGAGGCAGCAATTTCTGCTGCCAAAGAGGCTTTCAAAACCTGGGCGTTTTCCAGCAAAGATGAGCGCATCGCGCTGATGGAAAGAATTCTCGAGGTCTATACACGTCGTTCCGATGAGATGGGGGAAACCATTTCGCGGGAAATGGGTGCACCTATCGATATGTCCAAAATGGCTCAGTCGGGGGCGGGTGGAGCCCATATCAAGGCATTTATCCGCACACTGAAGAATTTTGAATTTGAGCGGCCTTTGCGCGACAACACCCCCAATGACAAAATCATCTATGAGCCGATTGGCGTATGTGGCCTGATCACTCCCTGGAACTGGCCAATGAACCAGATCGCGCTGAAAGTCATGCCCGCCCTGGCCGGCGGGTGCACCATGATTCTCAAACCTTCCGAGCAATCGCCACTTTCCGGCATGCTCTTTGCTGACATTCTCCATGAAGCCGGTGTTCCTGCTGGGGTCTTCAACATGGTCAATGGTGATGGTCCGGGCGTCGGCTCGACCTTGTCCGGACACAAGGATATCGACATGATTTCTTTTACCGGATCGACTCGTGCAGGAACGGCAATTTCCAAGAATGCAGCAGACACTTTGAAGCGTGTTTCACTGGAACTTGGTGGCAAGGGAGCCAACATCGTATTTGCTGATGCTGCTGAGAACGCGGTACAGCAGGGTGTTGCGCGCTGCTTCAACAATACCGGCCAGTCCTGTAATGCGCCGACCCGCATGCTGGTGGAGCGGTCTCGATATGCACAAGCCGTGGAGCAGGCCGTCGAACAGGCGGAAAAAACCGCTGTTGATCTCGCCTCCAAGGAAGGGCGGCACATCGGCCCGCTGGTCAACGCACTTCAGTTTGAGAAAGTACAGGGCCTCATTGACGCTGGCATCAAGGAAGGTGCCCGACTGGTCGCCGGAGGCCTGGGGCGTCCTGAAGGTCTCAACCGCGGATATTTCGTGCGCCCCACTGTTTTTGCAGACTGCAACAATGACATGCAGATCATGCGCGAGGAAATTTTTGGTCCGGTTCTATCCATGATGCCGTTTGACAGCGAAGAGGAAGCTATCGCGATTTCCAATGACACCGATTACGGCCTGACCAACTATGTGCAGACCACGGATGGCGAAAAAGCCAATCGTGTGGCGCGTAAACTCCGCTCCGGCATGGTTGACATGAATGGCCAGGCCCGCTCATCCGGCGCGCCTTTTGGCGGTTACAAGCAATCTGGAAATGGCCGAGAAGGTGGAGAATGGGGAATGGAAGAATTCCTTGAAGTCAAAGCCATTGGTGGATGGTTTCCAGACGCGGCCTGAGCAGATTTCATCACGCTGCAGTGCCGGTGACTTCCAAACGCACCGGCATTGTGTATTGATAAGAGCATAGATAAAGCCGGAATTTGCAGCGTCATTCGTGGCGCACGGCAATGGGCACAACTGATGATCGGGCTAGCAGGAGTTCTGCCATGAGCGCACCGCAAATCGATAACCGCGCGCTGCGCGATGCGCTGTCAAGTTTCGCTACTGGAGTCACAATCGTCACCACGTGTGATTTCAACGCGGAACCGATCGGAATGACCGCGTCGAGCTTCAACTCAGTATCGATGGATCCTCCCCTGATCCTGTGGAGTGTCACGAAAACTGCGCTTTCTGCTCCCATATTCCGCAATGCGTCCCGTTTCGCAGTTCATGTATTGGCCGCCAACCAAATGGAGCTTTCCAACCGTTTTGCACGCAGCGGTGCCGACAAGTTTGACGGTGTTGAGTATCAGCTCGACACCGACGGAATCCCGCAGCTTGCGGGTGTTTTGACCCGCTTCGACTGCAATACTTGGTCAGTTTACGAAGGCGGCGACCACTGGATCATTGTGGGTGAGGTCAAAAACATGGAGTCGACAAAGGGCGAAGGCCTGGTCTTCAGCGGTGGGTCCTATGCTACCGCCAATACGATCCAGCCTCCAGCTCCAGATCTTCAAACAGATGATGGCCCAATCGAAGACCTGCTGATTTACAATCTTGCAAGGGCCTATGTTCAGGTCAGCCGGAAATTTCATTCTGCGGTTGAAGAATCGGGACTTACCATCCCGCAATGGCGGATTTTGGCGTCGCTTCATGGAGGAAAGACCCGCCCCGTTCCTGATCTTGTTGCACGGACATTTGTCAGCCCCAAGAAAATGGCCCATTTGTTGAAACAGATGCAGCAAGCAGGCTGGATTGAGGTGCGCGGCGAGACTACCAATGCGCTAGTGACCAGCACCTCCAGGGGCCAGTCAGAAGTCGAACACCTGTTTGAGCTCGCCGCATCACAGGAATCCGATGCTCTCGGCGAAGGAGCCAATGGCGGTAAGACTGATCAGGACCGGTTGATCAGCTATCTGCGGCAGGTCATTGCCAATACCAATACGTAACTTCCGGCTGTCAGACATGTCGGCCAACCGAGCTTGTTTTATCCATTCAAACAATGCCACACTTGCGTGTTGAACGGGTGGAAATTTGCGGGGAAGACTGATGGATTATGACTTTGCGGTAATGTGGAGCGGGCTGAGCTTTGCTGTGCGCTGGCTGCACGTCATCACAGGCATCGCATGGATCGGGTCGTCATTTTATTTCATCGCGCTCGATCTGGGATTGCGCAAGGCCGATAATCTTCCAGAGGGTGCCCAGGGAGAAGAATGGCAGGTGCATGGAGGAGGGTTCTACCATATCCGCAAATATCTTGTGGCCCCACGTGAAATGCCGGACCATCTAACGTGGTTCAAATGGGAAAGTTATGTCACCTGGCTGTCCGGGTTCGCCATGTTGGCAATCGTCTATTATGCCGGTGCCGATCTATATCTGGTTGATCGAACCGTTGCTGATATCTCCACCACTACGGCAATCCTAATTTCGCTCGGCTCGCTGGCATTTGGCTGGGTAATCTACGATCAATTGTGCAAATCAAGTTTTGGCGACGACAATACCAGGTTAATGATCCTGCTTTTTTTCCTGCTGGTCTTGATGGCATGGGGTTATACTCAGTTATTCAGCGGACGCGCCGCTTTTCTGCATCTTGGTGCATTCACAGCAACCATCATGTCGGGCAATGTGTTTTTTATCATTATGCCGAACCAGCGCATTGTGGTTGCAGATCTTCAGGCAGGGCGAACACCGGATGCAAAATACGGGAAGATCGCCAAGCAACGCTCAACACACAATAATTACCTCACCCTTCCGGTCATCTTCATGATGTTGTCCAATCACTATCCGCTAGCTTTTGCCACGCAATATAATTGGATCATTGCAGCGCTGGTGTTCCTGATGGGCGTTACCATCCGGCATTACTTTAATTCCATCCACGCGCGATCCGGCAACCCAACCTGGACGTGGTTGGCCACTGCAATTCTTTTTGTGATCGCCATGTGGTTGTCCACAATTCCCCGTGAGCAAGTCGAAAATGAAGCTCTTGGATATTCGCCGGTGCAACAGGTATTTGCCAATGCGGCCGGATTTGAAAACGTTGCGCAGACCGTGCAGGGGCGTTGCTCCATGTGCCATGCTGCGGAGCCGGTTTGGGAGGGAATAATTGCAGCACCCAATGGCGTTTTGCTTGAGACAGAAGCCCAGATTGCAGCCCATGCCTACCAAATCTATGTGCAGTCCGGTGTCAGCCACGCCATGCCACCCGGCAATCTGACCAATATTACATTTGCAGAGAGACAACAGATCATCGAATGGTATAAAACCGCGACTTCCGGATCATAGCGCCTACAGGAAATTCATGACCAAGCAATCCGAAACTACCCCGCGGCACCCCGCACTCAACTATCACGAATTGCCACGTCCGGGAAAACTGGAAGTCCGTCCAACCAAGCCACTGGCTAACCCGCGCGATTTGTCACTCGCCTATTCACCAGGCGTGGCCGAAGCCTGTCTGGCGATAAAGGAGAACAATCTAGATGCATCGCGCTATACAGCCAGAGGTAATCTGGTGGCCGTAGTCAGCAATGGCTCTGCAGCACTGGGCCTTGGCAATATCGGACCGCTGGCCTGCAAGCCAATTATGGAAGGCAAGGCGGTTTTGTTCAAACAATTTGCCCATATTGACTGTTTCGATATTGAGCTGAACGAAAGCGACCCGGAGAAACTGGCTGAACATGTGATTGCACTGGAGCCGACATTTGGCGCAATCAACCTGGAAGACATCAAGGCCCCGGACTGTTTCATTGTTGAGAAAATCTGCCGTGAGCGTATGAACATCCCGGTTTTTCACGACGATCAGCACGGTACCGCCATTGTGGTTGGTGCAGCGGCCAAGAATGCGCTTCATCTGACCAGTCGCAAATTTGAAGACATCAAGATAGTGTCAACCGGAGGTGGCGCTGCGGGAATTGCCTGTTTGAATATGCTGGTCAAACTTGGCGCCAGACGCGAAAACATCTGGCTAGTGGACATTGATGGCCTGATCCGGGAAGGGCGCGAGGCTCCCATGACACCGCAGCAGGCCGATTATGCGCAAGAAACCGATTTGAGCACATTGGACGAAGTGATCGCAGGAGCAGACCTGTTCCTGGGATTGAGTGGCAAGGGGGTTTTAAAACCCGACATGGTGGCGCGCATGTCGCCTAAACCGATCGTGTTTGCCCTGGCCAATCCAGATCCAGAAATCATGCCCGATGAGGTCATGAAGGTTGCCCCCGATGCAATTGTTGCGACAGGCCGTTCGGACTATCCAAATCAGGTCAACAACGTCTTATGCTTTCCTTTCATTTTTCGCGGCGCTCTCGATATCGGTGCCACCGAAATCAATGACGCGATGAAGATCGCCTGTGTGGATGGCATCGCCGAACTGGCCCGAAAAACCTCTTCAGCCGAAGCTGCCGAAGTTTATGGAGATGAGGATCTGCAGTTTGGCGCTGAATATCTCATTCCCAAACCATTTGACCCCCGCCTACTTGCCGTAGTCGCAGGCGCTGTCGCCAAGGCGGGGATGGAAAGCAATGTTGCAGAGCGGCCACTGGAGGATTTTGACACCTATGTGACCAGGCTGAACGCTTCGGTCTATCGTTCGTCCATGATCATGCGCCCGGTCTTTGAACAGTCTGGAGATCAGAGCCGCAAAATTGTCTTTGCTGAAGGCGAAGATGAGCGTGTCCTGCGTGCTGCTGTGATCGTTGTAGAGGAAACCGTCGACCAGCCGATCTTGATCGGACGCCCGGAAGTCATTTTCCAGCGTTGCGAGCGCTATGGGTTGCCGAAAGCGATTGTTGATCAGTTTGATATTGTCGACCCCACTTTTGACAAACGTTATCGCGAATATTGGGAGACCTACCATTCAGTCATGAACCGGCGCGGGATATCTCCTGACCTGGCCCAGGCCATCGTGCGCACCAACTCGACAGTTATCGCGTCGATCATGGTGCATCGCGGAGAAGCGGATTCCCTGATCTGCGGAACTTTCGGCAACTATCTGTGGCACCTGAAATATGTCGAACAAATGCTCAAGACAGACGACCTTGCGCCTGTTGGGGCATTGTCCCTGCTGATCCTTGACCAGGGCCCGCTATTTGTCGCCGACACTCATGTGAACCCCGAACCCACGCCACAACAAATTGCTGATTCGGTTGTTGCGACTGCCCGACACATTCGAAGGTTTGGAATAGAACCCAAAATCGCCATTTGTTCGAATTCCCAGTTTGGCACGCTCAACACAGAATCAGCGCGGCGGATGCGGGCTGCGCTGGAAATTCTGGACAAGCTGCGACCGGATTTTATCTATGAAGGTGAGATGCCCTTCGATGCAGCCATTGATCCGGAGTTTCGCAAGCGTCTTTTGCCCGTTTCCCGCCTAGAGGGTCGTGCCAACGCCTTTGTATTCTCAAATGCTGAAACCGCAGGTGGCGTCAAAAACTCACTTAAATCAATTGCCGGTGGAATCGAAGTAGGCCCGATTCTGATGGGCATGGGTAACAGGGCGCATATTGTGACCCCTTCCATCACCGTGCGCGGTCTGATCAATGTGTCTGCTTTGGCCGGAACCCCTGTTCACACCTACGCTTGAATTTGGTGGAACTTGCCTGAAAGCAAACCGTTGACCCATGGTGGGATTATGCTTGCATAATCGGGCCATGCGTCATATATATCTAGAAAATCTCAGGCATGTGTCAGAGTGGGTCCCTCGGGAACCCGCTCTTTTTTATGCCACCTGCTCATTATTGTGCCTATTGGTTGGAATTTTCATGGTTGAAACACCCGAAACACAAGACAATTCTGCTCCAGCCCGCCTGGTTCAGGAAGAGGGCCTCGACGCCATTGTGGCCTCGGTAGTGGCCCCTGTGATCGAAGACATGGGTTTTCGTCTGGTGCGCGCCCGCATGATCGATCACAACGGATTGACCATGCAGATTATGGCCGAACGCCCGGACGGCACCATGTCTGTCGGCGAATGTGAAGCCTTATCCAAGGCGATTTCACCTGTCCTCGACGTGGAAGACCCGGTCGCACAGGCCTATAATCTGGAGCTGTCCTCACCAGGAATTGATCGCCCACTGGTGCGGCGCAGTGATTTTGAAACATGGTCAGGGCATGTAGCCAAGATTGAAACGGCCTACCTTCATGAAGGTCGTAAGCGCTTTCGTGGCCATATTGTGAAGGTTGAAGGCGATCATGTGCTGATCCGTCGTGACAATGCGGCCAAGGGTGAAGACCGGGAAGTAACAATTCCATTTGAAGCCATATCTTCTGCCAATCTGGTGCTCACGGATGAACTCATTCGTGAAGCGCTGGTGCGTGACAAGGCTTTGCGCAAGGCCAATGGACTGAATACCGACGATAAAAACGAAGACACAAACGACTAATCTGACTGTAGGTCGCCGATCAACACCGAGGCGATCGAAACAATACGGAGAAAAACCATGGCTGTAAGTGCCAACAGACTTGAATTGATGCAGATCGCCGATGCCGTGGCACGCGAGAAATCAATCGACAAGAAAATCGTCATCGATGCGATGGCAGATTCGATCGAAAAGGCTGCCAAATCACGCTATGGTCTGGAGACCAATATCCGTGCCGACATCAATGAGAAGACCGGAGAGATCAAACTCCAGCGTTTGCTTGAAGTCGTTGAAAATGTAGAAGATTACGACACACAGATTGATCTTGCGGGTGCCCGGAAGAAGAATGAAGCTGCGCAGATCGGTGACCATATCGGTGAATTGTTGCCACCTATGGATTTCGGCCGAATAGCCGCCCAGTCCGCCAAGCAGGTTATCGTGCAAAAGGTGCGCGATGCAGAGCGCGACCGTCAATATGAAGAATTCAAGGATCGCATTGGTGAAATCATAAATGGCACGGTCAAACGCGTTGAATATGGCAATGTGATTGTCGACCTGGGCCGCGGGGAAGCGATTATTCGCCGTGACGAACTGATCCCCCGTGAGACCTACAAATATGGCGACCGTGTGCGTGGCTATATTTATGACGTGCGTCGCGAACAGCGAGGCCCGCAAATTTTCATGTCCCGCACCCATCCCCAATTCATGGCAAAACTGTTCCAGATGGAAGTGCCCGAAATTTACGACGGTGTCATCGAAATCCGGTCTGTTGCACGCGACCCTGGATCGCGTGCCAAGATTGCCGTGATTTCCAATGACAGTTCCATTGACCCGGTCGGTGCCTGTGTTGGTATGCGTGGTTCGCGTGTTCAGGCGGTTGTTGGTGAACTTCAGGGCGAGAAAATCGATATCATTCCATGGAATGAGGAAGCTGCAGGGTTCATCGTCAACGCCTTGCAGCCTGCCGAAGTGGCCAAGGTCGTTCTGGATGAGGAAAAAGAACGCATCGAGGTGGTTGTTCCCGATGAACAACTGTCACTGGCAATTGGCCGCCGCGGACAAAATGTACGGCTGGCCTCGCAATTGACTGGATGGGATATCGACATTCTGACCGAAGAAGAAGAATCCGGTCGCCGTCAGGCTGAATTCAATGCCAATTCCCAGAAATTCGTTGACGCGTTGAATGTCGATGAAATGGTTGCACAATTGCTTGCATCCGAAGGGTTTTCCGATCTGGAAGAAGTGGCCTATGTCGATTCCGACGAGATTGCCATGATCGAGGGTTTTGATGACGAGACTGCTGGAGAATTGCAGGCTCGTGCCCGCGAATATCTGGAACGTCAGGAACAGGAACTGGATGCAGAGCGCAAATCACTTGGTGTTACCGATGATATGCGCCAGGTGCCGGGCATGACCACACAAATGATGGTAGCACTTGGCAAGTCAGAAGATGAGATCAAGACATTGGAAGATTTCGCTGGTTGCATTGCCGATGACCTTATTGGCTGGAACGAGCGCAAGGATGGCGAGGTCACCCGCCATGCGGGTATTCTCGATGGATTTGAACTTTCACGCGTTCAGGCTGATGAGATGATCATGGCAGCCCGCATCGCGGCTGGCTGGGTCACGGAAGAAGACCTGAAGGAACCGGAAATCGAGCCGGAAGAGGTTGAGGAAGTCGAAGACACAAGAGCTGCGGTTATTAACGTAATCGAGGATACCTCGGTCTAGGCCCTGAGGTCTGGCACCGGTTACGGGGACGTGAAGGATTTGGCTGATCGCACATGTATCGTGACCCGCGAAATCCTGGACCCGTCTGCGATGGTCCGGTTTGTTGCGGGTCCTGATGGGTTTGTGGTACCAGATCTGAAACGAAATCTGCCCGGTCGCGGTGTATGGGTTTCAGCTCGCCGGTCCTGTATAGAAGAGGCTGTTGCGAAATCTGCCTTTTCGAGGGGATTGAAGACCAAGGCACTGGCCGATGAAACATTGCCGGACCTCGTTGACGGACGGTTTCAGCAAGCTGCGCTGGGTGCTCTTGGGTTCGCCCGCAAGGCTGGCCAGTGTCTCACCGGGTCCGGCAAGGTGGATAAAGCCATCAGGGCGGGCAATGCAATTGGCATTCTGCATTCCACGGACGGGGCCGAAGATGGACTACGAAAACTCAGGCAAGCCGTATATGCAGGATTACAGACCGGCGGACAGGATATAAAAATCTGGCGTATTTTCTCAACTTTGCAATTGAGCATAGCGCTCGGTGCTACAAATGTGATACACGCTGCGTTAATCGAGGGTAGCGCTGCTCGAAATTGTGTTAAACACGTTGCCCAACTGTCAAAATACCGTGAAATGGAGCCATCCTGATGGAGCCCGACGCGACAAAAGAATTGCCAAACTGATGTTGGCACAACAATGATAACGGCCCCGGATAACCAAAGGGGGTCAAAAAGGTAAAGAACGTAGATGAGTGATACGAATTCGGGTGATGACAACAAGACTGGCGGTTCCCCACGAGGAACTTTGTCGCTGAAGCCCCGCGCCCCAGGCACAGTCCGGCAGAACTTTTCCCACGGTCGGAGTAATTCCGTTGTGGTGGAAACGAAGAAACGGCGCATTGTAAAACCCGGAGAAGAGAAGCCAGTATTTGCTCCGAAAACGGAGTCTGTTGCGCCGCCACCAGCCAAAGAAGCCGTCGTCGAAGCGCCAAAGCCGAAAGAAGTTCCGGTGACAAGCGATGCCGGCACACTGTCTGCAGGCGAAATGGACGCGCGTGCGCGGGCACTGGAAGAAGCCAGGCTTCGCGAGGTCGAAGACGCCAAACGCGCAGCCGAAGAGGCTGAACGCCGCGCCAAGGAAGATGAAGAAACCCGCGCCAAACGCGAAGCGGCAGAGGCCGCTGCTGCAGAAGAAGAAAAGCGCAAGGCTGAGGAAGAAGAAAAACGCAAGGCAGAAGAAGAAGAAGCTGCACGCATGGCTGCAGCTGACGCTTCGGCAGCCGCTGCTGCGGCCGATCCCGATGCCATCAAGAAAAGCACAGGTGCAGCCCCCTTGCGGCCGGTCGAACGGCCCAAGGAAACCCCCAAACCGTCACGGCCCAAAGGTGGTGATGACCGTCGCCGCACCAAGCTGACCCTGAACAACGCGCTCAACGCAAACACCGAGCGTTCTCGTTCGCTTGCGTCCATGCGCCGCCAGAGGGAAAAACAAAAGCGTGGTCAGCAAACCGGACCCCGCGAAAAGGTTATGCGGGAAGTGACGATTCCAGACACGATCACCATTCAGGAACTCGCCAACCGCATGACGGAACGGGCGGTGGATGTAGTCAAATTCCTCATGGAACAGGGCCAGATGATGAAACCTGGCGACATTATCGACTCCGATCTGGCGCAGCTGATTACTGAAGAGATGGGGCATACCGTTGTTCGCGTTTCCGAATCCGATGTTGAAGCTGTTGCACAGGTTGAAGACAAGCCGGAAGATTTGTTGCCGCGTCCACCAGTCGTGACGATTATGGGACACGTCGACCACGGGAAGACCTCGCTGCTGGACAAGGTTCGCGAAGCCCGCGTCGCAGAAGGTGAAGCCGGTGGCATCACCCAGCATATCGGTGCCTATCAGGTTGAGAAAGACGGCAAGAAAATCACCTTCCTCGACACCCCCGGACATGAAGCCTTTACGGCCATGCGCGCACGTGGCGTTCAATCTACAGACATAGCCATATTGGTGGTAGCAGCAGATGACAGCGTTATGCCGCAGACCATTGAAAGCATTAAACACGCCAAGGCAGCAGAAGTGCCTCTGATTGTGGCGATCAACAAGATCGACACGGTTGGTGCTGACCCCATGAAAGTGCGCACTGAATTGCTGCAGCACGAAGTGTTTGTGGAAAGTATGGGCGGCGAAATTCTCGACGTGGAAGTTTCGGCCAAGACCGGCGATGGAATTGACAACCTGCTGGATGCAATCAACCTGCAGGCGGAACTGATGGAATTGAAGGCCAACCCGAACCGTGATGGCGAAGGCATCGTGATCGAAGCCCGCCTGGAGCGCGGCAAAGGCTCTGTTGCAACAGCCATTGTTCAACGCGGAACGTTGAAAGTAGGAGATATCATCATCGCCGGTAGTGAATGGGGCCGTGTGCGCGCCATGCTCAATGACCACGGAGTTCAGTTGAAAACGGCAGAACCTTCGACGCCAATCGAAGTACTGGGACTGTCAGGCGCTCCGGCGGCGGGTGACCAGATCGTGGTGGTTGAAGACGAAGCCAGGGCACGCGAGATTTCTGCCTACCGTCAGCGCAAGGCGCGTGAGCTCTCCGTCGCAGCGCAGGCTGGCCAGCGCGGATCTCTGGAACAGATGATGAGTAACCTTCAGATCAAGGGCGCGTCGGTTGCACCGCTGGTGATCAAGGGCGATACTCAGGGGTCTGTTGAAGCGATCAATGCCGCCTTGACCGGCCTGGGTACGGATGAGGTGGAAGCGCGGGTTATACATTCCGGCGTGGGAGGTATCACCGAGGCCGATGTCACACTGGCGATTGCGTCGGAAACCCCGATAATTGCGTTCAATGTGCGCGCCAACAAACAGGCTCAGGATCTCGCCAAGCGGGAAGGTATTGAAATACGTTACTATTCCATCATCTATAATCTCATTGATGATGTGAAAGCGACGCTTTCCGGCATGCTGGCACCAGAACGTCGTGAGACCTTTATCGGTTACGCAGATATCCTGGAACTTTTCAACCACTCCAAAATTGGCAAGGTTGCAGGGTGTCTGGTCACGGAAGGTCACGTGGAACGTGGCATGGGTGTGCGCCTGATCCGCGATGATGTCGTGGTCCACGAAGGTGAACTGGCAACTCTCAAACGCTTTAAGGACGAAGTCGAGCGGGTTGATTCAGGCACTGAGTGCGGTATGGCCTTCAAGAATTATCAGGACATGCGCAAAGGCGATGTCATTGAATGTTTCACCGTGGAGATGATTGAACGGTCCCTGTAACAGTCAACGTAAGTGGGCAGGGCTCATTTGACCATGATCGAGCAGAGCTGGACACTGCCGATGTGAGGTCTGTGACCATGCAGCTGCTGGCAACAGAAATGTGGTGTTTCAGATGAATAAATCGAAAGCTCCTTCCCAACGCCAGTTGCGCGTTGGCGAACTTGTGCGTCATGCACTAAGCGACGTACTGAGCCGGGAATCGTTCAACGATCCGGTTCTGGACAACCAAATGATCTCTGTGTCGGAAGTGCGCATGTCACCCGATCTCAAGATTGCCACGTGCTTCATCTCACCGCTTGGTGGGCGAAGACAAAACGGAATGGGCAATGCGGATGCAAAATTCATATGCAAGGCCCTTGCCCGCCATGCCAAGATCATCCGAGCCCGGGCCACGCCCATGCTCGGGCAGATGAAATACATGCCAAGCTTCCGGTTTCTGGAGGATACGAGCTTTGACAATTTTGCTCGTATCGACAACCTCCTGCGCAGCGATACTGTGCGGCAGGACCTGACGGACAAGGACTAAAATGGCGCGCAGAAAAAAAGGAAGACAAGTTTCAGGCTGGCTGGTTCTGGATAAACCGTATGAGCTCGGATCGACACAGGCTGTTGGAAAGATACGCTGGCTGTTTCAGGCCCGGAAGGCGGGACACGCCGGAACGTTGGACCCGTTGGCCACCGGTGTTTTGCCGATTGCGCTCGGTGAAGCCACCAAAACGGTACCCTATGTAACCGATGGGGAAAAAACCTATCAATTTACCGTTCAATGGGGTGTGCAGACCAATACGGACGACAGTGAAGGCACAGCCATAGCCACCGGTGACTCGCGACCACAAAAACAAGCCATTCTTGATCTCTTGCCTGAGTTTACCGGCGACATCCAGCAAGTTCCCCCGCAGTTTTCGGCCATAAAAATCGATGGTAAACGCGCCTATGCTGAAGCCCGCGCCGGAAGAGACATCGAATTGGTTGCCCGTGACGTCTTTGTTGCATCGTTCAAACTGATCGACCAGCCGGATCCGGACCATGCCCGTTTCGAAGTCAGTTGCGGTAAGGGAACCTATGTACGCGCTTTTGCCCGCGACCTCGGCCTGAAGCTGGGGTGTCATGGTCATGTGACTGACCTGCGACGTACATTTGTTGAGCCCTTCGAAGAAAGCGATGCTGTAACTTTGAATGAGCTGCTTGCTTTGGAGGGTGACCTTGATGGCCTGGACAGACTACTCGCTTCTCCGCTGGACTCGATGCAGGGTTTCCCGGAAGTGCGATTGAGCGAGGACGAAGCGAGACGTGTGCGCCTTGGAAACGCGATTATATTGCGCGGACGCGATGCACCTGTTGAAGATCAGGATGTTTGCGCCGTGTACAAGGGCAACCTGATAGCAATTGGCGATATCTCAAAAGGCCAATTTCAACCCAACAGAGTGTTGGCCGCATGATGGGGATTGATCTGCCGCACCGCGGCCTGCTGCAAAGGCTGGGGTGATTCAAGACCAGTTTGTCGTTTCTGGAATGATTGCGGTGCAGCAGCATCGATTTCCTCCTTGCCGCCACCCAAATCGCGCTGTATGGAAAGGGCTCAAGAATCGACTTTGGCACCCGTAGCTCAGCTGGATAGAGTGCTGCCCTCCGAAGGCAGAGGTCGTGCGTTCGAATCGCACCGGGTGCACCAATAATTTCAATGACTTAGAAGATTTTATGGTTTTGTATACTTGTTGCGGCTACACAGGGGCTACAGATAGTACCGTATTTTTATGAATTTTGATCTCATTCTTGGTCATCCCCAGACTGAAATGGGCATCGTGCAAATTGCTATAATCAACCTATGTTATTGCTATCCATGCCACGACAGCCAGCAAACATCTGGCGAAAGCAGAATCAAACGAGTTTGATATAGGGCAAAAGTCCAATTCCAAAATTGAATACGAATTTGAAAATTGGCACACCAGCAATCGAAAGCAGTATCAATCCAAGAAATAGATAGCTTCCATACCGCGCGTTTAACTCCTGATAGCGCGATGCGAGTGCGCGCGGCAGGAAATATGGTAGTATGTAATGACCATCCAATGGACCAAGAGGGATCAGGTTAAACACAAGCAGTATGAGGTTTACGATAACAACAATATTAAAAACCTGCTGAACATTGGGATCTGAAAAAGATTGCCATCCTGATTGAACGCCGTAGAGAAAGATATTGTAGCTAACAACTGCTATCACCAGATTGGCTAATGGCCCTGCAGCCGCAACAACCAGTTGTGCCCAGAACGAGTTATAGTTTCTTGGGTTGGTTGGTACTGGCTTGGCATACCCAAACCCAATCATTACAACCATCAAAAGACCTATTGGATCGATATGGGCGATGGGGTTTATCGTCAGTCGACCTTGCCGCTCAGCGGTGTCGTCACCAAATTGCTTGGCAGCAAAAGCATGACCAAACTCATGAAGGCTCAGCGACATAATCAAAGCAGTAAGTATTGCTACGAACGTTAGGTACTCACCTTGAAATAATAAACTTGTCACAATTTCTTTCCACTGATTCCCATCAGGCTACTCACGTACACAACTTCGAGCTAGTTCATGAAGCCGAAGCCTACTGATCATTTTAATCGCATTCCAAGTTTGCCCAAGAGTTTGATTGAACCATGTTGTTACATATTGGTGCTCAATTCAGCTTAGAGGACTTGTCGGCGGACCAGCTCTGAAAATCAATGATTTTCCCATCCGTCGACAAGGTGTTTGACCGTTCTGCGTCAATCTCAGCCATTGCCTGATCACAGACGTCAAAAAGCAGGTTGAAGATATCTTCGACCATATTGCTGGGCTCTGGACCTATAAACCGGCAGAAATGGCAACGACCGCTTATTCCAATAGCAGACGTTAGACAAAAACCGGGCAATGACCGAGATGCGGACATTACGGCTTGGTGTACCAAAGCGCGATGTTCTTAGAGCGACGCAATTGAAATTGGTCAGAAAACACACCGATTTCACAAATCAGAAGGCGGGTCGATTAGAGGCGGATTGGTCTCTGCAGGTATGGGGCAGATATAGGGTGTTTTCTGGAGTTGTGCGCGATGTGATTGTTTCGCTCTGGCCAGCAGCTCAGTATCTTCAATCAGCGATTTCGCAGTTGCCCCCATCAGTTTTGCTGCGTGCAACATACCCTTATGGGCAGCTGAAGACTTGCCCTGCGCCGTCAATTGCCAGGTGTGAAAAGGCGTTCCGATGGCAAAGGTTGCCACCCACGCTTGTACGGTGGGTACCGCCCAACTGACATCACCCACATCGGTTGACCCGCTCGGCTTTTCCATTGGGCGGTTTAGCGGCGCGATAAAATCACACAAGACCAGATCTGGATCGACCGGCTTGCTGACTTGGTGAAAGGTCTTTTCGATTTCTTCTCTGGTAAGGGATTTGCGAATGTCACTGGCAAATTCCAGATCCTGGTCATCAAAAGGCACCGGCCCCAACCGTTGAAGCTCAACTTCCATCAGTTCTTCCAACGAAGGGTTGCCCAACAGGTTAGAGACACCTGAGAACACGCGGCTTTCCATTGTTGTTTCAGTCATCAGCGCTGCGCCCTGGGCAATTTTGGTGACCCGCGCCAAAAGATCCCGAAGCCCAGGCAAATCCCGTGCCCGCACAAGTTGTCGGACTGTGGCCTTGCTCTGAACCACATTTGGCGCTTCGCCGCCCGCATCAAGATAGGCGTAATGCACTCTTGCATCGTCTGGCATGTGCTCGCGCAAATAATTTATGCCAACATTCATCAGTTCAACTGCATCCAAAGCACTGCGACCCAATTCCGGGGATGCAGCAGCATGAGAAGCTTTGCCATGAAAGGTGAAGTCGATCCGGCAGTTTGCCAGTGAACTGGAATGGCTAATACCGGTAAAACTGGCCGGATGCCAAGAGATTGCTGCATCGACATCGTCAAACAACTCCTCACGCACCATATAGGTTTTGGCCGCTCCTCCCTCTTCGGCCGGACAACCATAATAGCGGATGCGAGCATTGATTCCCTGCTCTTCTATCCAATCTTTCACCGCCGTTGCCGCCAATAATGCAGCTGAACCCAACAGATTGTGGCCACATCCATGACCGTGGCCGCCGGGTTCTACCTCATCATGTTCTGCAACACCTGGCTGCTGGCTAAGACCAGGCAGAGCGTCATATTCTCCCAATATTGCAATTACCGGACCACCGCTACCGGCCTCTCCAACAATCGCGGTAGGGATTTTCGCTGCATTTTCGGTAATTCGAAATCCCTGAGTCAGAAGAGTTTTACGATGCTCAGCGACCGACCGATATTCATTATACAGCGTTTCCGGCACATCGAAGACCCGGTTGGCAAGTCCAATAAACTCTTCGCGGTGGCCGTCGACATTGTCCCAGATCAGATCGGTATTTTTCATTGTTGACTGTCTTTCGAAAGTTCGAATGCGAAGACGCTAATTCCAATGGATTCATTCTCTCGTGTCTAGCAAAGGGAAACATCAGCGACAATCGCAGACGCGTATGTTCGAGTTGCCGGCAAATGAAGTTAGCTAATCTTCCGCAACGCTGATGGCGTAGATGGCCCCTGCGCTTTTGAAGATGTAGTGCGCTAAAATGCTGTTGTCATGAACAACTGGAGCTTCTTGTTGCCGACGTTGGCCAAATTTGGGCAACGACCGAGATGCGGACGAAGTTGCCCTTGAGGGATGTCTCGAAAATCCAGCCCAATTCTAACACCCGCCGCTAATCTAAGCGCGAATGGTCGTGACAATAACTGAAGGAGCGGGAACCAGATACCTGTCATTCAAAATCTGGTGAGACTTTAGATCAGCGGACACCAAGGCAGACTTTGAAACTACAGGTGACCAATAACAGGCGAATGGCCGAGATGCGGACTTTGCTGCTTGGTATACCAAAAGAGGCTGCTCCAGCTGCGGCACGCTCCTCAATAGCGCGACATACCTTGAACGCGTGTTGGCGCAGAATTGAAGAAAGTGCCTTCGCATCTGCAGGACAACGCTATCAAGCCGGGTCAGATGCGCTCTAAACGCCAATCGGCGTAGAGGCCGGATTGTTGGGAAAAGCCAGCCGTGTCATGGCCGGCAAATAGTCCGTCGCGGGTAACGAGCACGGTTTTCCAGCCTCGCGAAGACGCACCGATGATATCCGTATGCAGGGTATCGCCGCACATTACGATCCTTTGTGAGGCTACGCCCTGCAGCGATGATTCAGCGAGCTGGTAGACTTCTGGAAAAGGCTTTCCAAAAAACCGCACTTCCTGAGGATGACCGTCGGCAATCATGTGACCATAGTGCCCCGGTTCCAGGGAAAACCCATCATCCCTTGGTGCTGC
>JBPCWM010000133.1:0-7799 GCA_051009515.1 Rhizobiaceae bacterium | reverse complement strand
CCGTGGCCCAGTTGAGCCTGTCCATCTTTTGATAGGCTGCTGTTTTTGCTGCAGAATAGGCCTTGAACACAGATTTTGCCAACCAGGGATGTTCAGCCGCTACTTCCCGCCGAATGGCCAGCACGTGCATGATCGGGAAGATGCCGGTGCGGCGGAAATAATCTTGCTCCACACTGCGAAAATCGGGAAACAGACGAGCAACTTTGGGATTGCCTTCGACGAACGCAGCAGGGGTGGCTGCGTGAAACAAGGCATCAACCTCGCCGGAGACGAGCAATTCGGATTCATCCTTGCCGGGCGTGCCGGTTGATACAGTTATGCCGTCAGGCAGCAGGTTTTCCTGAGCAGATACAGCACCGGCTACACCTGCAGAACTGTCCTGGGTCGCCACTATCCATTCGACGTCAGAGGGTTTGACACCATATTCATCTTCAAGAATACCTCTGATCCAAGTCAGAGATGTTGATGAATAGCCCGGCGTTCCGATGCGTCGGCCCTTGAGGTCTTCCGGCTTGGTTATGCCGGCATCAGTACGAACGAATACACTCTTGTGCCGAAACTGTCGCAACAGAAAGATTGGCAATAGGGCGTAATCGCGAAATCCGTCATTGGCATGGGCCAGCATGAAAGGGTGCAACCCGAGTTCGGTAATCTGATTGCGGGTTTTTCCGGTAAAAGCAGCCGTGTTCATGTCACCAATAGCACCTTGCTCAAACTTTGCTCTGGTGCCTTCGATTTCAACCGATCCGTCAAACAGTGCTTTTGTGCGATCTAGCAGATAGCTGGAAACGGTGATGGGCAATGGGGAACTGCTGGCCAGTGCATTGGAGCGGATAAGTGCAGGTGTCGCCAAAAAAGCCGCTGTAGTGGACAGAAAGGTTCGGCGGGTGGTCATGGCAAATCTCCGGAAATCATCAATCGATGGAACTGGTGTGCACGTCTGTGAGTCACTAAACAACCCGGCCCTGAGTGGGGCCGGGTCAGTCTCTTTGTTACTGGCCGATGCTCGGATCAGCGTTTGGATCGAATGGCAACTCGTCCAGATGCTCGATGTACTCCAGCGGATCGAAAGGCAGGTCGCCCAACACCAATTGAGGATTCTGCTCGCGCTTCAGAGCCTCGGATGCGTTGGCGACGCCGGTCCATGGAATGCCGTGTTTTTCTGGCCGGTCCGGATAGCGCTTTTTCCAAAGATCGTGGCGAAGGCGCATCCGGTTAAATGGCCGCTTCAGGTGGATCAGGTTTGTCAGCATTGGCTGCACTTCGCGCGGATCAGAGGGCAGAAAATAAAATGCCGCCGGTATACCGCTGGCCTCGCCGACCGGGTCGGGTGAAATCATGTGACGCTTGTAATCACCTTTCACAATCGCACCCAGAGTCGGACCAGCATAGGTGAAAGTGTAGTCGCGGCGTCCGTGCGTATCACCGTTCACCAGAAGTGCGGTTTGATCCAACCCGTCGATCACCCGATCTGTAGGCACCGCATCCAGGGCACCACCAAGGCTGGCAAATGTGGTGAACAGATCAGTTATGTGGATCATGTCTCCGGGCAGCGATCCCGGTTTAATCGTCCCAGGCCAAACGGCAAACGCCGGAACCCGGACGCCACCTTCGAGGAAGTCACCCTTGCCACCACGGAAAATCGTTTCGGCAAACCCTGTGCCCGGGGGTGGGTTGTGCGACATTGGACCGTTGTCCGCCATGGCTACGATCAACGTGTTTTCTTCGATGCCGACCTCTTTCAGCTTGGCGCGGATCTCTGCAATCAGTGGGTCGATTGTGCACTGCAATCCGTTCTGCAGAAGGGCGCGTGCCCGAGTACATTTCTTTCGGATCGGCAAAAAGTTCGCCATGTTGGGCCAATTGGCAATGTAGAATGGTTTACCTTCTTTTGCGTTACGCTCGATGAAAGCCAACATCCTCTTTTGACCTTCAGCGTCCAGCATCTCGTAGGATTCGGTGGTATTATCTCGCCATTGCAGTGTTTCGCCGCCCTTGGTGCCCTCAGCCGCCATCACCCAGTCTTTGGTGATAAACGTGTCGTCAAGCTTGTAAGGATCTTTAACCAGCATGTCCTCAAAAAGCCCGATGGAGGCATTGCCCTGCTCGGCTTCGCGGGTGTTGAGTGACAGGATCTGGTTGTAGCCGGTAAACAACGCCTCATCGAACCCTTGATTATGGGGGTAGCTTTCCTCGATGTCGCCCAGATGCCACTTGCCGTAGAATGCTGTTGCGTAGCCAGCTTCGCCCAGCACTTCAGCTAATGTCACTTCCTCTCCGGCAAGTCCATGACTCTCCTGAAGCATACCGATATTGTACATGCCGGACCTGACGGCGAGACGTCCAGTTGCAGCGGCAGCACGGCTTGGTGTGCAGCCCACTTCGGTATACATGCGGGTGAACATCATGCCTTCTTTGGCCAGCGCGTTGATGTTGGGAGTATTAAGGCCCCGCACGGCCTGAATGCCGGGCATGCCAAGGTCGCCATAGGCCGTATCATCCCACATGATGTGAATCAGATTGGGAGGCCTTCCAAACTTCTCACGAAGTTCAGCGAGTTTATTTTTCAGATCGGCATCTTCCGCTGCCCATTTTTCCCCGTTTTGCGCACTGAGCACATAATACTCAGCGTCATGCACAATGGCGCCTTTGTCTTGCGCCATGGCAGGGGCGGCGCAGAAGCCGGCTGCTGCTAGGGCAGCGGCATATATGCTTCGCAAATATCCCTGTTTTGTCTTCATCATGAAAAAGCTCCTGTTGACGAAAAAATTTGACTAACCTCAATTTCTGGACACCCGGAGTTCACCATGTCGCACCTGCTGGAGATAACGCTGGTTACAGGAACGATCCAGAGGAGTGCCCAATTGATCGAATCCCTGCTCCGATTTGGCCAAGCATCTTCCGCTATCAACGCTAGGTACATCCAGAACAAGGGTTACACCGTATTACACTAGGTGTTAGGGGAATATGCAACTTTATACGTTGCTCAAAATTGGATGTGAAAATCAACAATCTTGCCCAAAGCTTGAATCAGGAACATTTGTCGGCGCAGGCTATTCGCGATGGGCTCGCGCGCATTCTAGCCAGTCCGGCATTTGCCAAATCAGAACGCCTGCAGAATTTTCTGTCCTATATTATCGAGGAGAGCCTTGCAGGCCGTGGTGACTTGATCGTTGGCAAAACCATAGCCGAAGATGTTTATGGCAGAACGCCGGGGGATGGCAGCGACAATATTGTGAGGGTCGATGCGCGCAGATTGCGGCGTCATCTTGCCGACTATTATGCATCACAAGGCTCGGTTGATCCTTTGAGAATTCATGTGGACAGCGGTGGCTACGCTCCAAGATTTGAGTTTGTCAATCCAGCGCAACACAATGATAATTCTCCCATGTCTGTGGCCCGGCAGCAATCATTAACTCCTCCCACATGGTGGAGATTGTGGGTCGCTTTGCTAGCCGTTGTCGCCATATTCATGGTGCTGATATATTCAGTCCAGGATCGTTCACCTGTGCTTCCAAATTTGCCAATGGAATCGTTGGAAAGCAAAAAGGCCAGCGAAAGGTCTGCTCTTGCCGACCGTTCGGTTGCTACGTTGCAGGCATCCAATTTGACTGGAATCGCTACTGACTTGCTGTTTCCAATCGCAGACCCCAGCCATCAAAGGCTTGCGACAACCATGTATCGCAAGGCCATTGAGATTGATCCTTACTATTCAGACGCCTATGCGGGAGCAGCACACAGCCTTGCGACACTGTCCATCTTGTCGCCCAGCGCAGAGATGAGATCTAATCTGATTACACAGGCCAATGAGATGGTGGACAAGGCGATTGAACTGAATCCGACAAATGCCTGGACGCAATCCGCAGCTGCCTGGTTAGCCTATGTGTCTGGAGAGTTTGACCGCGCCGCCGAGCTGAGCCAGCGATCCATTTCACTGGGAGCAACTGACATTAGGACAGTTGAGTTTTTCGGTCTGATATCCTTGTTGAACGGCGATTTCGAAGAAGCAGCTCGCGTGACAAATCCTCAAAATTTAGGCAATTCTGAAAAACGCTCCCTTGCCTATCTTAACCTCTTTGGCGTCGCCAAATTTCATCTGGGAAACTATCAGGCCGCGCTGGATGCGTTCGAGACGGCCATTCGACGCGGAGGACCAGTAAGTGAACTGACTTTGCTATACAAGGCTGCATCCCATCGCGCAGCTGGAAATGTGAGCGAAGCCAACAGGCTGGTCGCTGAATTGAAGCAAACCTGGCCCGGATTCACGCCTGGGCCTCTTCTGGAAAGGTTTTACCGCTTCCCGGAGCATGTCGATCAAGTGCGTCTTTACCTTGGGGAACTTGGCTCTAATTGAGTAGGCAGGTTCCCCGGCATTTAGCATCATTTGTGATGCCGCGCCTTTATCGTGTGGTGGGTCAGGTGAGTTCGCGCATCAATTCTTCGGGACTGACTGGCAAACTAACTGGCACTCCACGCTTGGCCGAAAGGTCCATTGCCATTGTCATCAGCAGATTGCGATGGCCGTCCGCAGCGGTTGCGTGTGGGGTGGACTGACCCGTGTAAATCCGTTGATACCAGGCATTTGTTTCCTCACGCATGGGCCCCCAAAGTTGATTGTCATGCAGGTCGCCGGGTGGATAGCTGGTCAAAAAATCTACATGTCGTGGTGCAGCAGGAGCAAAGCCTTCCGGCGCGTAGCCCGCACCTTGCGCAACGTCACTGGCCAGGACCAGATCCCTGTGCGTGTCTTCGATATCGATTACGCCTTTGTCACCGACAATTCCGATTTCAATCCCGTATACGGCTCCGGGCCAGACCACGGGAAGGGCCCATGAAATATTCATCGACCAGATTGTGCCGTCACTCATGGTGAACACGCCAAAGGTGGAGTCCTTGGTACCAATTTCACTCAATACCTTGTCGGTGGACTGGGCAAAAACTGAAACCGGCGTCTTGCCTTCCATCAACCACATGGACATGTCGAGACTGTGGGTGCCGGAGACTACCATCGGGGTCAGTGTTGCACGTTCCTGCGTTCGGCGTGTGGTGGCAATCGGCACCATGCGATTCATGAAGGCGCGTGTAACGACAGAATGAACATCTCCAATCTGGCCGGTGAGCAGCCGTTCCTTTACTGCCAGGAAACGACGACGAAAACGTTGTGTATAGCCCACAACAGCATCAATACCGGCCGACTCTATCCCGGCCAGAATTTCTGCTGACTGCCTTGCATCTGTGGCCAGGGGTTTTTCGATAAACAGGTCGTGGCCGTGCTCGATTGCCAGCATCGTCGGGTCGAAGTGAAAGTTCTCGTCCGTAGCAATTATTGTGGCAGTTACTTCAGGCCGTGTAAGCAATTCGCGATAATCTGTGGTGAAGAAGTCCGCATCGATATCTTCCTTGAGCGCAGTCCCCAAATCGGATTTGAGATCGCATAGCCCGATCCAGCCGACACCGGGATAGGCGCGGGCCAGTTCTGCGCGAATGCGTCCGATGGTTCCGCAACCCACAATCGCCAGCCCAATTTCTTTTCGATCCCGATGTTTCATTTTTGGTTCCTCGATTTGTTTTGTGCACGCACCGATCACAGTTCGGGCGTTTGAAGTGTGTTCGTTCTACCCTGTCAGGCTTGGCTATTCGATGCGGCAGCGGCCTCGTTTGAGCCCCGCGCGGAGCGAATTGCCCTTATGATGCCTTCAGCCAGCACCAGCAGAACGAAGACCATAAGGATGGTGCCGATCCATTGGGAGAGCACAAATCCAATGTCCTTGCTTTCGAAAATGAACAGGGCGCGGCGCAAGTTCTCGTCCGCCAGCGGGGCCAGAATGACACCCAGTACTATCGGTGCGACTGGAAATCTGAATACGGTCATCATCCAGCCCACAACACCGGATGCAAACATGATCCAAACATCAAACATGGACAGTTTGACCGCATAGGCGCCAATGACGCAGACCGGGATGATGAGCGGCATCAATATGCCACGCGGCAGACTGAAGAGTTTTACGCAGGGGCCAATCAGGGCAAACGCCGCAATATACATGAATATATTGGCAACGATCAAAGCCGCATAGATGAAATAGATCAGCCCGGGATGATCGATTTCGATGGTCGGGCCGACTACCACATTTTTCAAGGTTAGCGCTGCCAGTAAGGCGGCGGCCGCTGCGTTGCCGGGAATGCCCAGTGCTAGCGTTGGCAACATCGAGCCACCGACATTGGCATTGTTGGCTGTTTCGGAACAGACAAGCGCTTCATAGCTACCCTTGCCCCATTTTTCCTTTTCCTCAGGCTTGGCGCGGCGCCTTCCTATATCATAGGCCAGAAACGAAGCGACATTAGCGCCGGCACCGGGAATGGCTCCAATCAATGTGCCCAGAATACCAGAGCGCGCGGCCGCCGGTGCAAAGCGGCGAAACAGGCCAAGCGGTGGCACGACCCGTCCCACTTCACTTGGAATAGTTGGGGCATTTTTGGAGGGCAAAGTGCGCAGAATTTCCGCCATGCCAAACAGACCGATCAAGACAGCGACATAGGAAACGCCGTCATATAGGGCAAAGCTGCCAAATGTGAATCTGGGCACGGCGTGAATAGAGTCCAGGCCGATAAAGGCCACCAACATGCCCATCCAGCCAGCCATCCAACCCTTTAGCGGCATGGAACCTGCCGCCATCGATCCGGCCACCATTATGCCGATAACTGCAAGCCAGAACATTTCCCATGACCGAAAGTTCAGAGCAAAGGTCAGGATCATCGGGATAAAGACGATCAGCAATATGATGCCGATTCCCCCGCCGATGAAAGATGCACCAATGGCCATGCCGAGAGCCTGGCCGCCTTCACCGCGCTGAGCAAGCTGATGGCCTTCAATCATGGTAGGTACGGCATCGGGGGTACCCGGTATGTTGATCAGGACAGCCGATATCGCACCTCCGAAAACGCTTCCTGTATACACGCCAAGCATGAAACAGATCGCGACATCCTGAGACATCCCCGCAGACAGGCCAATGAGCAGTCCCATGGCCATGGTTGTGGAGAGCCCCGGCAATGCTCCCCAGATGATTCCAAGGCAAACTCCACTCAAAGTCATGATCAGAAGCCAGGGAGAAATGACCTGAATGAATGCGTCGACAATGGCCATAGTCTAAAAACCTCCCGGCAGCGGGATTGCAAAGACTTTCTGGAACACGATCGACAGGATCAATGTCCATGTGGTGGAAACCGAAACCGTGATCCAGAGTGGGCCGCGCCAGGCCATATGGATGATGGTAGTCAAGGCAACAATGGTGACGGGTTCAAAGGCACTGAGCACATAATAAACACCGGCAATGGTGATGCCGTGTTGAAAGGCGAGAAACTGCAGGCAGGCAATATAGACTGCAACCGCAATTGCGAGAGCCAGTGCGCGTTTGTCTTCTTGCGGATTTCGCGCATCCTCCGGATCGGAGGTGACACCTGCGCGGTGGCGCTGAATTGCGGTCGCGCCCAACATGAGCGCCATGATGAAAAGTGAGGCTGCCGTCAAAAACGGCAGAAGGCCGGGAGCGGTTGCCAGACTGCCAGGAACCTTCAGGTTCCATGATGCAATCATAACGATGATTGTCAAAACCATCAAAAACCCTGTGGCAATCAGATCAAGAAAGGGAGAAGCATAGCCGGCACCGGCCTCTTCTCCGTCGAATTTCACAGGTTCGGGCGAAGGGGTAGACATTCTGCAACGCTCTGGGTCAATTGATCATGAGAAGCGGGGTGTCAAGGGTGGGACACGGACGAAGTGTCACCGGATCCGGCCTTCCTTT
>JBPCWM010000132.1:0-4802 GCA_051009515.1 Rhizobiaceae bacterium | reverse complement strand
ATCTTATGACTAACGAATGGGCAGACTGCGCCGATGACATCATCTGGCGGCGCAGCAAGTTAGGACTTGTGCTGAATGAAGCGCAAGTTGGCAGGCTCAACGCTTGGATGGACGAAAACAGATAATATCGGGAGATCAATAACCGATCGCACAACCATCCTTGCGCGGATCGCTGCCCCCGGTCAGCACACCATTTTCCCAGTCAATCTGGATGGCCTGTGAACCGCCAATTGGCTTGGCCGCCGGGGCGATGGAATGTCCGCGCACCTTCAATTCTTCAACGACGGCCTCCGGCACCGCCCCTTCTATCTCGACTTCACCGTTAAACGGATCGACCATGAACCGAGGTGCGTCCATTGCTGCCTGAATATCCAGATCATAATCAAAGACCCGTGTCAGGAACTGCAAGTGCCCCATGGCCTGATATTCGCCACCCATAACACCAAAACTCATAACTACTTTTCCATCACGTTCAATCATCCCCGGAATAATCGTGTGCAGCGGCCGTTTACGTGGCGCTATGCAATTTGGATGACCGGGTTCCAGTACAAAACCCTGACCCCGGTTGGTAAACACAATGGAATGTTTGGGAGTGGTAATCCCCGATCCCCAATTGTGGAACACGGTGTTGATGAAGGAACAAGCATTGCGGTCCTTGTCGACCACAGAAATGTAAACCGTATCCTTGTGCTCGGGAAGGTTGATCACATCATCGGGGTGACGAGCAGACGTGGGGTCTATGTCATCGCGCAGCCTGTCTGCATAAGGCTGCGATAACAATTCATGAACGGCTACTTTAACCTGAGCGGGATCGGCCAGGTATTTACCTCTGGCTGCATATCCCCGGCGGCAAATTTCCAGCTCTGTGTGAATGCGATCTGCACCCAGCAATTCCGGATCAATGTCCATATCACGCGCCATATTCAGCATGAGCAGAGCGATGACCCCTTGCCCCTGTGGCGGGCATTCGTGGATGATGTTACCGCGATATTCTGTTGTCAAAGTGGTCTCATATGTGCCGCGGGCTTCTGCGAAATCTTCCAGCGTGTGCAGCCCTCCACTGGCCTGCAATGTCTCCACCATTTCTCGGGCGAGTTCCCCTTCATAGAAGCCATCGCGCCCTTCACGACCGATGATTTCAAGCGCATTGGCCAGACCCGGATTGTGGTGCAGGCTACCCAGCGCCGGAATTTTGCCGCCTGGCATGAAGATGGCTTCCAGGTTGGGATCGCTCCTGAGATGGGCCTCCGCCCAAACCATGTCGGCATGAACGCGCTGGGTTATCGG
The DNA here is from genome assembly GCA_051009515.1 of Rhizobiaceae bacterium. Lineage (GTDB taxonomy): Bacteria > Pseudomonadota > Alphaproteobacteria > Rhizobiales > Rhizobiaceae > Pseudahrensia. Next base: position 3,515 of record JBPCWM010000132.1, on the reverse strand, counting down.
ATATCCATTACGCGCATATTCGATCGCAGGCTGTAAAAGCTCGGCCAGCGGCATTCGGCCGTGGTCGGCATTGAGCTGCACCCAGGCGTCAATTGCACCCGGTATAATGACGGAGTGCGCCGAGGTCTGCTCGATATGAGTGATACCCAGTTCCATATATTTCTCGATGGTTGCTGCAGCCGGAGCCCGGCCGGAGCCGTTGTAGGCAATTATGTTGGCCTTGCCGTCTGGCGCATAAAGAGCAAAACAATCTCCGCCAATACCCGTGGATTCCGGTTCCACAACACACTGCACTGCGCAAGCTGCAATTGCTCCGTCCATGGCATTGCCACCGGCCTTGAGCACGTCGATTGCGACCTGGGTGGCCAATGAGTGGGACGTGGCTGCCATGCCGTTGGTGGACATAACCGGGGAACGGCCCGGAAGCTCGAGATTGCGCATGCAGGTACTCCTGAATATTCAACTGATAGACTATAGCTGGCGCCTTATGCACCGAAAGTTCAGCGAAATCCATGCCTTTAAAAGGATAATCCAGCGACATCGGGCCACGGGTCAGGTGCGCAATGCTGGATTTTTCAGCCATTCAGTGCGATAGGCTCGGCCATACCCCTTGTTACATTCAATTCCACCCACACTGGTGAGCGCCAATGGCTAAGATTGCCCTTCACGACCTGTCCAAAATCACCTCAGCCGACCGCGCCGAATTGCTGCGGCGAACCGAAGACGATCTGTCCGAATTCATGCATAAAGTCAGACCCATCATCGAGGCTGTCCGCAACGAAGGGGATGCGGCGCTTGTTCGATTTGCAAGGCAATTTGATAGCGCGGAAATTGATGAAGACTCACTGGCTGCCAGCGACCAGGACATTGAACAGGCCTACGATCAGCTTGACCGGGAGTTCATTGATGTCTTGCGCTATTCTGCAGATAATATTCGCAGGTTCCATGAAAAGCAGGTACCTGAAAGCCAGTGGATGATGGAGATCCGCGATGGCGCCCATGTGGGTGAACGATTTACACCTATCGACTCCGTGGCCTGTTATTCTCCGCGCGGCAAAGGCTCATTTCCGTCGGTGACGCTAATGAGCGTGATTCCTGCGGTGGTAGCAGGAGTGCCTGAAATTGCTGTGCTGACGCCACCGGGGCAAGACGGCAAAATCGACCCGGCGACCCTGGTCGCTGCAGATATTTCAGGCACACGCAATGTCTACAAGGCCGGAGGTGCCCAGGCCGTTGCCGCCGCTGCATTCGGAACCAAAACCATTCCGGCCTGCGTCAAGATAGAAGGCCCCGGAAGCCCCTGGCTTGCAGCGGCAAAGGCACTTCTCTCCAATCGCATTGATCCGGGAATGCCCGCAGGGCCATCTGAATCCATTGTCTTTGCAGATGAAACGGCCAATGCCGATATCGCCGCATTGGACACAATTATCGAATCTGAACACGGCGATGATTCTTCCGTCTTCCTTGTCACGACATGTTCCAAACTCGCCGATCAAGCCATGCAAATGATCCCACACTATTGGGGCGAAATGAGCGAAGAACGTGTAGCCTACTCCTCGACTGTGTTGAACAGCAAGAGCGGCGGAATTGTCCTTTGCCATTCACACGAAGAGGCCTATGATTTCATCAATGACTACGCCCCGGAACACCTCCAAATTCTCTCAAAGGCACCCCATGCCCACGTGGACCATATTCGAAATGCTTCGGAAATCCTGCTTGGCGAGGACACCCCCGGCTCAATCGCCAACTACATGATGGGACCAAACTGTGTGCTGCCGACATCAGGCGCGGCTAAAACCCGCTCCCCTCTTGGAGTTATGAACTTTATGAAGTCCTGCTCAATTGGCGAACTGAAACGGGAAGGCTTTCAGGACATGGCCCGCCGCACGGAAGTCTTTGCCACCTATGAAGGCTTTGATGCTCATGCCAACGCAGTTGGCGAATTGCGCAGAAAAGCTTTTGGCAATTCCTGAGCAGTTCTTGAAGGTCAAAATTTGGGCTCAGGAATTTAGATAACCAGCCACAATGGCGATAAATGCACCGACATGGACGACCATGATCGCCCGATCTTTCCACATGAAGCCAACCAGAAACCACAAGATAATTCCAATGACAAAGGCCAGGACATTCCACGGCACGATGTTCAAGCCCGTAAGACCATAGCCAACCAGTTGAACAACTGTTGCAATCCACTTGACAACGTCAACCTGTTTCAAAAATCAAATCCTTGAAGACTTGTAGCAGTCGGCTCACTGCTGGCCGTCAATCACCACGCAGAATGCGAACCCAATTAACTTGGCAGGGATGGTCGCCGATTGCAAAACCCTATTCAAACACGATAGCTGGCCCGTCGAGCTTCTTAGCCGAAAGCGCACCGGTCACCTGGGCAGCAATCGCGTTGTAAACTTCAGCGTGCGGCCCATCCGGGTCATCAGCAACAACCGGAGTTCCCGCGTCGGACTTGGCTCGAATGTCCATGTGGAGTGGCACACCGCCAAGAAAGGGAACGCCCAAACGCTCTGCTTCATCACGCGCACCTCCATGGCCGAAAATATCAGAACGCTCTCCGCATTTCGGGCAGATAAAAGTGCTCATGTTTTCGACAATGCCTAGTATCGGCACGCTGACCTTGTTGAACATGTTAAGTCCCTTGCGCGCATCTATCAAAGACAGATCCTGCGGTGTGGACACGATCACCGCACCGGAGAGCGGCACCTGCTGCGCCATTGTCAGCTGTGCATCGCCAGTCCCCGGAGGCATATCAACGACCAGCACATCCAGTGGCGCCCAGTCCACTTCGCGCAACAATTGGGTCAGAGCTGAGATGACCATGGGGCCGCGCCAGATCATCGGTGTATCTTCAGCAACAAGAAAACCGATGGACATCACTTTCAATCCAAACGCTTCAATCGGCTTCAATACACGACCATTCGCCTCCGGCTTACCATCAATGCCCACCAGTCTTGGCAGCGACGGGCCATAAATATCCGCATCCATAACGCCAACCCGGAGGCCCTGATTCTGCAATCCAAGCGCAAGATTGATCGCGGTCGTGGATTTGCCCACACCTCCCTTGCCCGAAGCTACGGCAATAATATGTTTCACCCCCTCAATGCCCGGCTTTTCTCCACCCAGTGGCGGCGACGGTGGTGTCACCGAAGGTGAAGATGGTGACGGCGGCGATGGTGGCGATGGCTGCGGCGCGCGTGATGCCTCTCCGGCCTTGCGTTCTGCGGTCAGGACAACCATAGCCGAAGCCACACCATCCAAAGCCGTAACAGCTTTTTCAGCCTGCCCGCGCAACGGCTCGAGTTCCTCGGCCTGTTCAGCAGGAACCGATAGGGAAAACATGACCTTCGTGCCTTGCGGCCCCTGCGTCATGAACGGCTCCGACACCATACCGGCAGACACGATATTTCCTTTGCCGGAGGGAAGATGAACTCCCTCAAGTGCAATGAATACTTGTTGTTTGGTTACACTCATATCGGGTACATCACCGTAGCGGAATTGAGAAC
>JBPCWM010000131.1:0-3869 GCA_051009515.1 Rhizobiaceae bacterium | reverse complement strand
GTGGAAGACGCATTATTCGATGATCTTGAGCGTCAGGCGCGCCTGCTCACCGATGATCCATTGCAGACCTATCTTGTGAGTTTGAAATTACTTGAACAGATGCTGGAAGACTTGCCGAATGGACACCCTGGATGCCTGATTGCCACGTCAGCCTATCAGGAGCGCCTGTTTGATCGCGACGTTCGACAGATAAACAAACAGGCTATGCTTCGGTGGCGGGGTCGATTCCGCCAGATGCTGGACGAAATCGCGGCACTTTATCCGCCGCGCGACGAGGTTGACCTGGACGATCTGGCAGACATGTTGTCGGCCGCCGTTGAGGGTGGAATCGTATTGGCCAAAACAGTAGAAGAGCCAAAGGCAGTAGCAAAACAAGTCCGGTTATACCGATCTTATGTGAAACTGCTTTTTCAACCGCCAATTCACTAAGGCCTGTCCGGCTTTAGGGGCAAGATAGACCCACCAGCCCAATTACCTGACCCGTCTGTGCCGTCAGTACATATGCTGGCCGCCATTTACCGAGATGGTTGAGCCGGTAATGAACTTGCTGTCTTCGCGCACAAGAAACCAAACCGCGCGGGCAATTTCTGCAGGGTCACCGAGACGCCCGACCGGAACAGTTGAAACAATTTTCTCCAGAACATTCTCCGGAACCGCTGCCACCATATCCGTATCAACATAGCCAGGTGCCACTGTGTTTGCGGTGATATTGTTGCGGGCCCCTTCCTGTGCCAGGGCCTTGGTCATGCCGATCACACCTGCCTTAGCCGCGCAATAGTTCACCTGACCATATTGCCCAGCTTGTCCATTAACGGATGAAATATTGACGATCCGGCCAAAGTTCTGCTCCACCATATGAGGCCATACACCTTTGCACATGTTAAAGACACTGGTGAGATTGGTCTGTATCACGTCCATCCAATTCTCATAGCTCATGCGCTTCAGCGTGCCATCGCGAGTGATGCCAGCATTGTTGACCAAAATATTGACTGGCCCGATGTCCTTACAGATTTCAGCTACAGCATCCTGACAGGCCTGATAGTCGGCTACATCCCATTTTTTCGTTGGCAAGCCAGTTTGCTTGGTAAAATCCTCCGCCGCTGCATCATTGCCTCCATACCCGGCAACCACCTTATATCCGCGTTCGTGAAACAACTCACAAATGCCGCGTCCTATACCGCGGGTCCCTCCGGTTACGATGGCGACTTTGTTTTGCATGAATTCCTCCTGTTTCCTATTTCGGGGTCAAACCTAAACCGCGATCGATGAGTCACTCAAAGAATCGGGTATTTGACGTTTACCCTTGTTAGATTTCTTCAATGCCCCTTTGGGCACTTCCACTTCTGGCTCTGCATGTCTGGCAATAAAGTCCAGAACTTCTGGCCTGATATTGTTGTGCCAGGCCTTGCCGGAGAAAATGCCGAAATGTCCGGCCTCCGCTTCAATATGATGCGCTTTCTTTGACTTTGGCAGGTCGGGCATCAGCTCGAGAGCAGCTGCACACTGGCCCGGGGCGGAAATATCATCCCGTCCCCCTTCCACAACCTTGACAGGCACGCTGGTAATCGCGCTGATATCCACCGGATTCCCACGCAGTGTGAATTGGTTTTGCGCAATCTCTCGCTTTTTGAAAATGCGCTCCACTGTCGACAAATAGAATTCTGCCGGCATGTCCATTACCGCAAGATACTCATCATAAAATGTATTGTGTCGATCAAAATCAGAGGCATCGCCGTGCATGACGCGCAAGATCTGGTCAGCAAAGGACTTGGAATGCTTATCCCAGTTCATTGCCATGAATGAAGCGAGCTGCATGGTTCCGGGATAGACGGCACGCCCGGCTCCGGCAAAACTGGACCCGACATTTTGAATGACCGTGTGTTCCAATTCACCCATTGTGATGCGGCGGCCAAAATCGGTCACTTCTGTTGGAGCTGCGTCCGGATCAACTGGACCACCGATCAGGGTGAGCGTTTTCGGAAGAGCTAACGGATCATGCTGTGCAAGCCACGCTGTGGCAACAAGCGTCAACGGGACAGGCTGGCAAACGGCCACCACATTGGTTTGTGGGCCGAGGATACGCAAGAAATCGATGACATATTCGGCGTAGTCTTCAACATCGAATGAACCAGCCGAAACAGGCACATTTCTCGCATTGCGCCAGTCGGTAATAAAGACATCACAATCGGGCAGCAGGCTGATAACGGTCTTGCGCAATAGCGTGGCGTAATGTCCTGACATTGGCGCAATCAGCAGCACGCGCGGTCGTATATTGCCATCCATCAATTTGTCGTCGCGATTGACAGAAAACTCAAGCAAACGGCCAAACGGTTTTTCGCTCAATATCTTGATGTCGACCAGATGATCGCTGCCTTCTGATACAACCGTATGGATGCCCCAGTCCGGTCGGACAACCATGCGATCAAGCGTCCGTTCGGTCACTTCACCCCAGGCCGCGAAGGCTGCAGGGATTGGATTGGGAAAGATGCCGAAGGCCGGCTGTCCCCAAAATGTCTGTGCAGTGGCACCCAGCCACTTGGAAGTCAGTCGGGTCGATTCCGCCAGATCATAAGCGGTCCATGTATAGGGATTTGACAAAGTCTGTATTTCCTTTGCCTTGACTGACCGGTTTGGAGTGCTGTGGCCGGAATTGATGTCAAAGCGTTGCTGATCATTGATGTTTCACGCTAAACTAACAGACAACATTTCAGCGCGAAAGACACCAAATTCATGTCAGATCAACAATCTGGGGCCGAAATCATTGCCACCAACATGGAACGCCTGCAGGTTCTCACCCAGCGCCTGATAAAGGTGTTGGCCAATCGCCAACCAACAGATCCCAAAATGGAAGCTCCGGGCTACGATTTCTACATGAAAGCGGCCAATGCCTGGATGGCAGGGCTTGTCTCTCATCCTGAAAAAATGGCCGAGCAGCAAGCCCAATACTGGCGTGATTCCATGAACAACATGATGAGCGCACAACAGGCAATGGCCGATACCTTTGCCAAGGGGTTTGGCCAGGAACCGAATTCGGACAATGCTCAAGAAAAGCGCAGTCGTCGCGATCGTCGCTTTTCCAACGCTCATTGGGACACCAATCCATGGTTTCACTTCATTCGCGACCAATATCTGGCAACTTCACGGGCCATTGCAGAACTTGTGGACAGCCTGGACGGACTGGAAGAGCGGGATCGTCAAAGAGTGGAATTCTTCAGTCGTCAGATTGTTGACATGTTTTCTCCGACCAATTTTCTGGCCACAAATCCGGAAGCTTTGGAAAAGGCGCTGATTACAAATGGAAAATCCCTTGTCGACGGCATGGAAAACCTTGTGCGTGATCTGGAGGTCAATCAGGGTCGATTCGCGGTCACGCTGTCAGATCCACAAGCATTTGAAGTGGGTAAGAACATCGCATCTTCAAAGGGTGAGGTGGTCTATCGCAACCGGTTGTTTGAACTCATCCAGTATACGCCAACCACCAAAGAAGTATTTGCCACTCCGCTGGTCATCATCCCGCCCTGGATCAACAAATTTTATATCCTTGATCTCAAACCGCAAAATTCATTTATCCGGTATGCCGTGGATCAGGGACTTACAGTTTTTGTGGTTTCCTGGGTCAATCCGGACGAAACCTATGCTGATACGGGATTTGACGATTATGTGCGTGACGGTGCTCTGGAAGCCATTGAGACTGTTTGTGCCATCACGGGTGAAGAACAGGTCAATGCCATCGGCTATTGCATAGGCGGCACTTTGTTGGCGACCACATTGGCCTGGCTAGCCAAACGCAACCGGCAGCCAATTTCAAACGCCACGTTCTTTACAACCCTGCTCGATTTTGAACAGCCGGGTGAATTGTCGGTATTCCT
>JBPCWM010000130.1:0-8233 GCA_051009515.1 Rhizobiaceae bacterium | reverse complement strand
GCTTCAGAGGAAAGTCCGGGCTCCATGGAAACACGGTGCCGGGTAACGCCCGGCGGGGGTGACCCCAGGGAAAGTGCAACAGAAAGAAAACCTCCTCAGCAATGGGGGAAGGGTGAAAAGGTGGGGTAAGAGCCCACCGCATTTCCGGCAACGGAAATGGCAAGGTAAACCCCACCGGGAGCAAGACCGAATAGGAACGCCAAATTTTGCGCAAGCAAAATCAGCCTGTTTCCAGGTGGGAGCGTTCGGGTGGGTCGCAACGAGGTTCCCAGCAATGGGACCAAAAGAGGAATGGTCATCGCATTCGGTTCGCCGAAGCGCACAGAACCCGGCTTACAGGCCAGCTGGCACTCTACAAACACACAGTTTGATCGAAATTGTCTTTGACTGAAAGTCAATGGTCCAAAAATTTGACCTCTTCATGAGGGATGTAAACGAACCCTTAACGTTCTCGATTCATGTTCGGTTAACCGATGCAGGCGAGTCGTTCACTCTCGATTTGCGCTTCGAAATGGGGCCGAAACAACAGTGCAGGGATTATTCACTAATCAGCAGATCTATGGTCGAGTTCCTCTTTGCGGTGTTAACCGGGCCTGGCGTGCGCAGGCGAGGAATAATTCCAACAAGGACATAATTCACCTGATGCCCAACTCGGTCTCATCAACCCCACATGTGCCTGTGATGCTCGAAGAGGTCTTGCAGGCCTTGTCACCCTTAGCGGGGGGGGTGTTTATTGATGCGACATTTGGTGCCGGGGGGTACACAAAAGGCATTCTCGAACAAGGTGCGCAGGTTGTTGCCATTGACCGCGACCCCAATGCTATTTCTGCCGGTGCGTTGATGGTCAAAGAATATCAGGGAAAACTCAGCCTCCAGCTTGGTCGCTTTTCCAACCTGGATGCAGTGGCAAAAGTTGCCGGTTTCAGCGCTGTGGACGGTGTTGTTGCAGACATTGGTGTTTCATCCATGCAAATAGATCAGGCTGAGCGTGGATTTTCCTTCATGCGGGATGGGCCGCTGGACATGCGCATGGAACAAACTGGTTTGAGCGCTGCCGATGTTATCAATACATATACGCGCAGCGATTTGACCCGCATCGTGGGCATTTTGGGGGAAGAACGACAGGCTTCTCGTATTTCAGCTGAAATTGTCCAGCAGCGCGAAAAAGCAGCTTTTGAAACCACCAGGCAATTGGCAAATTGCGTTGAAAAGGTTTTGGGGCGTCGACAGGGCGATCGAATTCACCCGGCCACCAGAACTTTTCAGGCCCTTCGCATTTACGTTAATCGAGAGCTTGAAGAACTGGCACAGGCGCTATTGGCGGCAGAGCGCATACTCAAACCGGGTGGCAGGCTTGTGGTGGTTACGTTCCATTCCCTGGAAGACCGACTTGTCAAAAGATTTTTTAAGAATCGGGCAGAACAGACTGGCGGTTCACGCCATTTGCCCCAGGTCGAAGAAGCCGCGTTGACTTTTGAGCAGACAAGGCGAGGCGCGCAATCGGCTTCCAGAACTGAAAGCGAAATTAATCCAAGAGCGCGGTCGGCCAAGTTGCGAAGTGCTGTCAGAACAGCGGTGAAAGCTGGCGATACCGATATGTCACTCTTTGGCCTGCCCCGATTGGCCGATCATGCAATTGGGAGGAACAGGCCATGATCCGGGTTCTCGATGCAGTCTTGCTAACTGGTGCAATCGCTGGTGCGATCTATACGTTTCAGATCAAGCATGAGGCGGAGCTTTCAGCCAAGCGACTGGCAACATTAAAAGCCCAGATCGCCGCGCAGGACCGCAAGATTGCGTTGTTACAGGCGGATTGGGCCTTGGAAACGGCTCCCGGCAGACTTGAAAAAATTGCCAAACGTTATTCTGAACAACTGATGCTCCGGGCGATGGAATCGACCCAGATCATTGAAGTTCATGAATTGCCGGACTTGCGCCCACCGCCGTCGCTTGAAGTCGATGAGCGCCTGGCAGAAGACCCGAAAGCACTCACTACAGGTGGCATTGAAAAGCTGATCGAAAGGGCAATCGATAACTGATGGCATTTTGGTTTTTGAAATCCCGCAACAATCAACGCTCGAATGCCGGCGGGTCCTCTTCACGTCTGGGTTCTTCGGATATTGCTGTTCAGGCCCGCGACCGTATCTTTGTGATCATGTTCGGAATGGCCGCCCTGTTTGCAATTATTGAAGGGCGTCTTTTGTTTCTTGCATCACAAGACCGGGAAAGCACATTTGCAAGACGGAACGGTGATAAAGCCTTAACTGCCGCACGGCCTCGGATAACCGACCGAAATGGTCAGATCATGGCTCTTGATATAGAAGTACAATCACTATTTGCCGAACCAAGAATCATCGAACGCCCTGATGAAATCTTTGAGTCACTTTCCACGGTGTTACCCGACCTTGATTTCAAAAGCACGATGCGCAAGTTGCGCAGCGGGCAGGGTTTTGTCTGGATAAAGCGTGAGATTACACCGCGCCAGCAGGCCGACATTCTTGCCCTTGGTTTGCCCGGAATTGGTTTTAGGCCAGAAAGCCAGCGCTTCTATCCGGCCGGTGAAACGGCTTCCCATATTCTGGGTCACACCAATATCGACAATCAGGGCATAGCTGGCATTGAGAAACATCTTGATGACTCCTGGCTGCGTGAATTGCACGCCTCCGGATATTCGGTGGACAAGGCGCTGGAACCGGTGCGGCTGTCCGTTGACCTGCGCGTTCAGCATTTTGTTCGTGAAACCCTGGCCGAGGCCATGGAAAAATATCGCGCCATTGCCGCTGCCGCAGTGGTGCTGAATGTCCATAGTGGTGAAATCGTCGCCATGTCGTCCTTGCCGGACTACAACCCCAACAAGCCGGTAGACGCCCTGAAAAAAGACCGTCTTAACCGGATGTCCGCGGGGGTCTATGAAATGGGCTCGACATTCAAAACCTTCACCACTGCAATGGCACTGGACAGCGGACGCGTGAGCCTGAATGACAGTTTCGATGCAACCCGACCAATCAGGATCGGTCGTTTCACGATTTCCGACTTTCACGGTAAGAAACGAGTGCTTTCGGTGCCGGAAGTCTTCATCTATTCGTCCAACATCGGCACTGCTAAGATGGCCGATGTTGTGGGCATTGAAGGTCATCGGGAATTTCTTACTCGCATTGGGCTGTTAAGCAGGCTTGAGGGTTTTGAGCTTCCCGAAATTGCCCGGCCCACCCAGCCGAAAAAATGGAAAAAAGTTAATTCCATAACCATTTCCTACGGTCACGGGGTGTCAACGACACCGTTGCAGACTGCAGCAGCGGCCGCTGCTCTGGTTAATGGTGGCAAGCTGATTTCCCCCACTCTGTTTCCCCGCACGGCTGAACAGGCTGGCGCGGTGGCCAAGCAAGTCATCCGTCCGCAAACGTCTGACGCCATGCGCTATTTGATGCGACTCAATGTTCTTAAAGGTTCAGGCAAACGGGCAGATGTGAGCGGATTTCTGGTTGGCGGGAAGACAGGAACTGCGGAAAAGGTGATAAATGGTCGCTACTCCAACAAAAAGCGGTTCAATGCATTTCTTGCAGCCTTTCCCGTGAATGACCCGCAATATGTTGTTTTGGTCATAATTGATGAACCTAAGCCGGAAGAAGGCAAGAAATACGCGACTGCGGGAATGAATGCGGCACCGGCAGTCGCCAATATCGTCAAGCGCTCAGCGCCTCTGTTGGGGGTGAAACCGGACTTTCGTGTTCGTGATACCGCCATCTTGTCGTCCTACACGCAATGAATATGCAGAACAGGTGATGTGATGAAATTGAGCGAAATCGCAAATGCCGAGACCGAGCTGCAAGGCCCCGATGTGGAGATTTCCGCCATTGAGGCAGATTCTCGCAAGATCCTTCCTGGCAGCCTGTTTGCAGCGATGCCCGGCACTCAGGTCGATGGCCTGAAATTTGTTCCCAATGCGCTGGCCGCCGGTGCAGCGGCACTACTGGTTTCCAAAGATGCAGACATTGGTGATGTAGGTGTGCCTGTCCTGCGATCGGGCGATGTGCGGCGAGCGCTCTCCCTGTGTGCGGCACGCTTTAGTCCACGACAGCCCGAACACATGGCTGCTGTGACTGGAACAGCCGGAAAAACATCTGTTGCGTCTTTCACGCGTCAAATCTGGCAAAGGGTCGGGTTTAACTCCGCTATGATTGGTACAACAGGCGTTTTTTCTCCCCATCGCACCGAATATGGTTCTTTGACAACACCAGATCCGGTGGCTCTTCATGCAACACTTATGGAACTTGCAGATGAAGGAGTCACCCATTGTGCGATGGAAGCCTCGTCACACGGTCTGGATCAAAGACGACTTGACGGTGTGCGGGTGTCGGTTGGTGCGTTTACAAATCTTGGCCGGGATCACATGGACTATCATGCTACGGTTGAGGAATATCTTGCTGCAAAAATGCGTTTGTTCACGCAATTGCTGGCGCCCGGCCAACCGGCTGTTATTTTTGCAGACGACGCGTTCAGCCAAACGGTCACTGCAACCGCAAAGGCGAGCGGTTTGGAGGTTGCGACGGTCGGACGCAAAGGATCATTCTTGTGTCTTAAACGCCTGGAACAACATCGGTATTCACAAGTTGCCGAGGTTGAACATGAGGGTCGCCTCCACCGTATAGAATTGCCTTTGGCCGGTGAGTTTCAAATGGCCAATGCACTGGTTGCTGCGGCGCTTGCCCTGTTTACTGGTGCGCCCGTTGAGGCCGCTCTTAACGCTTTGCAGGAGCTGCAAGGTGCGTCAGGACGGCTTGAACTGGTTGGTCAAACTGGTGAGGGGGCACCGGCCTACGTGGATTATGCCCACAAGCCGGAAGCCCTTGAAAACATATTACAAGCTCTGAAGCCTTATACGACCGGCAAACTTGTGCTGGTTTTTGGCTGTGGCGGAGACCGCGATCAGGGCAAACGACCAATTATGGGTGAAATAGCAAGTCGTCTGGCGGACCTGGTAATTGTCACGGACGACAATCCGCGCACGGAAGATCCGGCACTTGTGCGGTCACAAATATTGGCCGCCGCACCAGGTGCAATTGAAATTGCAGATCGTCGTGCTGCAATCGCACATGCTGTCAATCAGTTGGAAGTGGGCGATTCACTCGTGGTCGCAGGCAAAGGACATGAAGAAGGACAGATAATTGGCACTGAAACCTTGCCCTTTTCAGACCACAAGGTTCTGACAGATGCGTTGGAGGCAAGCAGATGAGAAAATTGCTGTGGACTACTGATGATCTTTTAAGGGCCATGGAGGCGCGTCCCGTTGGATCGATGCCGGATGGCATCACTGGTATATCCATTGACACCCGTTCAATCGCAACCGGTGAAGCCTATTTTGCTATCAAAGGTGATGTTCATGACGGACACAAATTTGTTGCCAATGCATATGCGGGGGGCGCTTCGCTGAGTGTTATCAGTGAGGATTGGCTTGATCGCCTTGAAGGTGAAACCGGGCCACTGCTTGTTGTTGATGATGTTCTGGCGGCACTGGAGCGATTGGGAATTGCAGCCCGCGCTCGCACAAATGCCCAGGTGATTGCCGTGACAGGAAGTGTGGGCAAGACGACCACCAAGGAGGCCTTGCGCGTTGCGCTGGCACCTTCCGGTGAGGTCCATGCGGCCGTGGCTTCCTTCAACAATCACTGGGGTGTTCCCCTGACGCTGGCTCGCATGCCGCAGGACACCCGGTATGCCGTGATTGAAATCGGCATGAATCACCCGGGCGAAATTACCCCTCTGGTCAAGATGGCGCGTCCGCATGTGGCTGCTGTCATGAATGTTGCTGCCGTTCATCTTGGTGCATTTGACAGTGTTGATGGTATCGCAAAGGCAAAGGCTGAAATTTTTCTGGGCCTCGAACCGGAAGGCACGGCATTAATCAATGCAGATGATGAACGCATCTCATTGCTGAAGAGCTACGCGCGAGATGCAGGCGTTAGCAATATTGTGACCTTTGGGGAAGCCGATGGGGCCGATGTACAATTGAAGAAGGCAATACTGCACGGATCATGCTCCTGTATGACCGCAACCGTGTTGGGTGACCCCATGGTGGTCAAGGTTGGGGCCCCTGGCAGACATATTGTGCAAAACGTTCTAGGTGTTCTGGCCGCCTGCAAATTGTTGGGTGCTGATCTTGCGCGTGCCGGGCTCGCACTTGCTGACATGCGTCCCGTCAAAGGGCGAGGCCAGCGCCACAACTTGGGTGAAGGGGAAAACCGCCTCATATTGATAGATGAAAGTTATAACGCAAATCCGACAAGCATGCGCGCGGCGCTGGACCTCCTTGCAGCCACGCCCACTAGAGGAAACGGTCGTCACATAGCCGTTATGGGAGATATGCTGGAACTCGGTCCAACGTCAGCGCAATTGCACGAAGGTCTTGCTGACGCCGTGGCTGCGACCGGTATCGACAGGGTTTACCTTGCTGGTCCGGAAATGGGCGCTTTGCACAGAGTGCTGGCTGAGCGGGGCATTTCAACCCATGCGGAATCCATTGAAGCATTAATACCTGCAATTCGCGCAGACCTTAGGGGTGGGGACGTCATAATGGCAAAGGCCTCTCTTGGAATGGGCTTTTCCAGATTGATAGATAATTTGCTGGCGACCGCGAATTCGGGCTAGAGACCAACCGCCCCGGACACAATGCGGGGTGAAGAGAAAGTAAGACTAACAGGCGGTCAATTCCGCCGGACAGGACATTATGCTGTATTATCTTGCCGTCGAGTTCGGCGATTCAATTCCTTTGCTTAACGTGTTTCGTTACATCACGTTTCGGACCGGCGGGGCCTTGCTGACCTCCATTTTGATCGTTTTCTTGTTTGGTCCGCAGATCATCCGTTCACTGCGCGGACGCCAAAGAAGGGGACAGCCCATACGTGCTGATGGTCCGGCGACTCATTTCAAAAAAGCCGGAACGCCGACAATGGGTGGTCTGATGATTTTGGTTGGCCTGGTCGGATCGACTCTGATCTGGGCTGATTTGTCCAGCGTTTATGTCTGGGCAGTCTTGCTTGTCACACTGTCCTTCGGTGCCATTGGGTTTTACGACGACTATCTAAAGATAAAAAAGGCTACCCATGGCGGCTTTTCCGGGCGCATGCGCTTGCTGCTTGAGTTCATCATCGCGGGTATAGCCTGCGCCGCCATCATGGTATTTGGCGATCAAACCTCCACCGTATCCGGTGTGGACATGTCTAGCGCACTGGCCTTTCCTTTCTTCAAGAATCTGGTTCTGGAACTCGGATGGTTCTTCATCGTCTTTGGAGCATTTGTAGTGGTTGGGGCTGGCAATGCCGTCAACTTGACAGACGGACTGGATGGTCTGGCCATTGTGCCAGTGATGATTGCAGCAGCATCCTTTGGCGCCATCGCTTACCTTGCCGGGAACAAGGTGTTTGCAGATTATCTGCAAATACATTTCGTTTTGGGAACCGGGGAACTCTCCATAATTTGCGGAGCGGTTATTGGTGCCGGACTCGGTTTTCTTTGGTTCAATGCGCCTCCGGCTGCGATATTCATGGGTGATACGGGATCTCTCGCGCTTGGCGGAATGCTCGGTACAATCGCAGTGGCGGCCAAGCATGAAATCGTGCTGGTCATAATTGGCGGATTGTTCGTTATGGAGGCACTATCGGTTATTATTCAGGTGGCATCCTTCAAGATGACCGGCAAGCGAGTTTTCAAAATGGCTCCAATTCATCACCATTTTGAACAACTGGGATGGACTGAAAGTCAGGTTGTTATCCGCTTCTGGATTATTTCCATCATGTTCGCGCTGGCCGGACTGGCAACACTCAAACTGCGTTAAGTCCATATGATCGCTGTATCGATTTTTGACGGAAGAAACGTCGCGCTGTTTGGTCTCGGCGGGTCGGGATTGGTAACAGCCCGCGCCTTGCAGGAAGGTGGTGCGCGGGTCATTGCCTATGACGACAATCCGACGAGTGTGGACAAGGCAAGTAGTCAGGGTATCGAGACGCAGGACCTGCGTATGATCGACTGGCAGACCGTGGACGCACTTGTACTTGCTCCGGGGGTGCCGTTGACCCACCCTCAACCCCACTGGTCTGTTGATCTGGCCCACAAGGCAGGCGTCGAAATCATTGGCGATATTGAACTTTTTTCGCGCGAATTGAAGGCCCGTTCACCAGGTGCATCCTTTGTGGCCATCACGGGTACAAACGGAAAGTCGACAACAACGGCCCTGATT
>JBPCWM010000129.1:0-14305 GCA_051009515.1 Rhizobiaceae bacterium | reverse complement strand
ATCAAGGATCAAGACAATGTCGAATACTGACGGCGGAGATACGTCTGCCACGCCTGAAACGCCTGAAGAAGCAAAAACCCGGAGCCTTAAAGAGGCGATAAAGGCCGTTAAAACTCGTATTGCTGATCAACAGGATGTTGTTGTCGATCTTGGTGAATCCGAGCGAGCCAGACTGGAGCTTCTGGCTGGAGAATTGCGCCCGCTTTTTGAAGAGATTGATGAAACAGACGAGCGTTTTGAATTTGCCATTGCCACAGGCGAACGCCCCAGGCTGTGGATCGACATGACTTCCTTTGTGGCAATGGGTCACGACACACGCAGCTATCGGTTCATCAAGGATACCAGAATGGGCCGAATTGTGCGCGCTGAGACAAGCGACATAGACAAGATGGCCGATTTCGTGGGTGAATATATCGCAGAAAAGGTCGTTGAGCGTGAACGCATGATCGAAGGTGAGTGGGTTGATCAAAGAGCGCCAGAGCAAAAGAATGAAGAAGTGCTGGTCGTGCCAAAGAAACGCAGGAGTGGCTTCTTCTGGTTTGTGATCGGTCTCGCGTCAGCCGTTGCCATAATGGTCGGAGCCGCGTTTCTGATGGTTCCTGACGCGTTTTAGAGTGTCTTGCCGTGATCAATCACCTTGTGGGTAGCAAGGGCAGCTATCTGATTGTGCTGGTTTGAATATCCGTATTCGGTCATGGAACACATCCAGCCTGTGTTGGTTTGTTCAATGTCGAACAGATTGTATCTGGCCGGCTGACGGTACTTCTTTTTGTTGGTCGGAAGAGTATAAGCCTGACTGGCCGATGGCACGCCGATGACAGCAATCTTCTGGTCCGGTCCTTCGATACGCTGATAGCTTGTTATGTGCGTGTGTCCGTGCAGCACAAGTTCGGTCCCGAACTCGGCAACCATGTCACGAAATCGTTGATCCCCAATCAGCCGCTTGTAAGGTTTGGTAGCGTTGGCGAACGGAGGATGATGGATCATGACGACCCGAAACAACCCTTCATCACCTGCTTTTTGCAACAGTTTGGCCGTGCGTTTTTCCTGTGCGGCGTCAAAAACTCCGGTTGCCCTGAAAGGTGGGGTTGCCACACCGGAATTGAGACCAATCAAGGCTATGTCCTGCCTTTGCCGCATATAGGGAAAGGGGTGGTCAGGATCCGGGATGTCGCCCTGCAGAAAGGGGGCCCAGGCTTTCATTGCTCTGGCCGCAGCTCCGGGGACATAGGCGTCGTGATTGCCCAGCAGAACAGATACATCTTCAGGTCTGCCGAGTTTGTTGAGCCAGAACCGGGCGTTGGTCAATTCCACATCCAGCGCCAGATTGACGAGATCTCCGGTGATCGCGATATGATCGACATGCTGGTCCAGCATATGATCGACAAGGACTTCAAGCGTATCGTCTTCAAGCTGTCCACGACGGTTGAGTTTCCAGTTCAAATAGCCGGTTATGCGCTTGGACAGCAGCGTGCGGATAGTCATCCGGGGCAGGGGAGACAGATGAATGTCGGACATGTGGGCCAATCGAAACATGTTTGTGCCGTACAGAACCCATTATGACTTAGCAAGTGAGCAATCAGCGTGATAGGACAAGGTATGCGACTGCTCACCAAGTTTTCGATGATTTTTCCACTTCCTATAAGAAGACGATTGTTTGTAGCTCTTGGACTTGCGCTCCGCTCGATGACACTGGGGGTGAGAATCATCATTCGCGATGAGCAAGAGCGTGTGCTGCTTGTTCGGCATACCTATATTCCCGGTTGGTTCCTGCCCGGTGGTGGTGTGGAAAGGGGTGAAACCCTGCACCAGGCGGCGGTCAAGGAATTACTTGAAGAATGCAATATTGAAGCGAATGGGCCGCTGAGGCTTTTTCATGCCTATCGCAACCCCAGTACGAGCCGGTTTGATCATGTGGCGTTGTTTATTTGCGAGCAATGGAGCCAGGAAAGCCCAAAACAGCCCGATCACGAGATTGCGGAACTTGGTTTTTTTCCAGTTGATGCCCTGCCGGAAGGCACAACAATCCCGACGCGCAGCCGCCTTGCCGAACTGCAAGGGGATCAACCCGTGAGCGATGTTTGGTAAAGCAACTGCCTTGAAATGTGCTTTTCCAAGCATGCCTGCAGATCCACTGGCAGTGATTCAGTTGCGATATCCCACATCTGCATTGAAGAGTTTGCCGTCAGTTTGCGGGTGTTGAGCCGATTGTCAGCAATCCCATGGTAGTTGACCGTGTTAGTGTGTTGAATGTCTATGATGCGGTTTAGGTGCGAAGGCGAGTTTGCAATCAGTCTGGACGCGCACCAAAAGTCGTGATAGATCGCAGCGCGGTTTTAAAGGACGATCCTAATGATCCTGTTTGGAAAAGAGCGACGACGAATTCGATAGCACCAGCCTTACTGCTGGTGACGAACTTCGTACTGCCGTAATGACGGCTATTTTTCCAATTCCAGTCCATCGGAATCCAACATGTCTATTCAATCTATTGCCATTCGGGGCGAACTGCCCGAAGATGCCGCCTGCCTTGATTCACTTGCCTTAACGGTGTTCGGACCGGGTATGAGAGCGCGAGCCGCATATTTTTTGCGAGAGGGCGTTGAGCATGAATTGGACCTGTCTTTCGTTGTCGAAAAGGAAGGCAAACCTGTCGGAACAGTGCGTTTGACCAAGGTTTTCTGGGGCGACCAGACCGTGCTGATGCTCGGTCCTCTGGCCGTCTTGCCGGAATACAAGGGGAGGGGTGCTGGAAAACTGTTAATGCAAAAGGCGGTGGAAGAGGCGCGGGAAAAAGCGGTTCAGGGTGGCTGTCCTGCGATCCTGCTTGTGGGCGACCTTGCCTATTATCAACCCTTTGGGTTTCAGCGTATTCCACCGGCAAACATATCTCTGCCGCGCCCTGCAGATCCTATGAGAGTACTGGCTTGCGAGCTGGTTGCGGGAAGTCTTGGATCCCTGAGCGGGTCGGTTACCCGATTTAACGCATGATCAGCAGATGAGATTCAGCGACCTTCTCTGACCCACATTCCAGACAGAGCAAGGAGCAGCAGACCGAGGCCGAGAAATCCGGCAAGTAGCGGAATTTGGGTAACCCCCTTCAATATGCTGGCATCTGTCGTGCGCAGACCTATCCAGTTATTTCCATGTGTGGCAGCGTTGCCACGCACCGGAACAACGCGCGGCAAAGAAGCCGCCGGATTGTCCTTGTCCAATCTGGCAACCAGACCACCGGTTTGGTCTGCAATAGGTGTCACGAGGTCTTCGGTTGAAACTATGTCTGCATATTCCCTTGGATTTGTAGGGCCAATATGGGCAAGCGCTGTCAGCTCACCATTAGCGGCACGGAACAGGCCAAGGGAGTCCGATACATACTCAGCTTCGAACCGGCCATCGCCCTTGTCGACAAAATCAAGGGAGATGGCATCTCCGGTTGGTGTGATCACGTCAAGTCGGCCTGGGTCATCTCCCATGGTCTGGCGTTCGACCACAAGTCGGTTACCTACCGATTTGGCCCGAAGCGCTTCTTCGTCAAGCTCCGGCTCCTTCATCAACCAGTGCCCAAGGCGGCGCAACAACTGGGTGTGCGGTCCTCCCCCCTCAAATCCCCTAGCCCAGAGCCAGACATGATCCGACATCAACATGGCAATGCGGCCTTTGCCCGGCCTGTTGAGAATTAGTAGTGGCTTTTCGCCGTCGCCTTCCATGATCACATCACCCTGCGGGTTGGCCCCGTCGATGATCCTGAACCAGCGGCTCCAATCAGGCGGCAATTCCGAATCGGGTGCGCGCAGGCCTTCAAGTCCTCGAGTGACAGGATGGCGACGTCCCGCGTCTGATACCTTGGGATGAAACGGCGCCACACTCACATTACCGGTCGGAGCAAGTGGCAAAACCTGTTCCAATGGAGTTCTGTGAACGCTGGCGGCGTCAGCATGTTCCGGCCCGGCAGCAATCAAAATTGCGCCGCCTTCAACCAGGTAGCGAGCTATATTGTCGAAATAGAGCAAAGGCAGCACACCGCGACGCTGATAACGGTCGAAAATGATAAGGTCGAATTCATCTATCTTTTCGATAAACAACTCGCGCGTTGGAAAGGCAATCAGGGACAATTGATTAATCGGTGTGCCGTCCTGTTTTTCAGGTGGGCGCAAAATGGTGAAATGCACAAGATCAACCGAGGCGTCAGACTTTAGCAGATTGCGCCAGGTGCGCTCGCCCGCATGTGGTTCTCCCGACACCAGGAGAACCCGCAGGTTTTCGCGAATGCCGTCAATCACCGTAAACGCTTGATTGTTGACTGGTGTAATTTCGTTGTCTGCAATTTCTGCCCGCAATTCTACGACATTCTTGCCGCCATGTGGCACATCGAAAAACAAACTTGCATCACTGCCGGGAAGCACTTGTTCAACAGAAACCAGCTCACCATCAATTAGAACCTGGACCCTGACCAGACCGCCCTCGGCTTCGATATTGGTATCAATGACCGAATAAACGATTTCCTGACTTCCACCGACAATGCCGAAGCGCGGTGCGCGTTTGATCATGATCCGTCGGTCACGATCCGATTCTGCTCCGCTGATCAGTGCATGGACGGGTGCGTCGAATCCCAAACCCTCAATGGTTTCGGGCACGTCATGAATCTGACCATCGGTCAGCAGAATCGCGCCACCGATCTGCTCCGGTGGCACGTCCTGCAATGCCGTCCTTAAACTGCTAAACAGAGCAGACGAAGCGTCACCGCTTTCAGCACCATCATTGCGGGAGCTGACTTCGCGGATTTCAAACTGCGGAAATCTATCCAACAGCGCGCGCAAACCGGCCCTTGCGGCTTCAGTTTGCTCAGCGCGTCCGTCAAATTTCTGGCTGTCGGTTTCGTCCGTGACGACAGCGACAACTGTTTTCAGAGGCTCCCGATCTTCCTGCAACAAGGAGGGGTTGCATAAAGCCAGTGCCAGAACGATCCAGGCGGCCAGCCGCATCCATGCACCGCGCACCCTTCTGAACAGGCCATATAGTGCCAGAGCGCCGGCGAAACAGGCTATAATCGCGATCACCGGCCACGGCAACAGGGGGGCGAGACTTATTGACCAGTCACTCATTGTCCTAGCCTCTCAAGCAAGGCAGGGATGTGAACCTGGTCGCTCTTGTAGTTGCCCGTCAGTGTATACATCACGATGTTGACGCCGGTGCGATAGGCATAGGTGCGCTGAACGGGGTTTGGTGGAACCACAGGTAAAGTCGGCGAACCATCGGTCTCAACCGCCCACGCTCCGGCCATATCGTTGGAAGTGATTAGTATTGAAGAAACACCATCCCCCTGACGGGTGGGACGATCGAAACTTTCTTCATCATCGGTCTCAGACGTTTCCACCCAAAGTTTGCCTTCAAGATAGCGTCCGGGAAAAACGTTCAGCAGATAGAACGCGCGGGTCAGTACATGGTTTTCCGGAACGGCCTCAAGGGGCGGGATGTCAAGTGAAGACAGAATTTCGCGCAGTCTCGCGGTTTCCGGCGAAATTCGTCTGTTTCCAAAGCCGCCTGTGATCTGGTCGCGTGTGTCAAACAAAACGCTGCCACCGCTCTTCATGAAGGCGTCCACCCGCGCCATTGCGGCCTCGTCGGGCGCTGAGCCAAGTGTCGTTATTGGCCAATAGAGAAGGGGATAAAAGGCCAACTCATCTTTCGAAATGTCCACACCGACAGGTTCCCCGGGTTCCAGAGAGGTGCGTGAGGCAAGGAAATTTGTGAGGCCAATCAGCCCCTTCTTGCTAAGTCGGTCAAGTTCTGCATCACCGGTAATTACATAGGCCAATCGGGTGCGCAGGGCGCTTTCAAAATCGATATCGGCCCCCTCCTGCGCCAATGAAGGAAAAGGCATCAATGTTATAAGCAAACCTATTGCCACCGCAACGGAAGCAGCCTGCGCCGCCCGCCACCGGAATGCCCCGGCCATCCAAAGCACTGCCAGACAATCAAGTGCCAGCAACAGCAACGCGGTCGAGAGCAACCATGGTTTGAAGGGAACTCCTTGTCTGGCTTCATAGACGTTCCGGGCAGCTCCTGAGGGCAACAAAGATGCATCAAAGGTAGAAATGTTGGCTGGGCCTTCAAACAGGTTGACGGCAACAAAGGCGTCGCGAGTTCCATAAGTGCCCGGCGGGTTTTCCATGGTTACCTCTGTTTGGAGTGTTGCACCTATTCGAAGGGGGCGCATGTTGGAAGAAGGTGCTGTCAATGCGCCATATCCATCGATCATGGTAAGCGGGGCCAGGGTGACCTCATCTGGCAGGGAAGATTCTTGTCGGGCAGCCCCCTCCGCAGGACCGGCAGCCTGTGCAGATGTGCGCGTTTTTTCCGCCGCAATTGCACCATTGGAGACGGCCACAATGCGGCGCAACATGTCAACAAATACACCAGAAAGGGGCAGGCTAGACCAACTCGCATCGGCTGTCACGTGGAACAGAACGATCCAGCCCTGTCCACGCTGGCTGGCCGTTACCAGTGGTGTGCCATCGGCAAGACTGGCCCAGGTCTTTTCGATCAAATCGACGTCGGGTTGTGCCAGAACCTGCCGCGTGACCGTCACATCGTCGGGCAAGGGGATGCCGTCAAACGGACTTGATGGTTCAAAACTGCTCAATGGCTGGGGGGTGCCCCAGGTCAGCGTACCACCAAGACTGCGTCCACCGCGTCGAAGCTCCACCGGAACGAGATTGTCTTCAGTTGCGCTGGCCAGTCTTGGACCTGCAAACCGAACCAGCATGCCGCCGTTTTCCACCCAGCTTTGCAATTGCTGACGTGCCTCATCCGGCAGCGTTCCAATATCCGCCAGTACCAGTGTTGATACGTTTTCCTCAATCAGTTGCGGGACAGCTTCGATAACATTGGCATCGCGCGCCTCGCGCACTTCGCTAAACGGGTTGAGCGCTCTGGAAATATAATAAAGGGGAGACAGAAGCGGTTGGGCTTGATCTGCCTTGCCGCCGGAGATCAGTCCCACCCGACGCCTTTTGAACCTTTCATCCAGTAATTGCACGCTGCCAGCATGTAGGGCGCTATCCAGTGATATGCGTGTCACTTCGTTCCGCAATTCCACGGGCAAAACGAACTGGGCTTGGGCAACCTTTTTGTCTCCGTCAAAACTGAAGTCCGTGCTGGATATGGAGCGCCCCTGTTGATCGTAAGCAGTTGCCCGCCCGCTGGTCAGTCCGTCCAAATCAGCGCGTTCCACATTCGCAATCAGGGCTTCAGGAGCATTGTTCACTCCAGTCAAAACCTGCAGGCCCGAGGTCGATGGTGCGTAGTAAAGTGTTTGCGTTGCATCCATAGCGGAGAGCACCTGCGCAAGCCTCTGTGCCCCGGCATGAGCCGTACCGCTTGAGAGCCATACGATGGAGGAAAAGCCAATAGTGCTGGTTTCCAGCTTGTCTGCCAGTGCCGCGTAATCGACGGGTATGGGAGAGGGGTCGGCTGCCTTGATCATGGGCAGCAGTTCTTCTGCGCGTCTCGTATTGAGATCGGCTTTGGCACCGTCAACCGAAAATGCCAGAGCGAGGGGGCGCCCATTATCCGCTGCCTGACCAATCAGGGCCTCAGCCGTTGCCTGGCGCTCCTGCCAATTGGGACCGGAGGCCCATCCATTGTCCACCAGAACCAAAACAGGTCCATTGCCTGTCAGCTTGTCTTCCTGTGCGTTCCAGATCGGTTCTGACAAGGCAAATATGATCAGGGCTGCCATCAGGAGGCGCAGCAATGTCAGCCACCAAGGACTATGTGCCGGGGTTTCTTCCTGCTTGCCAATTTCTTCCAAAATCCGGGTTGGTGGGAAGGTTTCCTGTTTTGGACGTGGGGGCGTGAGTCGCAGCAACCACCAGATCACTGGCAGGGCGATCAGACCAAGCAAGATGAGTGGAGAGGCAAATGTCAAACCGAGAAGGCTCATGTCATAGCCTCGCCTGAGAGTTGGCCGTGAAGCAATACCAGAGCTGTCGACGCCAAACGATCAGTATGGTGATCAAGGTAGTTCCATCCCAACCGTTTACAATGGTCTGACAGCGTTTCGCGCCGCGCCTGAAATATTGACGCATAGGCATCTGCCACCGTTTCCGCACGTCCAAATGTCAGCCTGTTGCCATTTTCAGGATCGTGGAACTCCGTTCGGCCAGCATAAGGGAACCGTTCCTCCGCAGGGTCTATGATGTGAACCAGACTTCCGTGGATTCCTTGCTGGGCGGAATGGTGCATACGTTCCAGAGTTGTTTCTACCGGGTCGAGGAAATCTGAAATAATGACCAGTTCCGAGCGCCGCCGTATCTGTTCAAGAGGCGGAAATGACAGGCTGGTATCGATTTTAGCAGCAGCCAGTTCGGCAGCAATGCGTTCCGCTGCAGCTCGGTTCGACAGGGCATTGGTTACACCCGGCCATCCAACCCGCTCGCCGCTTTTGGCGAGGATTTCAGCCATAGCAAATGCTAACACCAGCGCACGTGACTGCTTTGACACCTGGGTGTGCTCACTTTTGTAAAGCATGGAGGCAGACGAATCGGCCCAAATCCACACCGTATGCGCCGCTTCCCATTCCTGATCGCGAATGTAGACGGAATCATCGCGCGCCGAGCGCCGCCAATCGATCCTGCTCAGGCTTTCGCCCTGATCATAGGGGCGGAACTGCCAGAATGTATCCCCCTGGCCACGTCTGCGGCGGCCATGCCAACCATTGGTAACGGTGTTTGCAATGCGCCGCGCTTCAATCAGCAGATCAGGAATCAACGCCGCACGCTCACGCGCCCGGCTCAAGACTTCGGGGCCGTGCTCCTGCGGTACTGCGCTGCCGATTGTCAGAGCCAAAAGGTCACCCTCACATCCAAGCTTGTTTAAGGTCTGCAATCACCTGCCGCACTCCAATGCCTTCTGCGCGGGCCGCAAAGTTCAACGCCATGCGGTGTTGCAATACAGGCTCTGCAAGCGCCAGTACATCGTCAACCGACGGTGCAAGTCTTCCATCCAGCAAGGCGCGGGCCCGGACGGTAAGCATCAAGGCTTGCGACGCCCTTGGGCCGGGGCCCCACGCGATATGTCCTGATGACCCATTGGTGTCTCCATTGCCCGGACGGGCAGAGCGCACAAGGCCAAGAATGGCTTCAACAACACTCTCGCCTACCGGCATGCGGCGCACCAAAGCCTGAATATCTGTCAATTGTTTCAGGGTCATGGCCTGTTCGGCTGATGCTTCCTGCGATCCCGTTGTATCCATCAGGATCTGCCGTTCGGCATCAAGATCAGGATAGTCCACATCGATCTGCATCAAAAACCGGTCCAGCTGCGCCTCCGGCAGAGGATAGGTTCCTTCTTGTTCCAGGGGGTTTTGTGTGGCGAGCACATGGAACGGCGAGGGAAGATCATGACGTTCACCGGCAATCGTCACGTGGTATTCCTGCATGGATTGTAACAATGCAGACTGGGTGCGTGGTGAGGCGCGGTTGATTTCGTCGGCCATCAACAATTGGGCAAAAATTGGTCCTTTGACGAAACGGAAAGACCGTTTGCCATCCGCATCCTGGTCGAGAATTTCAGAGCCGATAATGTCAGAAGGCATTAGATCGGGTGTAAACTGAATCCTGTTGGCATCCAGGCCCAAAACGGTGCCCAGTGTTTCCACCAATTTGGTCTTGGCAAGCCCCGGCACACCCACCAGCAGTGCATGCCCTCCGGCAAAAATGGTTACCAATGAGTTTTCCACCACATCGGTCTGTCCGAATATGACCTCGGCGATGGCCTTTCGTGCGGTCGCGACGGTTTCGACAGCGGCTTCGGCTTCCTTTATGATTGCCTTTTCATCAACGTCTTCGATTTTGGTCATTTCGCTCATAGTTTACTCGCTTGAGAGAATTCAGATATCTGAGTTAGTGTGCCATGCTGACAATTACGACAATAGCCACTATTTCGTGACTATGCCCATGTTTGGGCCGATACTATGACCGTGACATATAAGATTGCAGGAACGTTTCATGGCCGATACAGCAAATTCGAATGACAGCCCGACAACGGCTTTGCAGGCTCTTGTGTCCCGTGCAAACCATGCCGGAGATGGCCTGCCCCCTGTAGACAAGTGGAATCCCGACTTTTGCGGTGATCTGGATATTCAGATCAAACGGGATGGAACCTGGTTTTATATGGGGACGCCCATCGGGCGCCAACCTCTCGTACGACTGTTCTCAACAGTGTTGCGCAAGGATGAAGACGGCAAAACCTACCTCGTAACACCTGTGGAAAAGGTTGGAATCACTGTCGAAGATGCCCCCTTCGTCGCTGTGGAGATGAACGCGTCAGGTCAAGGTGAGTCGCAGGTTCTGACGTTTCGCACCAATGTTGGCGACCTTGTGGAATGCGGGTCGGATAATCCCTTGCGGTTTGATATCATTGGTAAAACAGATCAACTGAAACCTTACGTTCTGGTGCGTGGACGACTTGAAGCCCTTTTGGCGCGGCCGGTCATGTATGAACTGATATCTTACGGGGAAGAAATAGAAGTTGAAGGGCAACGGATGTTTGTATTGCGCTCCAAGGGAGCCACATTCCCAATCATGCCGTCCGACAAGCTATCTGAGCTAAGCGCTTGACCCTGCACTATCTGACTCCTGACCTTTATAGTGTCTCGGCATTTCGAAGGCGCCTGAGCGAGCGCTTTGAAAGTCGCGCCGATATTTTGGCTGCAGTTGGGGGGGACCAGGCGTTGAATCCTGATCATCCGATGATGGTGAAGGAACGCCAGTTTAAACCTGCAGCGGTGCTGATTCCGGTGATCGACCGGGATGGCGATGCGACAATTTTGCTCACCCAGCGCACGGAGCATTTGTCCAGCCATAGCGGACAGGTGGCTTTTCCCGGTGGCAAGATCGATCCAGGCGAATCGCCGGAACAGGCTGCGTTGCGTGAAGCCAATGAGGAAGTCGGGCTTGAAATGCAGCAAATTGAGTTGCTGGGGACATTTGGCACATATTTCTCAGGGTCGGGTTACAGCATCTCACCGGTGGTTGGACTGATCCGCGGGGAACCCAATCTCGCGCTCAACAAGGATGAGGTTGCGGCAGCTTTCGAAGTGCCTCTTTCTTTCCTGATGGATCAACGCAATCACAATCGGGAAAGCAGGTTTTTTGAGGAAAAGGAGGTGTTCTATTACACCATGCCGTATCCCGACGCAGCGGTTGATCCACCAGTTGAGCGCCGCATCTGGGGAGTGACTGCGGGTATCATCCGCATGGTCCAGGAACGGATTTACGGAACGGACGCGACCCATGGCTGACCGCATAGCACAAGACTGGCTGAAAAAACCTTCCCTGCAAGCACTCCTGGCCTTGCTGAATGAAGGTGATGAAAATGTCGGGCATGGGATTCAGGCCAGAATTGCTGGTGGAGCTGTACGCAATGCCTTGCTTGACCAGCCCATATCGGACGTGGATATCGCAACCTCCCTGGTGCCGCGTGACGTAATTTTGCGGCTGCAGCGAGGCGGACACAAGGCTGTTCCAACGGGAATTGAACATGGAACCATAACCGCAGTCGTGGATGGTGATGCTTATGAGGTGACGACGCTGCGGCAGGATGTTGAAACAGATGGTCGCCACGCCAGAGTTTTGTATGGAACGGACTGGACCGCCGATGCCCGCCGCCGCGACCTGACAATCAATGCACTTTATTTGAATTCCGATGGAACGGTATTTGACCCACTTGGCGGCATGCAGGATGTGCTGTCCCAAAATGTAAGGTTTATCGACGATGCTGAAACCCGCATCCGTGAAGACTATCTACGCATTCTTCGCTTCTTTCGGTTTTTTGCCTGGTATGGAAGCTTTCGGCCGGATGCAGAAGGGTTAAAGGCCTGCGCACGCCTCAAAGACGGATTGGAGTCCCTGTCCGCTGAGCGGGTCTGGCATGAACTGGTCAAACTGCTGGCTGCCCCCGATCCCGGGCGGGCAATCCTGTGGATGCGTCAAACCGGTGTTCTGACTAAAGTTCTCCCGGAATCTGAAAAGTGGGGCATTGATGCCCTGCAAGGCTTGATCATCGCGGAAGGCAAGCATGGGTGGTCTCCCGATCCATTGCTGCGGCTGATGTCGATTATTCCGCCCATGCCGGATCGTATCAGCGAACTGGTGAGTCGTCTGAAATTGCCCAATTCAGTGGCCAAAAGATTAAATGCATGGTGCAATTCCCAATTGCCCGACGCGAGACTTAAAAAGCAGGATTTTTATCGCTGGCTTTATTGGCAGAAGGAAATTGGGGTCAGCGACCGGTTGAAGCTGGAAATTGCCAGAGACGGGCAGGACTCCAAAAAGCACCAGCGACAGCTTAGATGGCTCGCAAGGTGGGATCGCCCCAAATTTCCCGTGAGAGGACAGGACCTTATCGATAAAGGCCGCGCTCCTGGCCCAGATATTTCAACGGAGCTGACTGAATTGGAAGAACACTGGGTCGAATCAGATTTCCAGTTAAGCCGCGAGGACCTGCTTTCCAGAATTGAAAAAGTCTAGGTTGATCAGGGAAATTTTACGACTGGGGGCATACTGGACAGAATGGAATTCACATTACCCCCGGTTTTCAGTCCAAATATGGTGCCACGGTCCTGAAGCAGGTTAAACTCCACGTAGCGACCGCGACGGATCAATTGTTCTTCTCTCGCTGCATCATCCCATGGTGTTTCCATGTTGCGCTTCACCAGCAACGGATAGATTTGGGCAAACTCTCGTCCAACATCCTGCACAAATTCGAAATTCTTCTGCCATTCACCGAACTTTTCTCCGCTGTGCAGATAGTCGAAGAAAATGCCGCCAATGCCGCGGGGTTCATCACGATGATTGAGGTGGAAATATTCATCGCACCAGCCTTTGTAATCGTCATAATCTGCTACGTCATGTGCCGCACAGGCAGTTTTCATAGCCGCGTGAAAGTCGATGCTGTCTGGATCATCCTGAACGCGCCGTGCGTCCAGCACCGGGGTCAAATCTGCCCCGCCACCAAACCATTGAGAACTTGTAACCACCATGCGTGTGTTCATGTGAACTGCAGGCACATTAGGATTTTGTGGATGTGCGATCAGCGATATGCCGGAAGCCCAGAACTTCGGGTCTTCTTCCCCACCCGGTATCTGTTTGCGGAACTCGGCGGAGAATTCTCCGTAAACGGTTGAAACATGCACCCCGACTTTCTCAAACACCCTGCCAGACATCATTGACATGACACCGCCACCGCCGTTGCCTTCATCGCGCTGCCAGGGGGTGCGGACAAATCGACCGGGCTGCTGGTCGCTCAATGGGCCTAGCACTTCATCTTCAAGCGCTTCAAACCGAGAGCAAATGTCGTCGCGCAAGGATTCAAACCAGGTTCGGGCGGTTGATTTCTTGGTTTCAAGGTCTTCCGGAAAGCCTTTTGGTATGTCTGGCCTTGTTCGCATTTTCTGTTTCGGCTTGGATTATGTTTTGCTGGCGAGGAGATGACATGCCAAGTGCGTTGATTGCAAGTCTTGCCAATTGATTGTGGTAGAATAATCTTGATCTCTTATCCTGTTGCTCCCGGGAGTGAGTATCCTGTCTGAAATGTCCATCATCCTTGCGCGGACTTCGCAACAGAAAGCAGCTTGCTACGACTTGCGTCACCGCGTTTTTGTCGAAGAGCAGGGTGTGCCGGTTGAACTTGAAATTGACGAAAATGATGAGACCATAGCAATTCACTTCCTCGGCGTGATTGAGGATCGACCTGTCGCTGCTGCAAGAATTTGCGTATTTGAAGATATGGCGAAAATTCAACGTGTCGTTATTGACAAAAGATATCGAGGCAGAAGTCTTGGTCGCGTTTTGATGCTGCACCTAATTGCCTTTGCCAAGGACAACCAACTGGCACAGACCATCGGGCTGGATGCGCAAACCTATGCGACTGGCTTTTACGAATCCTTGGGTTTTTCAAAGACGGGCGATGTATTTGATGATGCAGGGATTGATCACATACGCATGGTCATGCAAGCCAACGCAGACGCTGTGGCTACAGATTGATCCCAAAGCTTAAACTTCTCGTTTGCCGCAGGGCTTCACCTGCCACCATAGCGGCGCTGACTGCGACATTTAATGAGCGTCCACCTTCCACCATTGGAATTGTCAAACGCTCGTCGGCTGATTCGTGGACTTGATCTGATACACCCGATGATTCTCGTCCAAACATCAGGCAATCATTGACCTGATAGTCAAAGTCGCAATAGTGACGTTCACCTGCCGTGGTGAGCAGGACGAGTCGCCGTCCCTGTGCTTTGCGCCAG
>JBPCWM010000128.1:0-38391 GCA_051009515.1 Rhizobiaceae bacterium | reverse complement strand
GATTATAAACCTTCTGCGCCGATTCGACATCGGGAACACCATCAAAGAAATTCAGCGTCCCAACGCGGGTCTGAATATTGTCAGGCGTGGTGACACCTTCGGGTATCTGGGTCGTCATTTTCATGGTCGGCACTTCCTGTGCCTGTGCCATGCTGGTTGACACTGAAAATGCCAAAACAGCGAGTCCGGTCAAAATCTTCTTGAGCACGATTCCCTCCTACTATCTGAAACCATTTAATTTTACTTTCGGTCTTCAACACCCGCATTCCAAAGTTCAATCCGGCTGGTGAAGCTCGATTTGAACGCATCTTTGATCAGGCTGGCCTGCAATAAACTTGGAGTGCGGAATAACAGCGATCGCATCTATGCTGGAGTTCAAATATGCACCTGTTATGACGTCTCGACGGCAAATGCAGAAACCAAAGGAAAGCATGGGCCTATCTGACGCCGCAATCCAGTACTTCGGCTCGATAAACGTTATGAAGGAAATCAATTGATTCGGAATTGTGACTCTCGTACTGCACAACGCTACCGCCTCCGGCCTTCAAAGAGACTCGGCGATTTTCAACACATCTCTGGCTATTGTTTCAATGCTCGCGCGCAACCAGATATGGGCGGGATCGTTAGTGCTGCGACCATGCCAGCTCATATAAACAGTAACGGGATCAGACTTGATTGGGAGTGGTGCCATATCCAAGTCACTCAAACAACAAAGTTTCATCAGGTTCATCTCGGTGGCGAGCATTTGGGTTCCCTTGAGAAACGGGGTAACACCACCAAAATTAGGCACGGAGACGCGCGCCTCACGCATTTTGCTCTTGTCAACGCCGGTCAGGGCTCGAAGCGACGTTCCACCATCGGGGAACCGCACAGTCAGATGTTCTGCTGAACAATACTCTTCCCAACTGGTTGGTGGTTTTCGGACCGACGCATCAAAGAAACACATCATTCTGCCATGCAAGACCGGTTTCTGGATTATGTCTGTCGCATCAGGAGGGAACGGCGTAAGCGCAAGGTGACATTTGGCATCCCGCATCAACCCTGAAGTTGGATGGCCCGATGGAATGAACTCAAATGCAACGGACAGGCCCTGATCGCGAATTTCCTCTAAAAGTCTTGGAAATATCAGATCGCGCTGCATGTCATTGGCCGCAACAATAAAGAACAAATCCTCATTGGATGGGTCAAACTCACGCTTGTGAGTCAGGCCGATCATGCCATCCAGTACATCCTGAACCGGGCCTTTGAGACTGACGGCATGTTCCGTTGGCATCAGCGATTGGCCGGAACGCACAAACAATGGGTCATCAAAGAACACCCTGAGTCGGGCCAGCGCATGGCTAACCGTTGACTGGGTAACACCCAGCCGAACTGCTGCTTTGGTCACTGAAAGCTCTTCAAGTACTGTCAGGAAT
The DNA here is from genome assembly GCA_051009515.1 of Rhizobiaceae bacterium. Taxonomy (GTDB): domain Bacteria; phylum Pseudomonadota; class Alphaproteobacteria; order Rhizobiales; family Rhizobiaceae; genus Pseudahrensia. The sequence continues at coordinate 36,976 of JBPCWM010000128.1, read as the reverse complement.
GTTCGCAGCAACTGGCCGTCAATGGCTGTATAATCGATCTGCTTCATGTTGATGATCAAACCACATCGAGTTCCCACATTGAAGACCCGGCTAACTTATTTGGCCCTTTGGTGCTTCCCCTTCCACCGCTAACTCCCAATAGAGCCCATCTTTTTTCCGCGATCGGTGCCTTTACACATACCGAGGAGCTTGCGACTGCGGATTTCTGTCGCCACATTCGCAATTGCAATGACAATCACCAAGTCTTCAAATTTAGCGGTATTATAATACCTTATTTTTAAGATTTTGTTATAATGAGTTTTTTTCAGATCTGTCTTACAATATACTCTTGACCTTATCGCTGGACTTTTCTATATCCACGCCAACCGGCCTCGCAGCATTGCGGGGCCTCGATTTTTGTCGGGGCCCGTGAATGTGGAACAGGTCATTTTAAACACCGTATTTAATCAGGACTATCAAGGTCATGAAAACCTTCTCGCAAAAACCAGCGGAAGTTGAGAAAAACTGGATATTGATCGACGCTACCAACGCGGTCCCAGGACGTCTCGCTTCTTATGTTGCAAACCGTCTTCGCGGCAAGCACAAGCCGACATTCACACCCCATGTGGATGATGGCGACAATGTCGTAATCGTCAACGCTGACAAAGTTGCTTTTACCGGCAACAAGTTCAACGACAAGAAGTATTACTGGCACACCGGTTATCCCGGTGGCATCAAGGAACGCACTGCAAAGGCACTTCTGGAAGGCCGTTTCCCGGAGCGTGTTGTTCAGAAAGCTGTTGAGCGCATGATGCCGGGCGGACCGCTGTCACGTCGCCAGATGAAAAATCTCTATGTTTACGCAGGCCCTGAGCACAAGCACGATGCTCAAAAGCCCCAGACTATCGATCTGGCTGCGTTGAACTCAAAAAACACAAGGACCGCTTAAATCATGGCCGAAATCAACTCACTTGAAGAGCTGGGCGCCGCGGTAAATCAGGCGGCAACTGATACCACTGCTGCAGAAGCCGTCGCTGCCAATCCATCGCTGGCAGGCAATCCCCCTGCCCCGGTTCACGAACGAAAGGTCGACGAACACGGCCGCGCCTATGCAACCGGCAAGCGTAAGGATGCGGTAGCACGCGTCTGGCTCAAGCCAGGTTCAGGCCGCATCATCATTGAAGGCGCTGTCAAGAAACGCGATGTGCAGAAGAAAAACCGTAAGGAAGGCAGGAAAGCCACCAAAGAACGGGATTTCACTGAATATTTCGCTCGCCCCGTATTGCAGATGGTTGTCAAACAGCCACTCGTAGCGACTGGCCGTGAAACACAGTTCGATATCGTTGCGACTGTTTCCGGTGGTGGCCTGTCCGGACAGGCCGGCGCTTTGCGTCACGGCATTTCCAAGGCCCTGACCTATTACGAGCCGGAACTGCGTGGAACATTGAAATCCGGAGGCTTCCTCACCCGCGACAGCCGTGTTGTTGAACGTAAGAAATACGGCCGTGCGAAAGCCCGCCGTTCCTTCCAGTTCTCAAAACGCTAAGGCTTTCCGAATTTGCACCCATTGGTGCTATCAAAGGCGGGCCCGGTGGCCCGCCTTTTTTGTTTGACCCGCCTTTCATGATTGAAATGTTGATCTGATATGAACCAGCAAAAACCCGACGGCATGGACAATGCCTTTACCGCCAATAGTCTGCATCAGCAGTCGAGCGATCCGACTTATGCCGGTGCGCTTTCCTTCATGCGGCGCAAATATTCCACCGATCTCACTGATGTAGATGTGGTCGTGTGGGGCATTCCACTCGACACCGCCACATCCAACCGACCCGGAACCCGGTTCGGGCCAAGAGGGGTGCGTGAAGCTTCCTGCGGCATGGACAATGATCCGCAATATCCATTTGGGTCGAGGCTTTTTGATGATATGGCCGTCATCGACTATGGCGATTGCCAATTCTACTATGGTCAACAGGCCAACGTGCCGGACATTATTCATAACAATGCAGCCTCCCTGATTGGTGCGAAGTCCAGCCCATATCTCTTGTCGATCGGCGGAGATCATTTTGTTACCTATCCACTGCTTAAGGCACATGTCGACAAACATGGACCGTTGGCGCTTGTTCAGTTCGATGCCCATCAGGACACATGGGACGACAAGGAAGGCGTGGTGGATCATGGCACGATGATCACACGGGCGGTGAAGGAAGGTCTGATCGATGTGGACCATTCCATACAGATTGGCATCCGTACCATCGCGCCGCAGGACTACGGGATTGAAATCATTGATGCACTGACCTGTCACGAACTCGGACCCAGGGAAATTGCCAAGCGGGTTTATCAAAGGGTAGCGGGCAAGAAGAGCTACATGAGTTTTGATATTGACTGTCTTGATCCGGCTTATGCTCCGGGCACAGGAACACCGGTGTCAGGGGGACTGAGTTCAGCCCAGGCTTTGCTGTTGTTGCGCGAACTGGGGGACATCGACGTCGTCGGTTCCGATGTTGTGGAGGTTTCCCCGTCCTATGACCATGCAGGCATAACCTCAATTGCCGGTGCAACAGTCGCGGTATACATGTTGGGCAACCTTTGGAAGCGACGATTTCAGTCCTCATAAACTGATTCAACCAGTTTGAATCGAGAGTCCGGAAATACGTCCAACCTACTGAAATATGAGAAAATCATGACTTTACCAAAAATATACATTGATGGAGAGCACGGAACAACGGGGCTGCAAATCAGAGACCGGCTGGCCAATCGCTCCGATATCAACCTTCTGTCCATGCCGCATGAAGAAAGACGAAATCCAAAAGCGCGGGAAGAACTTTTGAACGAGGCTGATTTTGCCATTCTATGCCTTCCCGATGACGCTTCACGGGAAGCTGCACGCATGGTGGCCAAGGGCGATACCCGGCTGATTGACGCCTCCACCGCCCACAGGACACACCCAAACTGGGTGTTTGGCTTCAAGGAACTGGACCCCGGCCACGACCGGACAATCGCCAGGGCGCGCTACGTCTCAAATCCCGGTTGCTATTCCACCGGCGCCATTGCCCTGATCCGCCCTCTGACGAAGGCGGGCATATTGCCAATGGATGCATATGTGACGATCAACGCCGTATCGGGATATACCGGTGGTGGGAAAAGCCTGATCGCACAGATGGAAGATCAATACCGGGAAGATGCAATATCTGCACCGCACTTTCTCTATGCAACCGGCCTGAAGCACAAACATGTGCCGGAAATAACTACTTACGGTCTGCTGAAACACGCGCCACTCTTTTCACCAAGCGTTGGACGCTTTCCCCAGGGTATGATTGTACAATTGCCCCTGCATATGGCCACCCTTGATGCAAACGATATGGAAGCCGTGCACGACTGTCTCGCCAAGCATTATGACGGCAGTGAGCATGTTCGTCTGGCTTCGTTGGAAGAAAGCGCCAATGTCACCCGCCTGGATGCAACAACCCTCGCCGGGCAGGACACTATGGACCTGCATGTTTTTGGCAATGGTGATCAGGTTAATCTGGTCGCATTGCTGGACAATCTGGGTAAGGGGGCAAGTGGGGCCTGTGTCCAGGCACTTGATCTGATGCTGCCCCGATAAAATTTTTGCCAGACGGAGCCTGATTCAACGGGCTACGTCCACCACCTCGACAAGCGGAGTTGCAAAGGCCGCAGACGGTACTTTTGTTCCCAGGATCGCCGACAGTGTGGGGGCCACATTGACCGGATGAACCAGCCGGTTCACCGTTTTCTTCTCAATCCCCGGCCCCGCGAACAAGATGGGCACATTGGTATCGTAGGACCATGGAGAGCCGTGCATGACGGAAATCGCACCACCTTCCTGCAGATACCAGAACGGTTCCTGCACGACGTAAATGTCTCCTGAATTGTCGGGATGGTTGTTGTTGCGCACCCGCTCCACCAGATTGGTGCCCTGCAAGTTCGGCAGTTCAGAACGAGATAGGGTGCGAGCGATGCCCGGAATGCCACTCACCGCTTCCCCGACCACCGCTTCGACCTCACCCTTGTCCAAACCAGCGCGACTGATCGCATTCTGGTTGAGATAGATATAGGGACGGAAGAAAGCGACAATAAGGTTTTTGTGCCCAAATGCCTTCTCGGCGGCATCCATGGCGATTTCCTGAAGTTTGGCTGAATCGATGCGACCAACGCTCATGCCATACTCAGATGCATATTCAGGAGCCTCCGGGGTACCATGATCAGCAGACAGAACAATCACGACATTGTTCAGCCCTATCGCCCTGTCGATATGTTCCAGCAAGTCCGCGATTGTTGCATCCAGATCGCGCACCACGGCCTCATTTTCGACGCTTGACGGCCCAAAGAAATGGTTGACCGCATCCACGCCTGAAAAACTGACCGAAAGATAGTCCGGCGCATCATCCTTGCCCAATGCTTCCGCATCAATAATCGTCTTGGCAAAATCTGCGGTCAGTTGATCCCCGACTGAACTCACAAGGATACGCGTTGCAAAAAGTGGATGATCGCTTTGACCAAAGGCATGGGGGAATACGCGCCCGTAACCTTTCAGGTCGGTTTCAAAAGGTCGGTCATCGCGATCACCATTGAGATAGGTAGACAAATCACCGGGCAACTCCCAGGCTTTTCCAGCGAAAACTTCCGCTTTGCGTTTACCGTTCCACTCTGCGGCCCAGTCAGGATAGGCATCGTAATAATATTTGCTGGTTTGAAAATCTCCGGTATCCGTTGAAAACCAGAAGGCCTTGCCCGAGTGTCCGGCCATCGCAATAGCACTTCTGTCCTTGCCCGAAACGCCAAATATCTTCGCCTTTCGGCTCGTATGGATCGACAATTCATCGGCAAAGGTCGATGTCTTTATATTGCCGGGAGAGCGGCCCTGACTCCGGGACCGTTTTTGTGCAGGATCGACCTGCGCCCCATCCGCTGCATCGTCGCGGGTGGGCAGAATTGGCGCGTCAGCATCTTCGATGTTATAGGCCAATTCTCCTTTTTTGCGGTCAAATATTACATTGCCAACCATACCGTGTTCAGATGGATGTGCACCCGTGGAAAGCGTGGTGTGACCCACAATAGTTTCCGTATTGGCGTGCTTGTAGTGGGCGTTTGGGTAATGCACGCCATTGTTCAAAAGATATGCGAAACCTCCTTCCCCAAAATGCTGCGCATAGCGCGTGAGCAAATCCGAACGAAGACCGTCGACCGTGATCTGTAAAACCATTTTTATGCCAGACTTGTCGCGGGCAATTGCCGATGCCCCCAGGCTGTTGGCGGCGACCAAGAGTACTGCCAGGACAATGAACAATGTTGGTTTCATGGAAACTCCTTAGGTTGCACACGGGAGTTTTCTTCCCGGCTCGGCCATCAATCAGGCGCGCTCACCGGTGTACCACAACGATGAGACAATTTGCTTTTGCACAACTTCCAGCACCGGGCAACACGCCAACTGGTCTGGACGGTGTATACGCTTCTGTTTCAACCCTTTATTTCGATGCGGATGCCATGGATAAGCTTGTCGCCAGTATTGAGGACCCGGCCCAAAGGCTGCGGATCCATATGTACAACAAGGCTGCTATTACCGTCCCACTTTTCAATTGCCTCCATGACATCTCGCCCTGGAGGAAGGCGCTCACCTTCGGGTGAAATGTCGTGCACCTCGCTGTGGACTGAATCCAGAACGAATACGGAAGGCCACCGATGGTGGTGCAGAGGCTCCTCATCATTTGGCTCGAGCGTCACATCAAGAACGCGTAATTTATCGTTTTCAAACAGAACTTTATGATGGTCCGGCGCAGCAGCTACTGCATCGAATGCCGGATCCCATGTTGAAGTATCCGATGAATCATCATTTGTCGACATGCGCCCAACCTCCCTTTTTTGGATAGCCAAGGCTATCACACGGATGGGAAGGTGACCAATCAGCATGCCAGTGCGGGCAAAAACCTGTTGGGCATTCTTGCGCTCATTAACTCATGCAGGAAGTACAACCCAATTAACTTCACGCCCCACTACACTACTCAACCCCTTCATGCGCCGATAAAGGCGCTCCCCCTCGAAGCCGGCAATATCCGGGGTGACGGTCAATTCAACCGGGCCCGTTTTGTCCGCTCTGAAACCGACCTTGGGCAATACACCCGGCATGGCGGTTGAGAATTGAAATCCTATCCGAAACAGCGCTCCAAGAAGCTTCGCCCTGTCTCGCAGGCGCTGAGAGGCAATTGTGATGAGGGCCGGGCTTACGTCCTCATCCATCAACCCTTCATGACGGTAGTAGGTCGCCAGAGCCAGATAGGCCCGGCCTGGGTGATCAACACCAACAAAGTCGGCATTGGATATCAGGTTGAGGGCCTGATCACCCCGATAGTCAGGGTGTGAACGCCAGGTGATATCCGCCAGAAGACATGCGGCCCTGTGATACCGCTTTTCTTCTTTGGTCTCATCCACCCCAAATGTCTTGAACGCTGCGCTGGTCCATTTAATCAACTCACGCGCATGCAAAGGTGAGCGGGCCCGCAAGACGGCAAATTCTTCCGCAGCCGTTAGCAGCGGGTCCAATGTCTGCACTTTGGGTGGCAGCAGTGAATAAAGATAGCCTTCGCGAACACCAAGGCCGGAAAATACCACTCGTTCCGGTTTCATGACGGCCATGATTTCCGACAATAACACAGCACCATAAGGCAAGAGTGCGCGACGGTTTGACGATACGGCTTCGATGCCCCGAATGGCCGAGCCATTCCTGCCAGTCAGCCTGCTGCATAATCGTCGTACATCTTTGGCCCGCATTTCATACCCGTGCATCACCGTTAGCGGATATTTTGAACGAGTCATGTGAAGGCGGCCCAATGCGCGCCAGGTTCCGCCGACAGCGTAAAAAGTGCCACCTTTTTCGGCCTTTAACACCGAGTTGCCCCGCAACGCCTGTTTGGTTAGGTTTCGAGCTTCCCTGATATCACCTTGCGATTGGTCCTGCAGCCGCAGGCCACCGAGTGGCAGCGTAACTCCATCGCCTGTGGGCGAATGTTCAATAAGGGTCAGTTCAACACTACCACCACCCATGTCTGCGACCACACCCACGGGATCGAGAAACCCGCACTGAATGCCATAGGCAGCATACATGGCCTCCTCTTCGCCACTTAAAACGTCAATGGTACAACCCAGTATTTCGCTTGCGCGACGGGTGAATTCCGGGCCGTTTTCTGCTTCACGCGCCGCGGCAGTGGCCAATGTATGAATAGTTTCAGCACCAGCCTGCTCTGCCAGCATGCGATAACGACGCAAGGCAGCAAGCGCTCGTTCCACTGCTTCATCGTCAAGGCGCCCAGTCGAGGCAATATGAGCGCCCAGTCCGCATAGAATTTTTTCGTTGTAGAGCGGGGTTGGTGAGCGAGAGAGCCCTTCATAGACAACCAGACGCACGGAGTTTGAGCCAATGTCGATAATAGCCACCGGCGACAATCGCTTGATACGCCCCTGAGCCTTTAAAATAGACTTTGATGACCGGGCCATCAGGCGGCGGATTCCGCATCGGTTACAACATTTGTTGCGGGTTGCAATATCGATTGGGGTGCGTTCTTTTTGAGCGACTTGCCGCGGCCTGACAGGCTGGGATTGGTCATGAAATAGTCCTGTGCGCTGAATGGTTGTTGACCCGGCCCGACTTCAATGCGCTCAGCGGTGCCGTCGGACAATATTCTCCAGCTTTGCAGATTATCCATGAGATTGCCAAGCATGATCTGGTCCAAAACCTGTTGATGAACGGTAGGATTTTCCAACGGTACAAGAACCTCCACCCGCCGATCCAGATTGCGCGGCATTAGGTCGGCAGAACCTGCGAAAACCAAAGCATTTTTGGACGGCAAACCATGTCCATTGCCGAAACAGAATATTCGGCCATGCTCCAAAAACCGACCAATGATGGATTTGACTCGAATGTTGTCGGAAAGGCCGGGCACCTGTGGACGAAGACAACATATGCCCCTCACAATCAGATCGATTTGAACACCGTCCTGACTGGCTTCATACAGTTCGTCAATCATTGCGGGATCAACGAGTGAGTTCATCTTCATCCAGATTTGAGCAGGCTTGCCGGCCTTTGCGTGACGGCGCTCTGCTTCGATCAAACGGGATAACTTTTTACGCAAGGAATTGGGAGAAACCAGAAGCTTTTTAAGGCCTTTGGGTTCTGCATAACCGGTGATAAAATTAAACACACGAGCGACATCCAGAGTAATCGCTTCATTCATGGTGAAATAGGACAGGTCAGTATAAACCTTGGCGTTTGAAGGATGATAGTTGCCAGTGCCGATATGGCAAAAATTGACCAGCCCCCCACCTTCGCGACGTACCACCAACGAAAGCTTCGCATGGGTCTTTAGTTCGATGAAACCGTAGACCACCTGAACCCCAGCGCGTTCCAGATCACGGGCCCAGCGAATGTTGGCCTCTTCATCAAACCGTGCTTTGAGTTCCACCAAAGCGGTTACGGATTTGCCATTTTCGGCAGCCTCAATAAGCGCCTGGACTATTGGACTGTCGTTGGATGTCCGGTACAGTGTTTGCTTGATCGCAACAACATCGGAGTCCTGCGCGGCCTGGCGAATAAAACGCACGACCACATCAAAGCTTTCGTAGGGATGATGAACTACGAGATCTTTTTGACGAATAGCAGCAAAACAATCGCCATTATGTTCCCTGATCCGTTCAGGAAAACGCGGATTATAGGTTTCATAAAGCAGGCGCTTGGGTCCACTTGAAACAATGTCATTGAGGTCGTCAATAGCCAACATCCCATCAAGAACAACGGTTTCGGCCTTGGTGACATTCAGTTCTTTCATGACGAATCCACGCAGAGACTCCGGTGTATCGGCAGTGAATTCCAAACGTATGACAAGGCCTCGACGGCGCTGTTTCAGTGCTGACTCAAACAGTCGGACCAGATCTTCAGCTTCTTCCTGAACTTCGATATCGCTGTCACGAACCAGGCGGAACATCCCGCTTTCCACGGTGACATATCCGGGAAACAGACGATCAATGAACATGGTGATGATCTGTTCAACACTTATGTAGCGTTTAAACCCGTCTGCTAGTTCACCGGTTTGGTCAGCAACAGGCAATGGCACGAACCGTTTCAGTGCTTGGGGCAGGCGAAGCAGGGCCGTCATGGGCTTGCGGTCCGACTTGCGTTGCAGTTCCAACACCAGCGTCAGACCCAAATTCGGCACAAATGGAAATGGGTGTGCAGGATCAATGCACAACGGCGTCAGAACCGGAAACACCTGTGAAAGAAAATGCTCTTCTGCCCATGCGGTTTCAGCCTCACTAAGATCCGAACTGTTTAGAATTTCAATCTGTTGGGGCTTCAATTCCGCAAGAAGCGCATGCAAAATGTCATGCTGATGCTGCTGCAGATTGGCAATCTCATGATTAGCCTGGGTGAGCTGTTCTATGGGTGTGAGCCCGTTATCCGACAGTGTTGCAAGCTGTTCTCTCACCTGCGCGGCCAGGCCAGCGATACGCACCATCAGAAATTCATTCAGATTATCCGCAGAAATCGTCAAAAAACGCAGTCGCTCCAACAGCGGATGGGTCGTGTTTTCCGCCTCCATCAAGACTCGCCGATTGAATTGCAACCAGGAAATCTCGCGGTTGATAAATCGTTCCGGACTTTTTGCAATTTCAATTAAGGACATGGCTGGTGGGTTCATAAAGTTGACGCTTTGAGATTTGGAGATGAACTTTAGCTTAAGCATATGAAATCGAAATGACAATTTTTGTCGGCACGCTTGGCACTTCACTCAGGCATAATGTCAGAATGTGGGGCCAGCGGGCTTCGCAACCGAAGGATGGAAGACTGAGCAAGGACTTCCATCGAATCTGACTCTAGTCTTTGCGGCTTAGCGGCTGCTGCATTATCGGTAAATCGAGTTGTTCCTGCAGCCCCAATTGCCGCAATGCAATGGCTGCCAGCGGGCGTGTGATGGGGCGTTTCTGTGACATAGACAGGGCATCCAGTTCAGCTACAACCTGGCGGGCATAGGCGAGCGAGCGTTCCATGCGCAGCACCAGGTAGTCAATAACATTGGGTTCGACTTCAATCTGTCGATCAAAGAACATTTTGCTGAGCACACCGCGCAGCAATTCATCGTCCGGCTCAGAAAGCTCCAGAAGATGAGCCAGCCTAATCCTAGATTGCAGATCGGGCAATTGAATGTCCCAATTACCAGGCCAGAAACGACTGGTCAGCAACAAGGACGTACTATGAGCACGAGCTGAATTTATCAGATGAAACAGCGCTGTTTGATCGAAATTTCCCGCTTCAAGGTCCTCTAGCACGACATTTGTACCTGCCTCGGGCAAGCATTCCAAACCGGTAAGAGAATCGAGAACGAGGGCCTTGGATTGTTGGGCCCATATTGCCGCCAGATGACTTTTTCCCCCTCCCACAGGGCCAGCGAGTACTGCAATTGGTCCGGGCCAATCCGGCCAGGACCGGATGAAAGATACTGCATCCTTGTTGGCCTCGGTGACAATCAGATCATCAAGTCCTTCAGGCGCACTGATGGAAAGATCGAGTGGGATTTGAACTGAATCGTCCATACAATCTGCTCAGCTGTTGCGGTTCCCGTGACCGAGATAAAAACTACTCGACAGGTATTTTTTCAGACCGTAACGCACCAGAACACCAATTGCAGCAGCAACCGGAACCGCAATCAGTAAACCGGTAAATCCCAACAAAACGCCAAAAGCAGAAAGGGAGAACATCAACCAAACCGGGTGCAGACCGACGCTCTCTCCCACGAGTTTGGGCTGCAGGATATTGCCTTCGATGAATTGTCCGGCAAAGAAAACGATGAAGACCAGCGCAATCCAACCGTAATCCGGCCAGAATTGCACCACTGCCACACCGCCGGCCAGAATCATGCCAAAAATAGAGCCGACAAAAGGAATGAAACTTATCAACCCGGCAAACATACCAATCAGCAAACCGAAATTTAGGCCGACAGCCGTCAGCAAAACGGCGTAAAATGTTCCCAGGATCAGACACACAGCGCCCTGCCCACGCACAAATCCGGCAATCGCCGTGTTGACGTCAGCGGCAATCTCGGCAAGCTCTCCCTGGTGATCGCGGGGCAACCAACTGGTCACTTTGGATATCATGCGATCCCAGTCCAGCAGCAGGTAAAAGGCCACAATTGGTGTGATAACAAACAAGGATATGACATCAACCAGCGCTTTTCCGGAGTTCCACAAAGAGCCAAGCAGGGCTGTAAGCCAGCTTGCTCCCTGCTGCAAAACCGTATCGAGATTGTCCTTGAGGTTCTCCGACCCTTCACCGATCAGCTCTTTTATCCAGACACTTTCCGAACCGGCAAACAGGGTTCGCAGTCGGGTAACATATTCGGGAATGCGCTGAATTAGCCCTGCCATTTGATGGGTCAGGATGGGTACGACCAAAACCAGCGCCACAACAAAAAGAATAACAAAAACAATCAGTATCAGAAAAGTTGCAACAAGCCTGCTTGCCCCCCAGCTTTCCAATCGATCAGCGACCGGATCCAGAAGATAGGCCAGTGCCATGCCAGCAACAAAGGGCAAGAGGATGGAGCGGAAGACGTATAAAAAGATGACGGTGACTATAAAAGCCACGAACCAGAACCAAGCCTGCCGTCTGGTTGCCGGTGAAAACAGTCGGCCATCATCATATTGCGGCCTCTCATGATCAAAACTCAATGACTATATCCCATCATTCCTGCCAATACCCTTACTCAGCATATTAAATTGGCCTTTTGCAAATGCCCAACCTGCCTCAGTTTCCGGAATCCCGGGCGTTTTGCTCACTGGCGGCAAACAGCCTGATCCCCTGCACAAGATAGGCAATTGCAGACAATGCCGTCAGCAACCCAGTGGACAATTCAAGCGCTATTTGCGCGGTCATCCATTGAATATCAAATGCCAGCGTAAAAAGCACCCATGCCGCAAGGAATATCTGGGCTACTGTATTGGCCTTCGATATCCAAAGTGGCTTTATTTTTACCGGAACCGACAGAAAAAACGCCAAGAAAACGCCAAATATGATGAGAATATCGCGGCTTACAATCAGGATGACCAGCCAAAGCGGAATGGCTTCAAGATAAGCCAGACTTATGAAGACGGATACCAACATCAACTTGTCGGCTATTGGATCCAGTATCGTACCAAGCTCTGTTTGCTGGTCGAAATAACGCGCAACGGTGCCGTCTACCGCATCCGACAAGCCTGCGACCACAAACAGAACCAGTGCCAGAACGGTCTGATTGGTCAAAATCGCCCAAATGATGGCCGGAACCAACACAATCCTGAGCAGAGTTATGAGATTGGCGATGGTCAAAACAGAAAGCCGCAAATTTTTGTTTGAAGCGAAATTGCAGATTTAGTACGCCCTTTGCAAGCGCTCTCTTGGGCTTGATCGGTTGTTATTTTCACTTGTATGCGCACCAATCCACACTAATGTGTCGATATAGGAGTGGGTAATTTGGTAGATGCATTGAAATATTATTGCGGTCGCGCACTTCTGGTGTGCTTTTCGCTGTTGGTTTTGAACAGCAATGCGTATGCTGGGGACAGCCATGCGGGCTATTATTATCCAACTCCACAGACTTCTGAGGTCTATGTTTCTGCCCTGAATGTTCTGCCAACGGTGAATAAGCGGTCCCGGGTCGGTTTCATGGTGGGATTGAACAGGCAACAGATCGACCGGGCTTATGCGCCACGCTACCACATATTCGCCAAGGGGTTTCACGCAGACAAGATGATTGTAGTAGCAACGGGAAGCGGCCAGTACGATACAATTTATCGTCTAAGGGCACTGCTTGCCGCTCTGACATCGCAGGCGCGGACCTCCCCCATCTTTGAACAAACCCGCCAGCCCGAGAATTTGAATTTCTTCGATCTGGCCAGATTGGCTGGATTTTCACAGATCACTGTTTCGGACGGTGACAAGTTTGCCCATCGCATCAATCTGGTGAGTGCAAATTAGGGCCAGTTTTCCACCACCTTATTGCATCGACAAGCAGACGAATGGATCACGACTGCGTATACAGAGGCATGAGAGATAACAAACCACCCCTGTCCTATGCCGATGCTGGTGTCAACATTGATGCCGGCAATGCGCTTGTTGACACTATCAAACCTCTGATTGCGGCAACCAGACGTCCCGGGGCAGATGGTTCGATTGGCGGTTTTGGCGGTGTATTCGATATCGCGCAAACTGGATATAAAGACCCGTTGCTGGTTGCCGCCAATGACGGTGTTGGAACAAAATTGAAAATCGCCATTGATACAGGCAATCACTCGACCATTGGGATCGATCTGGTAGCCATGTGCGTCAATGACCTGATCGTGCAAGGTGCCGAACCCCTGTTTTTTCTCGACTATTTTGCAACCGGTCATCTCGACAATGATGTCGCGGAACAGGTAATCGCCGGAATTGCCAAGGGATGCAAGATTGCGGGTTGCGCACTGAGCGGCGGGGAAACCGCTGAGATGCCCGGCATGTACGGCGATGGTGACTATGATTTGGCGGGGTTTTCGGTCGGCGCCGTCGAGCGAGGCGATTTGCTGCCAAAAGAAATGGTTGCCGGCGATGTTCTACTTGGCCTCGCCTCCAGCGGAGTGCATTCCAACGGCTATTCTCTGGTTCGGCGCATCGTGGAGCGAAGCGGTTTAAACTGGGAGGCCCCAAGCCCCTTTAGTGAAGGCACGCTTGCACAGGGCCTGCTGGAACCGACCAGAATTTATGTAAAGCCGCTTCTGAACGCTCTCAACCGGGTCGGAGAAATAAAGGGATTGGCCCATATCACGGGTGGCGGATTAACCGAAAATTTGCCGCGAGTTCTGGGGGATAAGCTGTCAGCGCAGATCGATCTGTCGTTGATTGCTCCGCCTGAAGTATTTTCATGGCTGCGATCAGAGGGAGGGGTCGAAGAGTCTGAAATGCTCCGGACCTTCAATTGCGGAACTGGAATGGTTGTGATCACGGACAAAACCTCAGCAGAAAGCGTGGCCTCAAATCTGGAACAGGCAGGGGAAACAGTGACACGCATTGGCCACTTGGAGCATGGAGAAGGCGAAGTTACATTTCGTGACCAAGTCAACTGGAGCTGAAATGGCCAAACTCAAAGTGGCAATACTGATTTCCGGTCGGGGATCGAACATGGGTTCGTTGGCAAGGGCTGCCATGGATCCGGCTTTTCCCGCTGAAATTGTTCTGGTTGTTTCCAACCGACCGCAGGCAGCAGGCCTGCAACAGGCGCGGGAGCACGGACTTGCAACCCAGGTTGTAGACAGCAAGGCGTTTGACCAACGCACCGATCATGACGCAGCGGTAAACAAGGCTTTGGAGGAAAGTGGAGCAGAATTGGTCTGCATGGCAGGATATATGAAGATTTTGGGTGACGAATTTATCAGCCGCTGGCGCGGCCGCCTGGTCAATATTCATCCCAGCCTGCTGCCTTCTTTCATCGGCCTCGACACCCATGCAAGGGCTCTGGAGCGGGGAGTACGCATCCACGGTTGCACAGTTCACTTCGTCAACAACGAACTGGATGCCGGCCCCATAGTCGCTCAAGCCGCGGTGCGAGTCGAACCGGGGGATGATGAGGCAACGCTGGGCCAACGGGTTTTGGCAGCCGAACATAAGCTCTACCCCCACGCCCTGCGACTGATAGCAGAACAAAAGGTGCGATGGTCAGCCGAGAATGTTGTGCACCACAGCGAAACGAAGGCTACTGATATCGCCCTGTTTGACTAACACGCCTCAACTTGCACCTTTGTGTCGTGAAATGCCGCGGCACCATGGGGAGCACAACTATCCGCACTCGTGAGCGTGTTAATGCCTCGTCCATCCTCGTGGGCATGGTTGGGCCACAACCCTTCAGCAATCAAAACACCCGGCTTTACCCCATCAAACAAGCTGATATGCAATATGACGGCACCACGGTCGTTGACGAGCCTAACCTTACTTCCGTCGCTCAATCCCAGTTCCGACGCATCGGCAGGATGCATCTTGACAGTTGGACTACCCTCTTTTTTCTTCGATCCTTCAGTTTCATTGAACGTTGAGTTAAGAAAAGATCTGGCCGGTGACGTGGCCAACCGAAATGGATGTTCAGCATCCGCTGCCTCGATAATCTCCCAATGATCTGGCAGGGCTGGCACCTGATCAACCGGGCCTTGCAGGCCAATACTTTCGGGTGGACGGCCCCAGGGTGCGTTGAACCAGTCGGCTTTGAAATGAAATTTGCCATCGCCATGCGCAAATCCATTGCAGTAGTGGCTTTCTTCAAATTCAGGTTGGCAATCAATCCACTTGCCCCTGCGCAGATCATCCAAGCTGCCACGGTTGCTGCGCTGAAGCATATCATCAATCAACTCAACTGCCGTGTGACCAAAACCCGGACAGTCAGCAACCCCCAGCCGCTTGGCAAGCTCTTCAATGACAAAGAGATTTGGACGGCACTGCGCCGGTCCGTCAATCAGCTTCGGACCAAGCAAGATATGCTGATGACCGCCGCCGCGATAAACATCGTCATGCTCCATGAACATCGTTGCGGGCAGAACGAGATCGGCCAACTCCGCTGTTTCGGTCATGAACTGCTCATGGACAGCGACGAACAGATCGTCTCGGGCGAACCCCTGCTTAACGCGCTCCTGTTCAGGAGCAACCGAAACGGGGTTGGTGTTCTGGATTAACATCGCTGTTACAGGTGGCCCGTCGTAAAGCGACTCCTGGCACCCTGTCAGAACGCGCCCAATCTTTGACTGATCCAGCCAGCGGATCTCGGGGTCCCGAAGCGCTTCCCCTTCGATAAAGGATTTATCAAGCCCAAATATATCGGAATTGGAATGAAACGCCCCTCCTCCTTCATGTTGCCAGGCTCCCAATACGGTGGCGATGCAGGCAGCCGCGTGCATGTTGGTCGCCCCATTACGGGAGCGGGTAAAGCCGTATCCGAGCCGGAAGTAAGACTTTGGACGCTCTCCAACCAGACTGGCAAAGGCTTCGATTTCCGCAACTGACAGTCCGGTTATTTCTGCGGCCCATTGTGGTGATCTGGATTGCAAATGTGATTCAAGTTCAGTTGGGACATCGCTGAAATCATTCATGAAGCTCCGGTCCGCGCGACCATCTCGAAACAGACAATGCATGACCGCACCGGCCAGTGCGCCCTCGGTTCCCGGCCTTAGACAAAGTGCAAGGTCGGCCTGTTTCATCGTGTCATTTTGATAGACATCGATCACGACGATTTTTGCACCGCGTTGTTTGCGGGCCTTCACCGCGTGGGTCATCACATTCACCTGTGTACTGACCGCATTCGTCCCCCAGATCACCACACAATCAGACACTGCCATTTCACGGGGGTCGGGTCCTAAAAGTTTGCCGGTTGCGGCAGAAAACCCGGTCCAGGCATTATTGACGCAGATCGTGTCAAACTGGTTGGAGTACCGTTTGGCACGTCGCAAACGATGGATCGAGTCTCGCTGAACCAGGCCCATTGTGCCAGCATATTGATAGGGCCAAATCGTTTCTGATCCATACTTCTGTTCAGCCTGCACAAATTTTTCCGCAATCAGATCAAGCGCCGCTTCCCAGCTGATGTCAGACCAGTCCCCTTCTCCCTTTGCGCCGCACCGCAATATCGGTTTCACCAATCGATGCGGGTGATGAATGCGTTCGGCATAGCGTGCGACCTTGGCGCAAATGACACCATCGGTATAGGTATTGTCGACTGCTCCACGCACTTTGCCAATCGTTGTTCCATCCATAACCTCAACATCCAGCGCACAGGTGGAAGGACAGTCATGCGGACATGCCGAATACAGCATTTGCACATTCATTGGCTTGTTCATGGTGTTTTCTCTATCGCTGATGCACAAGACTTGATAGCAAACAGACAGGTTTCCAACAATCGCGAATATTCCCATGAACTACCGACACGCCTACCATGCCGGAAACTTTGCCGATGTGTTCAAGCATATCATTCTTGCCCGCCTCATTGAGTATATGAAGCGCAAGGACAAGCCGTTTCGTGTATTTGATACCCATTCGGGACGTGGACGTTACAATCTTGAATCCGACGAAGCCCAAAAGACAGGCGAAGCCGGAGCAGGTGTGGCAAAGGCACTTCAGGCCATGACGCCACCGCAAGTTGCCACACTGATTGAACCGTGGAAATCGTTGGTGGAACCAGTTTTTCCGTCGGCCTATCCAGGTTCACCGCGCATTGCCCATGATCTGTTGCGCCCCTCGGACAGGCTTTCCCTCTATGAGCTGCATGAAGAAGATCATGCGGCCTTGGCCAGGGAGTTTGAGGGAGACTATCAAACCCGTATTTATAACTCAGACGGATGGCTGGTCTCGGTATCCCCCATCCCCCCCAAGGAAGGACGTGGCATCATTCTGGTCGACCCCCCGTACGAAGACGGGCAGGATTTCGACCGCATGATCAAGTTGCTAAACAATTCCAGCCAGAGATGGGCAGGAGGTGTCGTCGCGCTCTGGTATCCTGTGAAACGGCGAGACCATACGGATGAATGGCTTGGCACATTGCGTGATTTGAAATATCGTGACCTGCTTAACGTGGAACTCTATATCCGTGAACCCCGCTCTGCCTCCATGCTCAATGGGTGTGGCATGGTGATTCTCAACCCGCCTTATGTGCTCCGCGAAGAACTCGATCTCATCATGCCCTGGGTGAGCGAAACCTTGCGCCAGGACAAAGGTTGGGGTTACAGAATACAGGATTTGTCTGGACGCTAAACGAATATTCTTGCAGAAAAGGACTGGAAGTCTGTGTCTGAAGATTGACCCGAACCCAATCCTGTCGCATTTTGTTGGAAACCTGAAAACGGGCAATCGAGAAATGGTCAAGAAATTTGTTTCTGGTCTAATGGCTGTATGCATTTCAGCCTTTGTATGGGCGGTCCCACCGGTTCAGGCTGCCTTGCTCGACCCGTTGTTTCAGAGAAAGACCTTCCCTGAATGCCACGACACCAAAGTCCTCGCCACGATTGTTGAGCGCTTCAACTGGGCGGATCGCAATACCTGGTTTCGGGGCATTACGATCGATCACATTGAACGCACCCGCGAACGGCTGGTTCAATCAACGCGGGTTAGCGATATTCCCCGCCGCTATTGCCGCGGTCATGCAATCCTGTCAAATGGCAAACATCCAACGCTCTACTATCTCATAGAAGGTGGTCAGGGCTTCGCCGGTAATGGCTTCAATGTAGAATTTTGCATCAGCGGGTTCGACAACTGGAACGAATATGACGGTTGGTGCCGGGCCATCCGGTACTGATAGAACAATAATTACGGAAACCTCATGAAACTTTTAAGTTCGGGTGCTTCACCCTATGTTGCCAAGGCTGCCATGGCGGCAAAATTCGCCGGTATTGACGTTCAACATGTAGACGTGGATTCCACCAATGGTGATCCTGTGCTGGATGCGGCCAACCCGTTGTCCAAGATTCCCTGTCTTGTGCTGGACAACGGAAGCGGCGTATATGATAGCCGGTCAATCACCCGTTTTCTTGACCGGCAAAGTGGTGGCAAACTGTTTCCGAAAGATGATGCCCAACTGGTTGCTGCCGAGCGCATGGAGGCGCTTTGTGACGGCATAAATGACTGTGCCGTCGGCTATATGTATGAAATGCGATTTCGCCCTGAAGAGAAAGTACACAAGCCCTGGCAGGACCGCCTGTGGGGCAAGGTGGAACGTGCTCTCGATTCAGCCATGAACGATCTGCCGCCTGCTGGCAACGATGCGCATATTGGTTCGGTGGCACTCGCAGCAACACTGGGTTACCTGGATTTGCGCTTTGCTGGCCGGTGGGAAGATGGGCGGTCAGACCTCGCCACCTGGCGTGATGAATTTGATGCTGCACATCCTGAACTTGTGGGGTTGAAACCGCACGCCTAAGCCCCCAATTTGGGAGAGCTTGAGAAAGGGGCTTCGGCCCCTTTTTTTTTGACCGGATTGCAACCTCTCCTTGCGGAAGCTCATTCATGCTGACCTATTTTCTGTTCTGTCTGGGTTTGGTGCTCTTGCTGGCGGGAGGAGACTGGTTGATCAAGGGCGCAGTTGGCCTCGCAGAAAAATTCAATATTTCTCCTTTGATAATCGGTCTTACAATCGTTGCGCTTGGCACATCTGCACCAGAGCTTGTGATTTCCCTGCAGGCAGCGCTGGCAGGCTCCGGCGAATTGGCGGTTGGCAATGTGGTTGGTTCCAACATTGCCAATGTATTTCTTGTTCTGGGCGTACCGGCCATCATGTCACGCATTGGCGGCAACGAAGATGCATTGAACGGGACGCTTTTTTTCCTGACCGGCGTTACCGTGATTTTCATGCTGCAAATGGCCTTTGAGCCGTTATCCAGACTTGACGGCGTTATATTGCTCACCTGCCTTGTTATCTTTCTGTCCATACAATTCATGAAGGCAAGGCGGGCTGAAGAGCCTGAGGAAGACTATCACGATGAAATTGGCAATGTGCCAAAATCTGCCAAAGTGATCGCATTGCTTATGGGGCTCGGCCTGATTGCATTGCCTGTCGGCGCAACCATTACTGTGGACGCAGCAGTAGAGATTGCCAGACGATGGACCGTTCCTGAAGAGGTGATCGGGCTAACCATCGTGGCTATTGGAACCTCTTTGCCTGAGCTTGCAACGGGAATTATGGCAGCACGCCACAACAACACTTCCGTGGCATTGGGTAATGTTGTGGGGTCAAACCTGTTCAACATTGCAGCAATCATGGGGGCGACGGCCTTTATTGCCGGCGATGTCGCTGTGGGAAACCATATTATCGGGTTTGATATGTGGGTCATGTTGTTGGCCACCGTCTTGCTCGTTGGCCTTGCTATGTTCAGATTGTCCATTGGTCGCACCGGAGGCCTGTTGCTGACTGGTGCATATCTTGCCTATTTGTTCACAACAGCAATCATATAGGTTGATCCATGCAGAAGACGGCACTGGTGACAGGCGGCTCAAAACGAATTGGCAAGGCAATTTGCCAGGGTCTGGCTGACGCCGGGTATGCGGTCGCTGTCCATTACAATACATCGAGAGAACCCGCCAAATCCGTCGCAATGGAAATTGTGAATGCCGGTGGCAAGGCGGTAGCCGTTGGTGCCAATCTGGCTGCAGAAGATGAAACCAGCATGCTCCTGAATCGCGCTGCAGCCGCGCTGGGCCCCGTCAATTTGCTGATCAACAATGCCTCACTGTTTGAGGAAGACACCTTTGGTGAGATCAATGGTGAACTCTTTGACCTGCATTTCAATGTCCATGTCAAAGCCCCTGCCCTGCTTGCTTCCGCAATGGCTGCTCAGGAAATATCCGATGGATTGATTGTCAACATAATCGATGAGCGGGTTTGGAAACTAACACCCAATTTCGCCTCTTACACATTGTCCAAATCAACCCTTTGGACGGCAACCAAAACCATGGCGCAGGCACTGGCACCCAGAATTCGTGTCAATGCAATCGGCCCCGGCCCCACTTTGCCCAGTCACCGCCAAACCCAGGCTGATTTTGACGATCAGGTCAAAACACTGCTGTTGCAACGTTCGCCAGAGTTGCGTGAATTCACCGATACAATCTTGTTTTTCGAGCGGGCCAGGAGTGTCACCGGGCAGATGATAGCTCTCGATGGTGGACAACACCTTGGATGGCAGACCCCGGATCAACGCGCCCCGGAATGATGTGTTAATGTCGTGAAATGACCGACTCACCTACCAGCTCCAAGACCATCGATCAGTCTGTTCCACGCGCCAGGCAGCGCGACTCCGGCAATATCTTGTGGGAGGAAACCGACACGACTGCAGGAAAGACCGGTGCTGAGCTGATTGGCGATCTGGTCAGTCGCCTCCCCCGTAAACCCGGCGTCTATAGAATGATGAATGCGGCAGGTGACGTCTTGTACGTTGGGAAGGCAAAAAGCCTGCGCAACCGGGTGCAAAACTACGCCAGAGGAGTTGGCCACGGGGGCAATCGAACGGCCCGCATGATCGCGGAAACCGCGAATATGGAGTTTGTTACTACCCATACCGAGACTGAAGCCCTTTTGCTGGAAGCCAATCTCATCAAAAGGTTGCGGCCACGCTTTAATGTCTTGATTCGCGATGACAAGAGCTTTCCCTATATCTTTTTGAGCGGTGATCATGAGGCACCGGGCCTGTTCAAATATCGCGGTGCCCGCACCAGGAAGGGCGATTACTACGGTCCCTTTGCCAATGCGGGTTCGGTTAATGTCACGATCAATGCCTTGCAACGAATTTTTCTGATCCGAACCTGCACCGATTCCTTTTACGCCAATCGAACCCGCCCCTGTCTTCTTCACCAGATCAAACGCTGCTCGGCTCCGTGCACCGGAGAAATTTCGCAGAAAAACTATGCCGAGCTGGTACAACAGACGAAGGATTTCCTGACCGGTAAAAGTCGGGAAATAAAAACACGGTTTTCCCAGCGCATGCAGCAGGCTTCCGATCAGCTGGATTTCGAAACCGCGGCCATTTATCGGGACCGCCTGGCAGCCCTGTCCCATGTCCAGTCACATCAGGGCATCAATCCCCAAACCGTCAAGGAAGCTGATATCTTCGCCATTCATCAGGAAGGTGGTCAGTTCTGCATTCAGGTTTTCTTTTTCAGGACCGGTCAGAACTGGGGAAATCGCGCCTATTTCCCCCGTGCAGACAAGAGCTTTGAGGAAACGGAAGTGCTCAACGCTTTCGTAGGGCAGTTTTATGACGACAAGCCGGTGCCTAAACTGATCCTGCTTTCACAGGATATCGAGGAAGCTGATCTGTTGAGCGAAGCGCTTTCCATCAAGGCCGGTCGGAAGGTCAAGGTCTATCGCCCACGTCGGGGTGAAAAACGCGAACTTGTAGAACAGGTCCACAGCAATGCGCGCGAGGCGCTGGGTCGAAAACTGGCCGAAAGTGCCACTCAGAATAAATTGCTCGCCGGACTTCAGGATGTATTCGAGCTGGAAGAGACGCCGCGACGAATAGAGGTTTACGACAATTCTCATATCATGGGGACCAGCGCCGTTGGGGCCATGATCGTTGCTGGACCGGAAGGCTTTGCCAAGAACCAATATCGAAAATTCAATATCAAGAATGAAGACTTGGTTCCCGGTGACGATTACGGGATGATGAAAGAGGTGTTTACCCGCCGCTTCTCGCGCCTCATCAAGGAACACGGTCGCACGGCTGACCGAGGTCCACAAGATGACGAAGACCGCGATGATGCCCTGCCTCCGTGGCCTGATTTGGTGCTGATTGACGGAGGGGCCGGACAACTCTCGGCAGTTCTGGACGTCATGAAAGAACTGAATCTCGAGGACCAAGTCAAATTGGTTGGTGTTGCAAAAGGACCAGACCGCGATGCCGGGCGCGAACGGTTTTTCATGCCCGGCAAGAAATCTTTTTCCCTGCCCTTGCGTGATCCAACGCTTTACTTCATTCAACGGCTGCGAGACGAAGCGCATAGATTTGCCATTGGTACGCACAGAGCAAGGCGCAAAAAAGATACGCTGAAAAATCCGCTTGATGAGATCGACGGAATTGGCCCCGCTCGCAAACGCGCAATTTTGCACCATTTCGGCAGTGCCAAGGCGGTTAGCCGAGCCGCGGTGGAAGACCTTCAGGCGGTTGATGGCGTGTCTGAAGCGATGGCACTGCGCATTTACAATCACTTTCAAAAAGGTTGAGTGAAGTTGAAAAAAGATCAGTTTTTTTTGCCAGATGGGCTCATCTATCTTGATGGCAACTCGCTTGGTCCTCTGCCCCGCAAGGCTGAACAGCGCGTCGCAGAAATGATGCGGAATGAGTGGGGAAACCTGTTGATCAAAGGGTGGAACAAGGCGCAATGGATGCAGCAGCCGGAAGTCCTCGGTGACAGGGTTGGCAAACTGATCGGAGCCCCGGCTGGCACTACCGTGATCGGTGATACGTTGTCCATCAAAGTATATCAGGCCCTGGCCTCTGCGCTACGCCTTTGCCCGGATCGTAAGATCGTGCTGTCTGACGCCGGAAATTTCCCTTCTGATCTCTACATGGCCAAGGGTCTGATCGACCAGTTGAACGCTGGTCACGAATTAAAAGTGGTCGAACCCGAAGCCGTTGAGGACTCCCTTTCGCAAGATGTTGGCGTTCTCATGCTCACTCAGGTGGACTATCGCACCGGGCGCATGCACGACATGAACGGTCTGACACGCAAAGCACAGGATATGGGTATCCTTGTGATCTGGGACCTAGCCCACTCCGCCGGTGCCCTGCCCGTTGACGTTACGGGCTGCAACGCAGAAATCGCTGTCGGTTGTACCTATAAATATCTCAATGCCGGCCCAGGTGCGCCCGCTTTCATCTATGTACGCCCTGACCTGATCGCGAGCATTGAACCAGCCCTGGCAGGATGGCTCGGACACGATTCCCCCTTCGCGTTCGAGCGAGATTATCGACCGGCAGAAGGAATTGGTCGGATGCGGGTTGGAACGCCATCTGTCATTCAAATGGCAGCGCTGGAAACAGCACTCGATATTTGGGACGATGTGGCGATTGATGAAGTTCGCCAAAAATCCATGCAACTCTGCGACTTGTTCATCGAACAGGTGGAACGCAAATGTCCACAAGTAGGATTGGCCAGCCCGCGCGACGCATCACAGCGCGGGTCACAGGTGTCTTTGACCTTTCATGAAGGATATGCCGTGGTGCAGGCGCTGATCGCACGCGGTGTCATCGGGGACTTTCGCGAACCTGACATGATGCGCTTTGGGTTTGCTCCGCTGTTTATTGAAGAAAGTGATGTTATTGGGGCGGTCGACATCCTTCAGGACATCATGTTCAACCGCCTCTGGGACAGGGATGAGTACAAAGTGCGAGCGCCAGTCACGTGATCACGCATTGGTGTAAAGCAATAACTTGAGGAGCGAAATTGGCCGTGTAAAACTAAACTTTCATGGCGGATGGTTTGGCCCGCACCAGCTCCAAACTTGGGAAAACGACACATGGGTTTGAAATTCGTAAATCGGGTTCTGATTCTTGCATCAGGTCTGGTTGCAACGCAAATTTTGCTCCCGGTGTACAGCGCCGATGCCCGCCCCAGCACCCGATCCTATACGTGTCAGGGTGCTCAAAATTTCGTTCGACAGCGGGGTGCGGTTGTCATGAACCACAAAAACAACAGTCTCTACCAGCGGTTTGTTGCCAATCTCGGCTATTGCAAATATCCGGCAAATCGACTCAAGAGATTTAGGGTCCCTACCAAAGACGGCACATGTTCGCTCTATGTCTGTGACGAATACCGCCCCTTCGACCGGAGATAAAACCCTGCCTGGCGATCGTGGTGACCAAAGCCGGGAGGCTTTAGCCATGCATTGCAGCTACAGTTTTCAAGGTTGAGAACCCATAGAGCGCTTCAAACCCTTTTTCGCGACCGTGGCCGGATAGTCCGGTGCCGCCGAAGGGCAGTTCCACACCACCTCCGGCACCATAGTTGTTCAAAAATACTTGCCCCGAGCGCAACTTGCGCGCCAATCGCATTTGTCGCGCCCCATCCTTGCTCCAGACCGACGCGACAAGCCCATAATCCGTGCCATTGGCAATGGCCAGTGCCTCATCTTCACTCTGGAACGGTATGATAACCTGTACCGGGCCAAATATCTCTTCACGCGCAAGCGTATGTTCAGGGTTTACATTGGCAAAAAGCATTGGTTTGACATAATGCCCTCCCGCCTCAACCTGATCACTTAATTGTCCAGCCGCTACAAGTTCCAGATCATCCCCCTTGGCCAGATAGTTCTCGACAATTTCCTTTTGCCTCGCCGATATCAATGGTCCGACATCAAGATCGGCCAACGCCGCACCCACCTGTAGCTGCGAATAGCGTTCGGCCATTCGCTCAACCAATTGATCATAGACATTGCGATGAACCAGAATGCGCGAAGATGCAGAGCAGGTTTGGCCGGCATTTTGAATCCCGGCATTGACCAGGAACGGAAGCGCGGCGTCAATGTCCGCATCGTCAAATACCAGTTGCGGTGACTTGCCACCCAATTCCAGCGTTACCGGCACCACATTTTGAGCTGCTGCCGATTGAATCAAGCGCCCCACCCCAACCGAACCAGTGAAAGATATATGATGAATGCCCGAATGTGATGACAAGGCCGCACCAGCTTCGGCTCCAAGCCCCGGTACAACACCGAGTGCACCAGCGGGCAAGCCAGCCTCACGGGCAAGGTCGGCGAAGGCCAGGGCAGTCAGACAAGCTTCTTCGGCAGGTTTGAGAATGGCTGCATTTCCCATGGCCAACGCGCCTCCAACCGAGCGACCAATGATCTGCATTGGATAATTCCAGGGAATTATGTGGCCGGTAATCCCGTGTGGCTCGCGCAATGTATAGACCGTATAGCCATCCAGATAGGGAATTGTGCTGCCGTGGACCTTGTCCGCTGCACCACCGTAGAATTCCATGTAGCGCGCCAGGGCAATGGCATCGGCCTTTGCTTGTTTCAACGGCTTGCCCACATCCCGGGACTCCAGATAGGCCAAATCATCTGCACGCTGTAAAACGAGTTCGCCAATGCGGTGCAAAATTCGACCACGTTCTGGTGCCGTCATTCGTCCCCAGTCGCCCTTCAACGCCCGCTGGGCACAGTCCACCGAATGATCAATATCATTAGCTCCACCTTTGGCGATACTGCAAACTTCCAAACCATTTGATGGATCAATGAGCGGCAGCGTTTCACCGCTTGAAGTGGCAATCCACTCATTGTCAAAAAAACACTTGTCGGTGGTGAACCAGATTTCCTTGGGTGTCATGAATAGAGTCCTTATTTTCAGCGTTTTTCGAGCGGTGTGTCAGGCTTGGGCAGCAGAGCTGTTGCTAGTTGCAACACACTGTCTTGTCAAAATCAGTCTGGTGCTACTTTATGTCATGGACAATGCCGCAAACACGGCCTAACCCGGTTTATATGACCGCTCTCCCATCGTCTCGTTATCTGGACCGCAAGTCTCCGCCTCACATCACGACACTGGTTCTCATTGCCGGGGCTGGCGCCATTCCGATGAATATGTTTCTGGCGTCCCTGCCAGAAATGGCGCGGTTTTTTGGTCAGCCCTATGCAATCATGCAACTGACACTGACGGCATATCTGGCCTTGACCAGCGTCGCGCAATTGATTCTGGGACCTATATCTGACCGGGTTGGACGCCGACCCGTCATGATTGGAGCTTTGATCCTTTATATTGCAGCCTCGCTGGCAGCAGCGCACGCGACAACATTTGAGTGGTTCATGACCTTTCGGTGCCTTCAGGCGGTGATTGTAACTGGCTTTGTGGTGTCGCGTGCAGCGGTGCGCGACATGGTGGCGCGAGAGAAGGCCGCCAGTCTGCTTGGCTATGTCTCCATGGGCATGGCTCTGGCCCCCATGATGGCACCTCCAATTGGCGGTATTCTTGCTGATCTGTTCGGCTGGCAGAGCAATTTTTACGCTATGGCTGCTATCGGGTTCTTGACTTTGATTATAGTCTATTTCGATCAGGGCGAGACCAACATGAACAAGTCGGTCAGCTTTACCGAACAGTTCAAGTCCTATCCTGAATTGGTACGTTCCCGACGTTTCTGGGGCTATACATTTACGCTTGTATTTGCCGTTGGTACTTTTTTTGCCTTTCTGGGAGGCGCACCATTTGTTGGCGACAAGATTTATGGCCTCTCTGCTTCGGAAGTAGGCGCCTATCTGTCCATCACTCCGCTGGGTTACATGATCGGCAGCGGCATCAGCGGTAGATTCTCAGCTCGCATAGGCCTCTACCGCATGATCCTGACTGGAGCACTGATCACCTTGCTGGGCATGGTGCCGACATTGCTTACGGCTCTGCTGGGTGTACAACACCCGTTGGGATTTTTCGGTTTCACCTTTGCGATCGGGTTTGGCAACGGGTTGATCTTGCCTTCTGCTAATGCGGGTATGTTGGATGTGAGGCCGCAATTGGCCGGCTCAGCGGCAGGATTGGGCGGGTCGCTGATGACGCTTGGCGGTGCTGGCTTGTCGACACTTGCCGGCTTTTTTCTGACCGAAACATCCGGTGCGTATCCACTGATTGCCTGTATTCTTGGTGCAAGCACGCTGTGTCTGATTTCAGCTCTCTACACAATCGCAATCGAAAAACGGATGCGTGGCCCTGTCTAATCTGACGCGCACCCACATGCGAGTACTGGGTTTTCACCAGGACGAGGGTTTGAGTTCAGGACTGGCCAGGCATCTCGCCGAGCGCATCAAATTATCGACCATTTCCTGATAGAAATAGAACAGCACGCTTGTAATTTTGGCTACAATCAGGTTTGAAAGCTCCATGGATAAAGCGCCCAAAACACCTCGTCAGGCTGGTCCCTTGAGCATTCCCAATTTGCTGACCTATGCCCGCATATTGGTGGTGCCGCTTGTCGTGTTGTGTTTCGACCTTGAAGAACGCGGTAAATCGACTGATTCGGCGCGGTGGTGGGCGTTGGGTCTGTTCATTTTTGCAAGCATCACAGATTTTTTTGACGGCTACCTGGCCCGTATGTGGGAGCAATCCTCTTCATTGGGCAAGATGCTGGACCCAATTGCCGACAAGCTATTGGTGGCAGTGTGTCTGCTGCTGCTGGCCGCAGATGGAGTGATTGCCGGATGGTCGATCTGGGCAGCAGTCGTCATTTTGAGCCGCGAAATTCTCGTCTCCGGCTTACGAGAATATCTGGCCGATCTGAAAGTCTCCGTGCCGGTTACACAATTAGCCAAGTGGAAAACCGCATTACAAATGGTCTCGTTGGGTTTCCTACTGGCCGGCCCCGCAGGGGACAAGATTTTTCTTTACTGCACTGATGTTGGCCTTGTGCTGCTGTGGATTTCCGCTGTC
The DNA here is from genome assembly GCA_051009515.1 of Rhizobiaceae bacterium. Lineage (GTDB taxonomy): Bacteria > Pseudomonadota > Alphaproteobacteria > Rhizobiales > Rhizobiaceae > Pseudahrensia. The sequence continues at coordinate 9,049 of JBPCWM010000128.1, read as the reverse complement.
GTAACATTGATAACCGGCTGGGACTATTTCCGCGCTGGCCTGAAGCACGTGATTGAAGACTGAGTGATGACCAATAACAGCTTGAAAATCCTGTATTTTTCATGGATCCGTGAACGTGTCGGCATAGATGAAGAAACCATTAAGTTGCCAGAGAATATTGAAACGGTCCTGCAGCTATTGCTCTGGCTCAAGTCTCGAAATGAGCAATTTGCGGCGGCCCTGGAATTCCCTGAGATCATCCGCGTTGCACTGGATCAGGAACATGTCGACCACGGAGAACTGATAGGCTCACCGCGAGAAATTGCCTTGTTCCCTCCCATGACAGGCGGATAAGGCTTTGACCAAAAAACCAGTTGTCATTGTTCAGGCAGAGGACTTTGATCCCTCGCAGGAAATCGAGAGCCTGATTAACGGCAATCTGAATATCGGAGCTGTGGCGACCTTTACCGGATTGTGCAGAAGTGAAGATGACAGTCTCAACGCACTGGAACTGGAACACTATCCCGGCATGGCTGAATCACAAATCCTGAAGGCTGCAGAAGCGGCCTGCCAGCGATGGCCGATTGACGGGCTGAAGGTGATTCACCGCCATGGGGTCATTGAAGTCGGAGAACGAATTGTCCTTGTGGTTGCCACAAGCCGTCATCGCGATGCCGCATTCGATGGTGCCCGTTTTGTCATGGACTACTTGAAAACCGATGCCCCGTTCTGGAAAAAAGAACATCGCAATGACGGCTCTGAGGGTGGTTGGGTCGACGCCAAGGACAGCGATGAAGCGGCTAAAGACCGCTGGCGCTGATGCGCGTTGTATCCGGCACCAGCTGACCAGAACATAAATGACGCCTTCTGCCAGCCCCTGCTTATGCCCTATTTGCTGCGCCGCTTTGTTGGTTTGGAAGGTTTGGATTCGACGTCTGGTCGTATCAGAGGAGTTTCAAACTGCATTTTCTCAATAAGCCTGCCAATCCTCTCCGCGTCTTTTGGAGACGGGGGATGATCCTTGCCAAAATAGAGAGTTTGGGAGGGAAAGGCGAAATCACTACCGCTTTGTTTAACAATATCCATGATGTCCAGAAGCAGTTCTTCCTGAACAGCCAGAAATTCATTATAATCACGAGCACGGACATAGGCAAAAATCTCAATATCAAGAGAATGGCTGCCAAGGCCGATGAAGCGGACCCTGGCCGGATTTTCCGTCACCGCTTCGCTGTCGGCTAAAAGCTGTCGAAGTTCCTTTAACAGGAATCTGATCTGGGCTGGTGTCGTCTCATACCTCATTGTCAATATCGTGCGGAGACGAAATTCGTCGCGTTTGGCGAAATTTTCGATTTGCATCGATGCAAAGGCTCCGTTTGGCACACTGACCAGTGTCCGGTCCAACGTACGTACCCGGGTTGAACGAATGCCGATATCTTCGACCGTTCCCATCACGCCTTCAAATTGGCAAAAGTCTCCCACACTGACGGGTTTGTCCACCACCACGGTGATCGAGCCGACAAGATTTTCGATCGTTTTTTGGGCGCCCAATGCCAGTGCGAGACCTCCGATTCCCAATGCAGCGAGACCGGTAGTTACGTCAAATCCAAGAATATCGAGTATGGTTAGTGTGACCAGGCCCAGTACGATCGCCTTGGCAATCCGTCTGGCCAGCATCACAACGGCAACCGAATTCAGTTGCTTGGAGCGTGACATGCCGTAGCGAGCTACATCTGCAACCCCATCAACGATGCGAATTCCGAGCCAGGCGACTGCAAGCAAAGCTGCAATCGTGGAGATCCAGCTTATCGTGTCCCGGGCAATCAACTGTATCCCAACCTGCGAGACAACCATCCTGTAGATTGCAACACCAATCAACACGCCGAGTGGAATTCTGATGGATGCAAGGGCATCCAGCCGCGCAATAGATACCAGCCTGGAACCAGCCTTTGGTACTCTGCTCCAAATGAAAATGATGGCCCAGCTAATAGCCAGACCAACACAAATTGCTATGATCGCAAGCAGCCCAATCGCCATCCAATGCCCGATAGCAACTTTACCGAGTTTGATTTCCTTCAATTGTTGAGGCAGTAATCGATCAACCAGGCTTTCGCTGGAAATTTGCAAAAGAAAAGGCACCCGGTCGAGCATTTCCGGCTCAAACAGCCAGATCGTAAGATTGTCTGGCCCTTTGACCTGATGCAGCATTAAGGGCGCGTTGTCGCGCGTGCGATCCAGAATGCCAACCTGTTCTCGATTGTCGTCCAGTCCGTCAGTCAAACTGCCATCAGGTGATGCAGACAAGTCAGTGATATCAAATATGGTGCCATTTCGATCCAGCAACTGGATCAACTGTTCTGCACGTTCCACGGCGATTTCCGGTCGTTCACCGAGAGGATAATTTGATACGTCCAGATAGCGCGAGGCTCTTTCCACACCCGATTCCCGAATAGCCTTGATAAAGCCTTCCACTGTTCCTCGCGGTGTTGTCCTTCCCAGCGTATCAGTCGCCACTTTCTCGGAATCCGAATTGGTCGGGGTGGTCAGCTGCGCCTGCGCAGTTATCGCCAAGACCAACTGCAGGCCCAGGAGAGCAAAAATGGCGGCAATTACAGGCTTAAAGGGGATGCGGGCCATATTATCTTTCACAGTTTTATTCTTCTGCACTTCATCTGCCATCAGTTTCATCACACCCGACTAGTAGGCTAATTTGCACCACACATCTTTCAGCGATGCATCCATCCCCCCAGGAGGTGATACTGACGGCAACTCGGGCAGCGGGTCTGGTGGCGACTCGACCGCAAGTTTACAGCAACTGTCACCGATTTCGCATGGCTGGTCTTACAACCGCAGTTAGCGGATGATTGTGCAACAAAAAAGGCCCGTACCTGCGACAGCAAATCCGGGCCCTGAAATTATCATGCACGGCAACTAACCAACGATTTCACACCCAGCAAACCAGAATGCAATTTCTTCAGCAGCAGTTTCAGGAGCGTCGGAGCCATGCACGGAATTTTCTCCGAGAGACAAGGCGAATTCCTTGCGGATCGTGCCTTCGTCGGCCTCGGCGGGGTTGGTCGCTCCCATGACTTCACGGTTTTTCAAGATTGCATTTTCGCCTTCAAGAACCTGAACCACCGTTGGGCCGGACGACATGAACTCGGTAAGCTCACCAAAGAACGGGCGTTCCTTGTGAACCGCGTAAAATTGCTCTGCTTCGCGCAGGCTCATATGCACACGGCGCGACGCTACCACCCGTAAACCGGCTTCTTCCAGTTTCGCGGTTATTACACCGGTGAGGTTACGCTTGGTTGCGTCAGGTTTAATCATTGAAAAGGTACGTTCGATAGCCATCGATCAGGTTCCTGTAATTTGGGGAATTGTTTGAGCGGGGCTATAGCGCCAACCGCCTGCCACGGCAAGCAGCTTATGCAGCAGCCCGCGCATTGCGGCCCATCCCGTCGTAAAGATCCAGCAATCTGCCAAACCAGTCAGCAACGCCGCCCTCTTTGGGCAAATGATCCTGCGAGGCAGTCAGGCGCAACCACTGCAGCGCACCGAAGACCACATAGTCTGCAAAAATTGGAGCATCGCCACCAAGAAAGGCCTGTTTTCTCAAAGTCATTTCAACGGGTTGAAGAGCAGCCTTCAGCGTATCGCCGTTCTTGGGAAATTTTGCATCAAACTCTTCCAATGTGCAGCCGAAAAGTTTTTCCCGGGTTTGCCTGAAAAACGCCTGATCGGCTGGTGCCAGAGCCTTGTAAATATCAAGCACTGCGAGTTTGGCAACGGCGGGATGCAATTGGCTATTGGACCAGTTGATGACGAACTTGGTCAATTCTTCTGAACCGGAACCATTAAACAAACTGGGTGCATCAGGATAAGTGCGATCGAGATATTTAGCTATTTCAAAGCTTTCCTCAATCACGGCATCTCCATCCACGAGTACAGGTACCTTGCGAGTATCTCCACCTTCAACACTGGCCACTGCGGTGAAGGGCGTGGCAACGGTGGTGAAGTCCAACCCCTTGTGAGCCAGCGCCATTTTGGCCTTCCAGCAATGGGGACTGAAGCGATGGTCTTCGTTGCCGCCGCACAGGTCGTAAAGTTTGATTGTCATTTTAATCATGAGCCCTTATCGATGATTGGATCGAACAGTTATCATGCATCATCCGGGGACAAAAGAGTTTGCTTGATCATTTCAGGACCTTTGCCGCCTATAATCGCTGGGCAAACCTGCGGCTTTATGAAGCGGCTGGAACCATGAGCGAAGAAGATTTTCATCGCGATTGCTCAGTTGCCTTCCACTCCATGCACGGAACGCTCAACCACATCCTGGTAGGAGACGCAATTTGGCTGGCGCGGTTTCAGCAATCTCCACCACCGCCACATAAATTGGATACAATATTGGCTGAGACGTTGGACGAACTTGGAGAATTGAGGAGCCAGGCAGATTCACGGATTATCCAGTTTGTCGACGGTCTGGACATGGATCAGATCAACGCCGCATTTACCTATGCGCCAGTGACTTTGCCGGAGCCAGTAACCCTGCAGCTGGGGCCCGCCCTTGCACACCTGTTTAACCATCAGACTCATCATCGTGGACAGGCCCACGCCATTCTGACCAGGCTTACAGGCAAGGCGCCTCCCCTTGATCTGATCTATTTCCAGCTTGAAAACAGATCAGCCAAGTCGGCCTGATCCGGTGGAACGCAAGGCGAAAATCGATGCCTTTGGTGCGACAAGCCTGGTTCTCTTCTCGGCCCTGCTTGGCCTCAATCAAGTGCTGGTCAAAATCGTCAATACCGGGTTGCAGCCAGTGTTTCAGGCTGGGCTGCGATCCCTGTTTGCATTTCCTCTGCTGCTGATTTTCGCCCTACTTGCAAAGCGTAAACTCGATTTGAATGACGGAAGCCTGTTGCCCGGCCTGCTGGTTGGCTGCCTGTTTGCGGCAGAATTTATCCTTCTATTTCTTGCACTTGACTACACGACAGTGGCGCGCGCATCAGTATTCTTTTACACCATGCCATTTTGGGTGGCGCTGGGTGCTCACTTTCTCATTCCAGGAGATCGTCTCACACCTGTTCGCATTTGCGGGCTAATGCTGGCCATAAGCGGAGTTGTTCTGGCGCTTTGGGAAAACGACACCCCGGCCAGCGATCTGGCACTGATTGGCGATCTTATCTGCCTTGTTGGGGCGGCTTTCTGGGCTGCGATTGCGCTGACTGTTCGCACGACTGACCTCAAGAAATCGTCTCCTGAAATGCAGCTGCTCTACCAATTGGCCATATCGGCACCGCTGATCTTGCTCGCTGCACCGTTTTTCGGCCCGCTTGTGCGGGAATTACAGCCCTGGCATTGGGCCATCTTCTCCTTTCAGGTCGTGGTGGTGGTCGTGATCGGCTTTTCGTTCTGGTTCTGGCTGCTATCCATCTATCCGGCATCAGACATGGCAAGTTTCGGCTTTCTGGCACCCGTATTTGGCGTCGGTTTTGGTTGGCTGATCCTCAGCGAGCCAGTCGGACTTCGCCTGATTGCGGCACTCGTTCTGGTTGCTCTGGGGATTGTTCTTGTCAACAAAAAGCCCGCACAAGCAGCACCGCCAAGCGATAGTTGACCAATACCGCACTCCTGCTTTGCACTTGTGTCTTGCACTTGGCGCAAATTTGCACCAAAAGCCGCCCATGCTGACGATTTCCGACCTCACTTTTCGCATGCAGGGCAGACTGCTGCTGGACAATACGTCCCTGACCGTGCCGACAGGGGCTCGGGTTGGATTTGTTGGCCGCAACGGAACCGGCAAAACCACTTTGTTCAAACTGATTACCGGTGAATATGGTCCAGAATCCGGTGCACTCGATATCAGACGCAACATGCGCATCGGCCAGGTGGCTCAGGAAGCTCCGGGCAACGAAATCTCGTTGCTGGACACCGTACTGGAAGCCGACGTGGAACGCAGCCGGTTGCTGGCAGAAGCGGAGACGGCGACTGACCCGGCCCGGATTGCGGATATTCATACCCGCCTTGGTGATATCGATGCCCATTCCGCCGAAGCACGCGCAGGTTCCATTCTGCACGGGTTGGGCTTTGACTCAGAGGCGCAGGCGCGCCCCTGTTCGGATTTTTCCGGTGGCTGGCGGATGCGAGTCGCACTTGCTGCTGTATTGTTTTCAGAACCCGATCTGTTGCTGCTTGATGAGCCCACAAACTATCTCGACCTGGAAGGCACACTCTGGCTTGAAAACTACATTGCCCGCTACCGCCATACGGTCATCATAATCAGCCACGATCGCGACTTACTGAACAAGTGCTGCAATACAATTGTACACTTGGAAAATCTCAAACTGACTTCCTACAAGGGCGACTACGACTTCTTTGAAAAGACTCGTGCTGAACGCATGGCACTGCAGACAAAAATGAAGGCCAAGCAGGATGCCAAACGAGCCCACATGGAAGCCTTTATCAACCGGTTCAAGGCCAAGGCCTCCAAAGCTACGCAAGCGCAAAGCCGGGTGAAAGCGCTGGAGAAAATGGCACAGATTTCCGCTGTACAGGATACGGAAGTTGCGCCTTTAAATTTTCCAAGCCCTGAAAAACCGATTGCTTCGCCAATCATTAATCTGGAACGGGCAGTCACTGGATACGAGCCCGGAAAACCGATCATTTCCAACATGGATCTGCGCATTGATGCCGATGACCGTATCGCCCTGCTCGGTGCAAACGGCAATGGAAAATCCACATTTGCCAAGCTGATTTCAGGGCGACTGGCAGTTACAGACGGCAAGTTGGTCCGTTCAGAAAAACTGCGCGTTGCCATGTTTGCCCAACACAATATGGATGATCTCTATCCTGAACAAACGCCTGTTGATCATGTGCGCAGGCTCATGCCGCAACAGCCAGATGCCAAGGTTCGCGCCCGCGTTGCCCAAATGGGACTGGGTGCTGAAAAAATGGACACCAAAGCTGCCAGCCTGTCGGGGGGAGAAAAAGCTCGCCTTCTTCTGGGGCTGGCCACGTTCGACAAGCCGCACCTGCTGATTCTCGACGAACCAACGAACCATCTGGATATTGATAGCCGCGAATCCCTTGTCATGGCTCTAAATGCTTATTCCGGGGCGGTGATTCTCATCTCCCATGACCGACACCTTGTCGAGGCCAGTGCGGAACGGCTCTGGCTCGTTCATGACGGCAGGGTTGGCCCATATGAGGGTGATCTGGAAGACTATCGCCGGCTAGTCCTCAAAGGCCCGGGCTCTCCTGGCGCACGCAACGAAGACAAGAAGAAGAAGTCCCGAGGCGAAGAGAAATCTGCATCCGATAAACGGCGGGAGCTGGCCCGGCGTCGAGAATCCCAGTCAGATATCCGCAAGCGCAGCCAGGTGCTGGAAGCCATCATGAAGAAGGCCGAAGAGGCTATAAAAAAACTCGACAAACTGCTGGCCACCGCCAGCACGGAACGAGACGCCAAACGTATCCGGGATCTTGCAACAAAAAAAGCCGAATTCGAACGTCGCCTGGTCGAAGTCGAAGAAGAGTGGCTGGAATTAAGCGAGATGTTGACAGAGGCCTAGCCAGCAAAACGCGCCCGTTGCGTGAACATTCGGACCACCCATATTCGCTGCTACCTCACTTCTAAAATGCAGCTGGTGCAAATATTTGAAACTTGGAAAAAATATTTCTAGACCCAAAAATACTCTTCTAAAAAATTAGATGAATAATGCACTTATATTATTTTACTATTGAATATCTTTGGCATATCAAAGCTTCGCGCCGTCGAACTTTGGGGGCCTGACAGAGTTGAGAGTTCACGAAAGTAGAATGCAGTGACCACCACTACACTGACCCAAACTCAGATCATCCAATCACTCGGACGTCATCTGGAGTTCTTTGAACAGGAGTTGGCTTAGGGAGTCGCTCCAGCTGAGTTGCGACACCTAACCGGACGCATTGGTGAGTTATACGCTGCGATGATCACTCGTGGGCAGATGGCCTTGGAAACCAACCAACGAGGATACGACGTTGTCGCTGCTGATGGGCGACGAGTCTCTGTGAAAACTTACACATCAAAATGTCCAGCTACGTTTAAGGCTAGCACTTTTGATCAAGTCGATTGGGTCATTGTGCTGCGGTTTTTGATAGAGGACGGCGAACTCAGCATCGTTGAAGATATTGATTGCGCGGCTAATGGTGTAGCAACGACCGGTGTCAACAATGCAGGCTTCTATTCAATTCCCAGTACGCTAAGAGATGCTGGTTCATTTGGTGCTGGCCGGATACCAATTGAACAGCTAAGAAAACTGCGCAAAACAGATGAAGTTTTATATGATGTATATCGAATTGTGCGGTTTGAGAATGCCTCAGTCATCGTAGAACGTGGCGACGTAGTAGAACCTGTTGCGAAACCAATCTTGCGTAAAATTGCGGAAAAAATTGGTGTCAATATCTACCGTGACACCGGAGAGCAGAAGAACACGAGAACACTAGGTCTGGAGGTGATTAGGGCGTTGAATGTCCGCGATAGTTATTAGACTGAGTGCAGGGCTCGATGATGGGCAATCGGAAAACTTTGGTGAATATGACTGGACAGTTGCGACAGGTACTCAATGTTTCAAAGGTTGGCAGAGCCGGCAATTGCTTTGTCCGTTGGCTAAGCAAGGGCGTTTCTGATCGCTTCTTTGTTGAATTGGCAAGTGGCAGAAAAGGCTCGCTCCGTATAGCCTCGTTGAAGATCGGCGTGAACTCCTGACTTCATGCTCTGTGTGACGGCACTGGAACACAGTTGGTTCTGTTCCTGAGTATAGGCCCGCTCCCACATCATATAGCGGCAAAGGTGTCGTCATTGGTTGAACTGAGATATAATTGTCAGCTTCAAACCATTGGGATAACACAACAAATTGCATTTGAAATGTGGAGGACCTGTCTATTTTCCAACTACTTGCTCCAACACACCATCCAGCTTGGCAACGGCTCCATCAATTCCATGCAGTTTGTCGAGGCCGAACAGGCCTATGCGGAAGGTTGAGAAATCGTCGCCTTCGTCACACATCAGCGGCACACCGGCCGCAATCTGCAT
>JBPCWM010000127.1:0-4804 GCA_051009515.1 Rhizobiaceae bacterium | reverse complement strand
GGCCGATGGTGGAGAATCAGCCATCTGATGCCAACAAGCGATCCCGACAACCAAATGCCGGGGTCGCACTCTACTTGGCGGGCGCTGGTGAATCCAGCTGATCCGTATATGCTCAAGAATTGGGGCCAATTCGGCCCGGATTCGATCTAACCTTTGGCCCAATCTGGACGGTCGCTTTAAAAACAGAAAGTTCCTCACATGGCAAATATGAAAGCTGCAGTTGTACGAGAGTTTGGTGCTCCACTCGACATATCCGAAGTTGAAAAACCATCGGTTACGGACGACACAATAGTTGTCAAAGTAGAGGCAAGCGGCGTTTGCCACACCGATCTGCACGCAGCGAATGGTGATTGGCCAGTAAAGCCTGCGCCCCCCTTTATTCCAGGGCATGAGGGAGTTGGATATGTGGCCGAGGTTGGCAAAAACGTTAACTCAGTAAAAGAAGGCGACCGGGTTGGGGTTCCTTGGCTCTATTCAACCTGCGGTCACTGTCATCACTGCATGGGTGGTTGGGAAACACTATGCATGGAGCAGCAGAATACCGGCTACAGCGTAAACGGCGGTTTCGCGGAGTATACGCTCGCCGATCCAAACTATGTTGGTCACATTCCGGATGCAGTTGGTTTTGAAGCTGCTGCCCCGGTGCTCTGCGCCGGTGTCACCGTCTACAAGGGCCTCAAGGAAACCGACACCCGTCCCGGCCAAACAGTGGTTATTTCGGGAATTGGAGGGTTAGGTCATATGGCCGTGCAGTATGCAAAGGCCATGGGATTGCATGTGATCGCAGTTGACATAGCGAAGGACAAACTCGACTTGGCACTTTCTCTGGGTGCCGACATGGTCATCAACGCATTGGAAACCGATCCGGTGGCCGAGGTACAAAAAGGTGGTGGAGCAGAAGGTGTCTTGGTGACGGCGGTTGCTGGCAAATCATTCGAGCAGGGAGTCGGCATGTTGGCGCGCGGTGGCACGATGAGTCTGGTTGGATTGCCGCCAGAGGATTTTCCGCTTTCAATTTTCGACACGGTTTTAAACCGCAAAACAATCAGAGGTTCCATCGTCGGTACCCGCAACGATCTGGCGGAGTCGCTGCGATTTGCGGCGGATGGATTGGTCAAAGCGCATTTTACAACGGAGAGCATTGAAGATATCAATAACATTTTTGACCGGATGAAGCAGGGAAATATCGACGGCCGTATCGTCATGCAAATGTGACGACAGCCAACTCCCAATTGCGTTACGCTAGTCAGGTATCAAGAAAGCAAATAGAATATGGGTGATCAACCGACATCGATGGACGATTGTACTGCGGATGATCCTGAGCGTGGCGTACGGCGCATCACTTCCGGATTGCTCTTCGCAATTGTGCTTCTTTTTGCCTGGTATCTTGTTGCAGACCGGGTGACGCCGTATACGGCCGCAGGCCGCGTTCAGACTTTCGCGATTGCGCTCGCACCTGATGTGTCCGGCTATGTCAGTGATGTCCAGGTGGAGCAAAACCAGTTGGTCGAAGCAGGTGACCCCTTGTTTCAGTTGGATAAGAAGCGTTTTGAAGTCGCCGTTCGTGCCGCAGAGGCGGCGCTGGAGGAAGCCGGGCAGTCAGTCGGAGCGAACACCGCTTCCGTTGCCGGGGCGACCGCATCTCTGGTGAAGGCACAAGCGGAATTGGATGAAGCGCTTGTGCAGGCTGAACGTGTATTTACGCTTGAAAAAAAGGGAATCTATACAAAAACTAAAGGGGATGAAGCGCGTTCAAAAGTTGCCACCGCCCAGGCACAGGTCGCCAAGGAAGAAGCTGATCTGGCTCGGTCCAAGGAACAACTTGGGTCGGTCGGGGAGGACAATCCCAAGGTACGGAGTGCGCTTGCCAGCCTGGAGTCGGCACGACTCGACCTAGCCAGAACGAATATGGCCGCACCAAGCCGTGGGTATGTTGCCAATATCGACATTGACGTCGGAACATACGCAACGTCCGGTCAGCCGCTGATGACATTCATAGGTGCAGAAGAAGGGTGGGTGGAGGCCCATTTCACAGAAAACAACCTCGGCAACATGAAAGTGGGAGACAAGGTCGATCTGGCTTTCGATGCCTTTCCTGGCAGAATTTTCAAGGGCCAAGTGATTTCCTTACCGGTCGGGGTAGCAACTGGAAATGAAGGTGCGCTGGGAACGCTGACAACAGCGCAGCAGAGCAGGAGTTGGCTCCGAGATCCACAACGCTTTCCGGTGATAATTGGCCCTAGCGCTGTCAGCTACACCATCAAGGATACAAACGGTTTGCGCCTTAACTCGCAGGTCGACGTCATTGTTTACACGGGTTCCAATCCCGTCTGGAACGCGCTTGGCGGAATCTGGATACGCATCGTCTCGTTTTTCTCCTATTTGTATTGAGACACGAGTTGCAAGCATTTGGACCAAATGGCTGAGCAGGCCAGACAAAAAGACCAGACCTTGAAGCGGGTTTTGCGTTTTGCCTGCGGTGTATCGCTATCGTTCATTGTCACCCAGCTTGTTGCTTGGCCATTGGCTTATGTGATGCCGGTCCTGACCGCGCTTTTGTTGCTCGACCCTGACCCGTTGCCTGTCCGGTCAGCCGTTCGGGTTCTATTAATGTCTGTTTTGGCGATCTTTTTTGGTTATCAGATCGCCACAGTTCTGACTCCTTATCCGGTGGTCTTTGTTGGCGTTTTCGGGCTACTTTTGTTCCGGCTCTATTTGTATCTACTTGTCTCAGGTGCGCATTTCATTGGCATTACGGGCGCGCTTCTCGGGTGCTTGTTGATGCCTGTTCTTGTACAGGTTCATCCGGCGGTCGCTGCCAGCGTTGCCGTTGGAATTGTTGGTGACCTTGTCGTGGCCGTACTGATGAGCTGGGTTGCATTTATGCTGTTGCCAGTAAGCGGAGTGCCCAAAGTCTCAGCGGCAAAGACTGTTTCCCATGACATGGCTGTTCACTTGTCCGCGCGGCTCACTTTGGTAGCAATGCCGTTGTTCGTTGCTTTCCTGATCTTTGAGTGGACCAATGCGCTCACTCTCATTTTTGGTGTTCTGTTCGCGACCGGCATGAATAGTCGTGGTGGAGCGGCTAAAGGGTTTGAATCCCTTTTTGGTACAGTTCTCCACGGTGGACTGACCATGTTGCTATGCTACGAGCTTTTGGTCATGGCACCGTTCCTCCCCTTGATGGTATTAGTCCTTTTCACGGCCTGCATGCTATATGGTGCCCGCATCATGAAGGGTGGACCTCATCGGCAGATCTGGTGGTCTGGAATGAGTGCGTTTCTCTTGCTGCTCGGATCATCTTTTGCCGCGGAAGACGCCACCACATCCGGGAAGTTGATTGACCGTAGCGGAATGATCCTGCTTGCGGCCATGTATGTCGTTTTTGCCTATAATACACTCGATTTAATCCAGCACGGTCTGAACCGATTTAAGATCAGAGCACGCCTAACAAAGGCTGCGGAGTGGAAAATGAAAAGTCCTTTTTTGACCAGAGTTCTTTTAGTTGCAGCCTTATTGGTGCTTGCAGTCTCCAATCAGGCATTTGCTGCCACGCCTACAGGCGATCTCAATTTTCCGCCGAGCTTTGATAGCTACGGGGATGCCGAACTGGAGAGCATTGGCTCGATCCTTTGGAACAGGATATCGATGGCACCATTCAACCTGATTGCAACGTTCATCTTCTTTGCCGCGATCATCCATACATTTCTTGCTGGCAAGTTTCTGGACCTCAGCCACAAGCGGGCGAAAGCTCACGAGGAAAAGATCAAACGTGGGGAAGCGAAAGAAACATCTTCAGATATCCTGGCCGGGGTTTACCATTTCCTGGGTGAGATTGAAGTTGTTTTCGGGCTTTGGACAATTCCGCTACTGCTTGCCATCGTTTCGTTTTATGATTGGTCGACAGCAGTTGCCTATATCGATCAGGGTGTCAATCTGACAGAAGCGGCCTTTGTCATTGTGATCATGGTGCTGGCTTCAACGCGCCCGATCCTGAAGTTGGCCGAAAGATTCATGTTGGCGATCTCAAGGCTACTCGGAGGAACACTTGGCGCCTTCTGGGTGACCGCTATGACAATCGGGCCGCTCCTGGGCTCATTCATAACTGAGCCCGCAGCCATGACTATTACGGCGGGTTTGCTTGCGCAGAGGTTTTATGATCTCGACCCGTCGGCCTCGTTCAAATACGCCACACTGGGCCTTCTGTTCGTGAACATCTCGATTGGAGGGACGCTCACCCACTTTGCTGCGCCCCCCATTCTGATGGTCGCAGGCCCCTGGGAGTGGGACACCAGCTTCATGATCACGACCTTCGGTTGGAAAGCCATTGTCGGTATCCTACTGGGCAATGCCGCTTACTTCCTTTTGTTCCGGAAAGAACTCGCCACACTTCAGGATAAGTTTGCGCTTCAGGCTCTGAAAGAGGATATCAGCCGTCGTTTTGTGCCCCGAGACTTGATGGAGCAAGAATACAAGGCAGCGGCGAAGGAGGTCGATGCAGTTCAAAACACGGGTGCCGCCATAGAAGCTCAGATACGCGATTTCTTTAGTGGAGTTAGAACTCGAGTCGAGGCGGATGTACTGCCATCCATGAGTTCGCAGGGCGTAGAACAAAACCTTGTTAAGGAGGCGTTGGACAAACGGTTTGATGAAGTCGTGTTGTTCCGTGTCCGCAAGTCTGTTCCGGGAGCATTGCCTGAAGACCAGCGCGCTCCCTTTGAAGATCCCGATTGGGACAAACGCGAAGACGCCGTGCCGGCATGGATAACCACCGTCCACGTTGTCTTCATGGGTTGGACGATCC
>JBPCWM010000126.1:0-6751 GCA_051009515.1 Rhizobiaceae bacterium | reverse complement strand
GCGCTGAGAACCGTTGGGGACTTATGGAAAGGGGTCGGCGAAATTCTCAAGCTGTTCTCACAACAGGAATGCACAAATTTCTTCAAGGCAGCAGGGTATGGGGCAAATTAAACCGGAAATGCTCTAGATCAGAGCCAATTTTCCAACTCCGCACTAAAGGCTTCCGTGTCCCCTATCGTTTCAGTCACCCACCGGGAGTCATAATAGGTGTCGTGATAGCGCTCTCCCCCGTCACACATAAGCGTAACGATTGAGCCACTTTCCCTTCGCTCCATCATCGTAGCAGCAATTTGAAGCGCGCCCCAAAGGTTTGTCCCGGTCGAACCACCGGCCCGCCTGCCGATGATCTTCTCCAGCCACCAGATCGTTGCAATGCTTGCCGCATCGGGAACCTTGATCATCGCATCAATAACATCGGACTGAAAAGACAACTCAACCTTGGGACGGCCGATGCCCTCAATCCGACTGGACCCATCGGACGTCAGCGACCGGTTCCTTTGGGTATATCCATCGTAAAATACAGAATTTTCCGGGTCGACCACGGTCAAATTTGTGTCAAACCCGCGATACCGAATATAGCGTCCAAGTGTTGCAGAGGTTCCTCCGGTTCCCGCGCTCATGACAATGGCTGTTGGTTGCGCAAACCGCTCCTTCTTCATTTGTTCAAAAATCGATTCAGCAATATTGTTGTTTCCTCGCCAATCGGTAGCCCGTTCGGCATATTTGAATTGATCCATGAAATAGCCACCGCTTCCATCGGCGAGTGCCTGCGCAGCAACATGCATCTGGGACGCTTTGTCGACAAAATGGCACTGCCCACCATAAAGCTTGATCATGTCAATCTTACGCTGTGCCGTGCTGCGTGGCATCACTGCCGTAAATGGCAGCTCCAGCATCTGGGCGAAATAGGCTTCTGAAACAGCGGTACTGCCTGAGGAGGCCTCGATAACCGGCGTTGTATGATCCAGTTTGCCATTGCACAGCGCGTATAGGAAGAGAGACCTGGCCAGACGGTGCTTAAGACTGCCCGTTGGATGAGTGCTTTCATCTTTGAGATAAATATCGACATCCCGAAGACGAGGGATAGGCAGCTTGAATAAATGTGTATCAGCTGATCGCTGGTAGTCAGCCTCAATCCTGCCCACAGCCTCCGCTATCCAAGAGTTCATATTAGACCGACTTTCCAAGTTTCCAATGCGCATGACTTATCATCTGGCCTACCAGTCAGGCAAACCAGCGCAAAGCCACCAATCAAATACGGGAGGAAGGCCTGCAATTGGGCTGGATGGCGCTTGGGCTATGTGGTATTTAAAAATTATAGAGGGCGACACGAAGCTCCTTCATAAATTGGGTAAATGAGCAGAATAGTAGTTCTTTCTGCTCTCATTATGTGCGGCAACATCGGTGTTAAGAATTCGGAGTGATTTGTGAGCGGTCTTGATATATTTGCATGGATTGTTTTGTTGGTGTTGATCGCCACAGCAATCGCAATCTTTGTCTTTCTGGCCATGTTGCCGGGTAAGGTTGCCAAACAGCGCAATCACCCCCAACAGTCCGCGGTCAACGTAGCAGGCTGGCTTGGTGCTCTTGCGCTTGGTGTATTCTGGCCATTGGCCCTTGTTTGGGCCTTTTATGTGTATCAGGGTCAGGACATTAATGCGGCCGGTGAAGAGGCCGCATCATGATTATCTTTCTCACTCTGATCTATGTCGCCATCCTGTTTGTTCTGATCAAGGTTAAAATACTGCCCGACACCAAGCTTGTCTGGTCCAGCACCGCCGTATGGATGGTTTTGCTCCTGATCTTCCTCTTTATACCCATGCAATGGGGCGCGCCTTCTGGTCCGGTTCGGATTTTGACGCGGGTCGTGTCGATTGTTCCAAATGTGGCTGGTCAGGTTGTTGAAATAAATGTAGAGCCAAATACTCCACTGAAAAAAGGCGACGTCCTGTTCAAGATTGACCCTGTGCCGTTTCAGCAAGCCGTTGATCTGGCACAAGCCACACTCGTTCGCGTAGAGGCTCAGGCCGATCAGGATCAGGATTCCCTTGAGACCGCTGAAGCTGGATTGCGCAAGGCAATTGCCCAGCGTGATCTGGCACAATCACGCTACAATGATGACAAAGAACTGGTTGAGCGCAATGTCTACCCGGAAAACCGGCTTGAACGGCGACAGGCTGATTTGGACCAGGCCACTGCCGCCGTCGATTCCGCAAATGCCGAGGTCCGTCGCGCACAAACCGAATTGGGTGCGGTGATGGAAAGTGGCGAACCGGCCAAAGTCGCCGAGGCGAAAGCACGTCTGGAAAAAGCCCGATGGGATCTGGATCAAACAATTGTGCGTGCACCAAATCAGGGATATGTCACCAATATGGCACTCGCCGTCGGGCAACGTGTTGTAACCCTGCCATTCGCCCCGGCCATGGCTTTTGTCGACACATCCAATTCAGGGCCGGTTGCGCAGATTCAGCAAATCTACCTGCGGCACATTAAACCCGGACAAACCGCTGAAATCGCGATGAAAACACAACCTGGACACATTGTATTCGGCACCGTGTCCAGCGTGGTTCCTGCAGCGTCAGGCGGCCAGGTTCAGGTTGGTGGAACAATGGCCGCGGCGGTACAAATCGGCTCAGAGCCCTTTCAGGTGCTTATCGATATTGATAACCCGGAAGATGAACGCTTTATGAAACCCGGCTCAGTTGGAACCGTGGCCATTTACACAGAAAGCATGGGCGCAACCCATGTGATTCGAAAAGTGATGTTACGCATGAACTCAATTTTGAATTACCTGAACCCGGCCATGTAAGGTGCAGCAGGAGTTGTGGGTAATCGCGACGTTTTGCAACCGGTTTGCTGTCAGCTGACAATCTGACAGGGTTTCCAGCGCCGACCTGAGCCACCCTCAACGGTCAATTCCATCGACTGTTCACTGAATTGCCGAATGACGATTGACTTGCTGCCATTCCAGTCGCCTGCTGGCGCGGTATATTCAAATCGATGACGGCCATATTTGCCCTCGACTTGCTGTCCACCTGGCGTCGTTATCGTGGAACCGTCAATGGTCAGTTTGCCATCGACATCATTGCACCAGTCACCATCGAGCGCATCCGCCATCGCAAGGCTGGAGGTCGACACGAGAACTATTGAGCAATACAAAAACCGCAACATTGCACCAGATTAACAGATTTTGGCCAATCTCGAAACAATTTCCTCACAACTGCGCTTGTGAGCATTGGTCCAGCCTGCAGTCTTCGATGCAATCAGGTTGGCCTGACTTTTCAAAATTATGCCGTCATCCAGAATTTTCAGATTGTTCGCCCTGATTGTGCTTCCTGTGCTCGTGATATCAACAATGGCGTCTGCGCTGCCTGCAGCCGGCGCACCTTCGGTGGCACCAAGGCTTTCCACGATGCGGTAAACGCCAATTCCGTGTTGTCCAAACCAGTTCTGGGTCAGTTGCCAATATTTGGTCGCGATGCGCAGGCGTCGGCCATAACGTGCGCGGTAGTCGGCGGCAACATCATCGAGGTCACCCATGGTCGAAACATCAATCCAACAGTCAGGAACGGCCACAACCACGTCGGCATGGCCGAAGCCCAAAGGTAAGAGAATATCTATAACTCGATCTGCATCGCGAATTGTTTCCCGGGCAAGGTCTTCACCCGTTACACCGAGATGAACAGAACCGGTTGCCAGTTCGCGGGCAATTTCAGAAGCCGACAAAAAGGCGATTTCAACACCGTTGTAACCCGAGATTGCCGCCTGATAGGTGCGTGAATCTTCAGGCTTTTCGATGCTGAGACCTGCTGCAGAGAACAATTCCAGTGTCTTTTCTTTCAACCGTCCCTTGGAGGGAATGGCAATAACCAGACTCATCGGGCTTCCTCCAATCTGTCCACAGACATGGAGAACCCAACCGCAGGAACTGGTCGCACAGCCCCCAACAAGCTGCAGAGCCTGTCATAACGCCCCCCGCCAGCAACGCTCAATCCATTGCTTTGAGCCTCAAACAGAAGGCCCGTATAATATTCCAGGTTCCGTCCAAACGAGGCCTTGTAGGTGATCCGGCTAATATCCACCTGTGCCGTTTCGAGTGCTTCAATCCTTTTGCGGAAATTTGTGCCGGCTTTACCAAAGGACAGATTGCGACGGGCTGCAAATTCTTCCAGTGCGCCGTCCGCCTCCCGCAGCGGCAATTCAAGGGCAAGAAAGTCGCGCAACAGGGCCGCCTGATCCGTGCCAAGCTGGAAATGGCTCTCACGGGCCTTTTCAATCATTCGCTCGGCTATGGCCTGCGGAGTGCGCCCTACCCCCGGCGTCATACCTGCCTCGTTCATCTTGCGTTGAATCTCCTCCTCAAGATCATCAACCCGGCCCGACAACGCCAATTGATCAGCGATATCATCTGCGCGCGTCTGCTCTGAAACTTGCGTCAGTTTTTCGATCTGGTCGTCAATAAGACGGGACACGCCGAAATTACGGACAAGGCGCTTTGCAATTGCAGATGGCAATTTAAGGTTTTCCACCACAACTGCGAACAATTTCTGGTCGCCGAGGATAATTCGGGGTGAGGCAATGCCTGCAACATCAAGACAGGCCAGCATATCGTGCAGGCAGCGGGCGTCTGCGGTCATGCGGTCTGCATCTCCCAAATCTTCCAGTCCCACCTGTTGGAATTCAGATGAACCGGCTCTGGCTTGCCGAAAAACCGTTCCGCCATAGGCATACCGGTGTGGTTCTATAGCTCCGGTCGTCCGTCTTACGAATCCAAGGCATATGGGAATAGTAAATTCCGGACGCAGACACTGCACCGCACCATCTATGGCCACAGTTATGAAAATACGCCGCCGCAGATCCTCACCAGCGGTTTCCAGAAAAGGGTCGGCTGGTTGCAATATCGGGACGTCCAATACATCCGGTGCAACCGAGCGCAATTGACGGAGCAAGCTTTCAAGCATGGTTATTGTGCCCGTTCTGCCCGTTGTTGTTCAAGAATGTGCTGTACCGTTGCAATCAGATCGTCGCGCTTGATCGTCTGCTGAGCCGGGCGCGAAGCACGCCATTCTTCATTGTCGGTAATCTGTTGTGACAACCGCATACCCTCGACCAGGTCCTTGACCTGCACTTCACCGGCTTCCCGCTCATCAGAACCCTGAATGATTGCGATCGGAGAACCGCGGCGGTCAGCATATTGCAGCTGTTTGCCGAACTGTTTGGGATTGCCTTGATACATTTCAGCGCGAATACCGGCTTCTCGCAACTCCTGCACCATCTGCTGGTAACCGGCCAAAGCCATGTTGTCACGATCCATCACACACACAACAACAGGAGCAGGGGTCTGATCCAACTTGACCTTGCCAAGATTTTTCAAAGCAGTCATCAGGCGGGATACACCGATTGAAAACCCGGTGGCCGGGATGTCCTGTCCGGTGAACCTTTTCACCAGACCGTCATAGCGACCCCCACCTGCCACTGAACCAAAGGTGACGGTTTCACCTCGCTCATTGGTGACTGGAAAGGTCAGTTCGCATTCGTAAACCGGGCCGGTGTAATATTCGAGACCACGAACAACCGAGGGGTCAATCTTAATCTGATCAGCCCCGTAACCTGCGCCTTCAATCAACACCCTGATCTGGTCAAGTTCCATCGTTCCCTGCTGAATGGCTGCGTTGGTGGCAAGCCCTGTATCGACACCATTGTTTGGATCTGACGAAATCTGTTGCAAGACAAATCTGGTTTGATCGGCATCCAGACCAGCACCTTTTGTGAAGTCTCCGCTGTCATCCATACGGCCTTCGCCAAGCAGTAACTCGACACCTTCATCACCAAACTTGTCCAACTTGTCGATCGCTCGCAAAACGCCCAAACGGCGATCGGCGTTTTCATCGCCCCCCAATCCAATTGCCTCCATGACACCATCCAGCACTTTGCGATTGTTCACCCGCACGACATAGTCGCCGCGCGCAATGCCAAGCGCTTCCATCGTGTCGGCCATCATCATGCACATTTCCGCATCCGCCGACGGATTTGGTGCACCAACTGTGTCTGCGTCAAACTGCATGAACTGCCGGAACCGGCCCGGCCCCGGTTTTTCGTTACGGAACACGTAGCCCGCTCGATAAGTTCTGTAAGGTGTCTGTAACTCATTGATATTTTGCGCAAAATGTCGAGCCAGTGGTGCCGTGAGATCGTATCGTAGGCTCATCCATTGCTCGTCATCATCCAGCAGCGAAAATACCCCTTCATTGGGCCGGTCAGTATCTGGCAGAAATTTGCCCAGCGCGTCGGTGTACTCAAACAGCGGCGTTTCGACAGGATCAAAACCATAGTCATCAAAGACCTTGCGTATGGTATTCACCATCGCATCTGTCGCCCTGATATCGTCAGCGCTACGGTCGACAAAACCACGCGGCTGGCGGGCTTTCAGTCTTTGAGGCTTATTCTTCTTCTGCTTTTTGGCTTGTTGGTTTGTCTTGCCTTGCTCGGCCATGGAAATCTCATCTGGAATATTGTCGGGAATTCAAACGCGGGTGGGGTCCGCCACAAAATTGATCTTGAGCGGGGAAGTCTTGCCTGTTTGTTGATGTAACAGCCTGTTCCCGGTTCAAGTGCCGGTATGTCGGTGGAGACGACTATGATGCAGGTCGTGGGTCATGGCTGCTGTTTAAGGCCAAACCGGAATTGGGGCAAGCACTCATCAGCGGGTTGTTTGAAAACTGCAATCGATCCACTTCTCAACTCCTCTCCA
>JBPCWM010000125.1:0-16334 GCA_051009515.1 Rhizobiaceae bacterium | reverse complement strand
GATCAAGGTGAAAATCACCGTCGACCGTGCCAACCGTTCGGCGACCGTCGATTTCACCGGCACCTCGAATGTCGAGAAGAACAATTTCAATGCACCGCAACCTGTCACTCGAGCGGCGGTGCTCTATGTCTTCCGCATCATGGTGGAGGCCAATATTCCGATGAATGCCGGTTGCCTGAAGCCGATTAACATCATTATTCCAGATGGTTGCATGTTGAAGCCTCACTACCCGGCAGCCGTCATTGCCGGCAATACGGAAACCAGCCAGATGGTCACCAACTGCTTGTTGATGGCGCTTGGAGCCATGGCGAACGGCCCTGGCACCATGAACAATCTAACCTATGGAAATGATCGCTATCAGAACTACGAAACCATCTGTGGTGGGTCGCCTGCAGGTGTTGACAATTCTGGCCGGCCATTTGCCGGCACCAGTGGCGTTCATGTTCACATGACCAACACCAGAATGACCGATCCGGAAATTCTGGAAATGCGCTATCCGGTTGTCGTGGAAGAATTTTCAATTCGCAAAGGCTCTGGCGGGCGCGGACAGTTCAACGGTGGAGATGGCACAACCCGCCGGATGCGTTTTCTTCAGGACATGACCTGCGCCATGATTGGCTCCAGCCGCTACAATCCACCCAAAGGGCTGAATGGTGGAGGAGATGGAGAATGCGGAAAAACCGAAATTCGGAGGTTGTCCGGTGAAATCGAACTGCTGCACCATTGCGATCAAACCGAAGTGGTGGCCGGCGAAGCCGTCATCGTCACAACTCCTGCAGCCGGTGGATATGGCAAAGCTTAGACCCGGCCATCAAACCTTAAAATGTTGCGTGTCGATGGCGTGTGACGAAAGGCAAGCGATGAGAAGCCGTGACGTGTCAGCAGCTCTATCCAGCGGTTGGTAATTCAATATGGCTCCTGCGGCAGTGCTAATGCAAAAGTAGGTTCATGAGTTGCTCTGAACTTGTCGCGGTTGGTCCGTCAGGCAATGTGACGAGTGCGATCTGCCTGTACAGGCCCTCGCCATCCAGTTCAATCATGACGACCTCGTCATCTCCCAACCGTTCAATGTCCGGCTTCGGCAGCAATGTAAAGCCGACACCGGATTTGACGCATTCGATAATGGTTTCCACATTATCCAACACCAGTTTGGAATGTAACATTCCGTCTCCCGAGCGGTTCATCTCTTCAGCAATCAGCTTGCCAATGCCCGTACTGGGCATGAAATGAAGAAACGGGGCCACTAACATCATCGCCTTCAGTCCAAGAGGGGCGAGCGATTTAGGAGCCGCAAATACCAAAGGTTCTTCAACCAGAATTTCAGTTTTGAGCCTGTCATCTGTTCGACCGGAAACAGTGACCACAGCTGCATCCAACTGCCCGGCCAGTACCTTATCTTCCAATTGCTCCGACAAGCCCGTTTCGAAATCAAACCGGGCCTCCGGAGCCTTGCGCAAGGCCGCCGAGAGAAAACCGGGCAGCAACCGCGCACTCGCAGTCGACACAAATCCAACTCGAAAACGCCCCACCAATCGATCCCGACTATGACAAACACCAAGCAGCTTCTTTTCGGCAGCAATCACAGCCTGCGCTTTTTCTGCAACCGCCAGCCCAAGGGGGGTGAGCTTGGGTGGCCGGAATTTTCGGTCAAACAACGAAACATCCAGTTGATCTTCCAGGCTCTTCATCTGCATCGATACTGCTGACAGCGTCATGTTTAAGTGCTCAGCCGCCAATGCAAAGGAATTGACCTGGGCAATCTTGAGCAAGGTTCGCAAATTCTGAGTCTGCATTAATTAAGCTTCTTTGATTTTGGCATTCAGATTTATTCGATTGCCATGAATATAAGGCGGTGGCACTTTTTTGCAAAGCCAAACGGGAGTCTTACACATGTCATTGTCCCATTCCGAACGCGGAAAGATAGTTCATTCGGCAAGAGAGCTGGCCGCGGCATTTTTGCCCCGCGCGGCGCGCTGGGACCAATCGCGAGAGTATTGCTGGGACAATGTCTCAGATATGCAAAAGGCAGGATTGTTCGGCATGACCATACCCCGCGAATATGGGGGAAAGGGGGCGTCCTATCTGGACGTCCTGCGGGTCGTTGAAGAGATTGCAGCAGCCTGCACTCTATCGGCACGCATTGTGGTGGAGGCCAATATGGGGGGCATCAGCGCCATCATGGCCTATGGCAGTGAACACCAAAAGAAATTTTGTGCCCCAATCGTTCTGGCCGGTGACAAGCCAGCGATCTGCGTCACCGAACCGGGAGCTGGCAGCGCTGCTACCGAAATGACGACAACGGCGCGCAAGTCAAACGGGCGCTACGTTCTTAACGGCACAAAACACTGGATTACCGGAGGTGGCGTGAGCAAATTGCATCTGGTCTTTGCTCGTGTCGTTGATGAGGTTGGAGTCGAATTGGGCGTTGGTGGCTTCATTCTTCATCGCGACCCGGATCGTGGTATTGAACCCAGAGGATTTGAAATCGGTCCACGGGAACGGACCATGGGATTGTGTGGCATGCCCGAAGCAATTCTCCGTTTCAACGATGTCGAAATCGACGAAGATATGGTCCTCCAACCCTCAGGTGGTTTCAAACGCGGCTTCGCCAATCTCATGACCGCATATAACAGCCAGCGCGTCGGAGCAGGTACTATTGCGATGGGTGTTGCTGTGGGTGCAGT
Source organism: Rhizobiaceae bacterium (assembly GCA_051009515.1). Classification (GTDB taxonomy): domain Bacteria; phylum Pseudomonadota; class Alphaproteobacteria; order Rhizobiales; family Rhizobiaceae; genus Pseudahrensia. The sequence goes on along the minus strand of JBPCWM010000125.1, from coordinate 13,650 downwards.
AGAGCACGCAAAGCGCTACCTGAAGGATCGTGAACAATTCGGGCGCCCCCTGGCCGAATTCCAAGGCTTGCAATGGATGATGGCCGATATGGACAGCGCGGTTCATGCATCTCGATTGATGCTCCATGAGGCGGCCAGCAGTGCAGATGAACCGGGTCAGCTCTTTCCCGACAAGACCTTGGCGGCGCGCGCGAAACTGTTTGCCTCGGAAGCCGCGATCAAGGTTGTGAACGATGCTTTGCAGATGTTTGGCGCAAGAGGATATGGCGACAAGGAGCCTCTTGAGCGTATGTATCGTGACGTGCGCATGTTCACAATTGGGGGAGGCACCGCGCAAATTCTGCGCACTCAGCTCGCCTCCAGCCTGTTGGATATGAAAACTCCACAGACCCGCGACGGATATGCTGACAGTGCTACGTCGGACCAGATCAGAGATGCTGCCGGAAGCCCCATTGCAATAGCCGCTGCGGAATAATGGAACTAGAGAAACCCAGCCGGGCCGGCATTGGCTGAAGAAGCCGAGTTGCTGTTCAAGGCCTGTTCAGGTCCGATCATCACGCTGACCTCGACCTTCCGATCCAATCGCTTCAGCCCGTCCCGCAGCAAATTTATCTTGGTCAAACCTGCATCGGCTGCGCTGAGCGCGCTTTGATAAAGCTCGACCTCAAGCATTACCAATACGCCCGAACGACGCGATTGCATCGATGAAATTTCATGCGGCCGGAAGAACTGCATGACAAGAGATTTGGCCTCTTTAAGTTCTGCCTCGGAAACTGACGCATCCAGCAAGTCCGGCAATGACGCAACGACCATTTTTGCTCCGGCGCGGAACATAAGTACCGCAACAAAAAGTGCTCCGGCGATGTCCCACCCGAAAGCGGCTGCGGGATTTTCAGCCATTGCGGAAAAAGTCAGCGTAATCTGGACCAGAAACGTACAAATCAACATAACGGACATCACCTGCAACTGAGTTGCAAGAATCTGTGATCTCGTTTTTCGCGCCACATAGTATGTCGCAATAAATCCTATAGTGATCACCAGAAGATTGAGCGATCTTGCTATCGCGGCAACCGCCCGGTCAACCGGTGTTGGCTGGGCACCATAATTTAATATTGCATTGATAATCATGCTTGTTAGGAAAACCGCAAAGGCGAACATGACCGCCCCATAAACACCAGAGAGCAGACGCTCGAGTTTGCCGCTGCCAAATTCAAGCCAACCAAAACGGTGGCGGTGTTTACGCCGCAGAACCCAAAGCGAGCAATAGCCGGAAAGCACGGCCAGGCTTGCTCTCAACACTGCACCGGCAAGCGTCAGCGATCCGGTAACAACTGCGAAAACGGCAAGTATTGAGATACTGATCGCTTCTGCAGTCAAGATCCAGAACAAGCATCTTTCCTGGGAAATTTCATCGGTAGACGGCTGCCAACTTTCGGTCACCGCTTTCATCGCACAGTCTGTCCAACAAGGGTTATGTCGAACCTCCCATTCAGTTGTTCCAGCTGACTTTGGAGTTCATCTACGCGCCGGGGGAACGTCCGAGTCAACTCAACCGCCTCCTGGCACAAAGTAACTTCCAAAAATATCGTATCAGCTGAACGGCGTGCTCTGATGGCCCGGATCTCATTCGATGAAAATGTATTCCTCAACAAAGATTTTACCGGTTTCAGGTCAGCTTCCCTCACCGGTGCATCCATCAGGTCGGGCAGTCCGCGTGCAATCATTCTTACTCCCGAGTAGAACATAATACCGACGACAAACATCGCTCCGATCACGTCCCATAAAAACCCGGCGATAGCGGTCTGCGATAGCGCGGCGAGTGTCAAAGTGATTTGTAAGAAGATGGAACACCCCATCATCGTTGATCGCGCATAAAACTGCGCGACGAACACATCGGAATGCTTTTTTCGCAAGATAAACAGGATAGACAGCCACCCAAGAACATTGATGAGTAGGTTGCTCGAACGTGTGATTGCAGCAATCGAACGATCCATGGGGGAGGGTCGCGCCATCTCGTTAAACAGCGAGCTAACTACCTGACCAAATATAACTATGGCACCGATGAGCATGGCCAAGCCAAACGTACACCAGACCATGCGTTCAAGTTTGCCACTTCCAAACTCAAACCACTCAAGTCGATTGCGGTGTTTGCGGTACAAAATCCAAAGAGAAAAATATCCAACCGTTAAAGACAGACATGTTCGCAGTGCATCAGCAATCAACGTAAGGGATCCAGTGGCCAACGCGATGGCGGTTACCAATACCATATCGATGCCATCAACATTCAACACCCAAAACAGGACTTTCTCCTGCCTGATATCCGCCCTGGTTGGCTGCTTGTGCTCATGCATGGCAGCATTCCATTCCGCCAGGCTCTGGCTGCGCTGCAGTGAGACTTTTGATTAGTCGGCCTGAACCAACCCGCAACATGATCCGTTCGTGGGGGACCTGAATCCCCCCGGGTTGCAATCGAACCGTCATAGACAAACGACCTGATGGAAAATTGGCACCAGACAAAAACCGGGATCTCGTAACAACCTCGAGGGAATTGTCCGTTTGAAGATTTGAGGTACAGAAATCCATATTCCTAAGCAGCTTCGCCGAGCATGTCCCGGGGCCTCAGGCGGGCAACGAATTTGAGTTCCACTTCGGCGCCGTGCTGATGCAGCTCATGTTCCATAGCTTCCAGTGCTGGTTTACGGCATTCACCATTTTTGTCGCGCAGGAGTTCGGATGCCGGCAATGACAATTCAGCAATTGAAATGGCCGCCAAACGGCGAGTCCTCATTTCACAAATTTGGCCTCTCAACTTGGATTCCGCGATGACTTTTTTGATAGTTCGGACAACCTCCGTTTTCGCCGGAGCGTCGAGCAAGTCTGGCAACGACCGGGCTACCATTTTGCTGCCGTTAAAGATCATGACGCAGACAACAAATAGCGCACCGATTGCATCGAACAATAATGCCACGGATGCGTTTTCGGCCAGCACTGCGCCGGTCAATGCCAGCTGAACAAATGCGCAGGAAGTCACAATCGTTGTACGGGCAAAAAACTGGGCCTTGAATGCGTCGGAGCTGTGATCGCTCGATGCCAGCAACAGCGCAAACCATCCAACAACGTTTAGAAGAAGGTTTAGCGCATTGACCAGAGCACCAATGGTCAGTTCCACGGGTGCGGCAGGCACATGTTGAGACAATACTGCATTCAACACCGACACAAGCAACAATGGTGCAGCAATCAGCATTGCTAGACCCAACACCAGCCAAGCCAACTGTTCTAGTTTAAAAGCGCCAAATTCATAACAACACAACCAGTTCCTGTTATTGGCAAACTGCACCCAAAACGAAAAACAGACCGCTGAAAGAATAAGCCACCCTCTGACATTCTCACCAATCAAAGTGTAGGAACCAGAAACAATTGCGCCAATGATCAGGATTACCCCAATTTGCACATCGACTACAATTGCAAACAACGCGGCCCTCTCCTCCCGCCTTTCACGTAATGTCGGTTGCCGATGGAGGTCCTCGCTCACGCTCAAAACCTTAGCCGCGCCCGCAATACGTCAAGGATACCAACGCCCGGGAAATCCACATGTGCCGGACGGCCAACCGGGCATTCTTCGAATCTCGAACCATTATGTTCCAGAGTGAGCAACACCTGCCCCACACCTTCGGCGCGCCCCTTGGCAGTTGCTACCAATTGATCGGTTCCCAATGTGGCGCTGGCTCCGCGTGTAAGAAGAACTTTGGCGTTGCGCTGAAAGTCCTCGCCATCGAGATAAACCTGCGCATCAGAACCCGGCTTGATAAAAGGAAGCTCCACATCTGAAACAGGCACGTCCACAAGCAACTGGGAACAATTCCCCCATTCAATAATCCGATCACCGGCAGCAACGGTTGCATGTGGAGAAACCAACACCCTGAAAACAGTGCTTCGCGCCGGTGCCGTCACTTTGGCATCGGACAACTTGTCGAGGATACGTTGGCTCTCCATCAAATCGTTAAGTGACTCCCGGAAACCTGATTCCAAATTGTGTAGGTCGCGATGGGCTCTTTGAAGTTCGAGACTAAGCAATAATTCATTGCGTCGGACCCAGTTTGGGATTTCTCCGTCTTCCTGAACAAAAATGTTGTTTTCCGCGGCATCTCTTCGCAAATTGGCGATTCGCAATCCTGCTTCAAGTTCAGCCTGTCGCAAGAGGACTTCTCCCACTGGCACAATCGCATCATCAAGCTTGGCCTGCGATCCGCTGCGCCGGTCCAGCAATCGCTTTTGTCGTTCCACGATGCGCTGAAGCACACCCAGACGCTGGTTGTTGATCTCAACTTCTCGTTCAAGATTGAGAATCGTTGTATCGATTTGTGCCAGGTAAATCTCGATATTGTGCTGCTGGTGGACCTGCCTCTCTACCTCCAGCTCTTCCAGCTTTTTCAGAAACTGCCTTGCCTCGTCTCGATTCAGGCGGGCTGAAATCACCTTGTCACGCAAGGCTTCAACTGTCTGATTGGCATCCAGCAAAAGATCATTCTTGATTTCGGCTACTTTTTGATTGGCCCCAATGGTCGCACCAACCCGCGGCAGACCGCCCGTCACCTTTCCATCGATCGGGGCGATTGAAGTTTCCAACCAAACTGTAATTGCAGCATCCCGCACCAATACGGAGCTCAAGTACGGGCCAATCATCCAGCTGCAATAGGCAAGGAAACCCAACACACACAGCGTGAATAGCCCGGCCTTGAAGTAAAACATGAAATCACTGCAACCTTATAACTTCGAAAGCCCGAGAGTGGACCTTCGCCGTAAGTTGCCCAATTTCAATTGAATTAGCGCATTGCAGGCGCCTGCGTAACTGCACAAATATATTTGTACCTTACCGCGCGTCCGAACATGGTATCATCGACAGGTTATGGTTCTGTCTCCTCGCTAAATGCGTTACAGACTAACCTGCCGAAGATTCATCAATTTATGCAGCTACCGGTTCTTCAGCTTGGTCCAGTTTTTGTTGGCCTTGCTAATATAGGTTTGCTTGTCACCACGCCAGGTTTTGTCGACAGAACGATTGATATTCAAATAGAGTTTGCCATCCACAATGTTCCAGACCTTGGGATCACCGTCCACCTTGTAATTCACCGCTGCCCCATAAGCGCAAAAGCCACCAAATTCAGGAAGATATTTTTTTGGATCAGCTACGAATAGCGCTTTGTTTTCCTGCGAAGAAAACCTGTATTCAGCTCCACCATTTTTAACCGTGATGGACGCATCACCTTTGACAGGTTTGCCAGCATTGAAATAAGCGACGGGATCATATCCGCGCAGAGCAAGCCCGGACTTTGAAAGGTTGAGAGAAGGCACTGGACTAGCCGCTGCCACAGGGTGCATCTGTACAAGCACAAGTGCGAGAGCAGCTAATAGTGAATGAATAATCCTGTTCATAGAAGTCTCCGTTTGATTTAGGTTGGATTACTATTGTTCAAGGGGCAGGTCACGCTTCAACCAGCCGGGTCCGGCGCCCGATCCAAACATACCTTCGGCTATATTGGTCACATTGGTAAAACCGATTGCATTAAGCTTTGCTTTGACCATGCTTGAGCGATTGCCTGCCGCGCAAATAAGAGCCAGCGGCTTTGACCGATCTCCGCTAAGCAAGGCATCGATGCGTTCAACAAATCCGCTTTCGTGCATGCTGATCTTGTGAACCCCTTTTCCGACACCAGTTTGTTGCCATTCCGAAGGACGGCGAATGTCGATCAATGTCATAGCGCCCTGGTTGGATAATTCATATGCAACAACAGCACTGGCATTGCCATTAAGACTGGAGGCTGCATAAAGCATGGCCCCCGGAGCAAAAAGAACAGAAAACAAAATGGCCAGAGCCAACACATAGTGCCGGACAGTTTTCTGTGAGCTGATGATTTCCAACATGTTTTTAGACAATCCCAAGACGCCCGGTTTTTTCGTGCAAATAATGTGAGCATCCATCCTGGAAGTGCAAGTCTGCTGCCGAACACTGTCATTCACAGTTTGTTGTAGCCCGCGCAATGTCAGCGGGGACCTGTGCTTATTTCCAAGCTCGCATGACGCATATACCCCAGCTGGTCAAATATGGCCCGACAAATCCCGGTCGTTTCCATGGACAGAAATTTCTCTGCAGCCTTTCTGTTGGGGTGAAATGGATCCTTCACCTTGCCCGAACGACGCAGCCGGAAGTGATCCTTGTTGCCCATATTGGCAGCCACGGTACGCGGTGTGAATCCTTCGACAAAACTGCAACGGCTGCTGTTTTTCATGAACGCGTATTTGACATTTTGCTGAGCCTTCAGGCGCAAATCTACCGTCTTCTTTTTGTAAGTCGGAGCAGTCGTCATGAAGATACAAGGCATGTTGGAAGGCAATTGAGACATGGTCCGCTCTACATCACGGAAGGCCGACAGCTTGTTGCCCGCCCAACGGTGAGCTGAATTCCCAAGGAATGACAGGATCAGCAGTTTGGGCTGGTAATAGTCTTCCTCAAACATGGCTTCAAATGCTGATTTGCCGCGTTTGCAGAACCTGTAGGCATTGCCCCTGCCGATCTGAACATAGCGATTTCCTGACGGATTGACGATCCCGAAGGTTGCAGCGTTGTAGCGCCATTTGCGGTCAACTCTACAGATTTTAGCCTTGGCACGCCCTTTGCGCGCCACCCATGACCCAAGCGAGGTCGACCGAACGCCAATAACCCCAACTGACATGTTTCCAAGCTCCTGGAGCTTTTTGGCCTGCCAATGGGCTGGCATACATCGTTCCTTTATATTGGTGAAGAAATCCAGAAAAGCCGGCCCCGAGCCGAATGTCAGTTGGGAATCTCCAAGAACGAGAATGTCAGGTGATGCAAACGTGTTCCTGCTCTCGCCTGCAAAGACAGCCGATCCGGTCAGGGTGAGGAAGACTAACCCACACATTGTGCTGGGCACAATCCGCGCAGATCTTCTGCCTGTCGACTTCAGCTGACCACCAATTGGAAACACGATACAACTACCCAATAGGATATTAACTATTAATTTCTGCAGCTTAGCACAAATATGACTGCGTGTATAAACAAGCGGAAAATGTGGTAAATGCTCCAAACTTCAAACTTCACAAATCTTTACACTGCAGACTAACTGTCGAAACGCTCTGCAATTAGGTTGCAGTTATGGGACAGTCACCCTCCCTGACGACGGTCCCATCTCCGCCCCCGGCACCATGCAGGAGGCATTCCAACAACTGCAAGGAGTTATCCGATGACCAATGATCAAAAAAATTCTCAAAAAGTTGAAAACACCGCCCGGTCCGGCGCAATTAAACTGACCACAATCGTCGCGGCAACAACGATGCTTATTGGAGCATCTTTTGGTGTTCAGGCTATTGCCGAGAGCAAAATGTACCAACACGCCAAATTCTATGTCAGCGGTCCTGAATCAGTTGAAGAGTACCCCTTTGTTCAAAAAGCCGGATGGGGCAAGCGCCGTCATCGCGGGGGTGATTTCTCACAGATGAGCGACGAAGAGATTGAAAAAAAGATTACCCGCGCGGTCAAACATGTCTCCATCGAAATTGAAGCCACACCTGAGCAGGAAGCCAGGATCACTGCTCTTGCAAGTGCACTCGCCAAGGACATGAAACCCTTGTATGGCAATTTCAAAGCTGCGGGCGAAGAAATGCACAAATTGCTGGTTGCGGATACAATTGACCGCGAGGCCATGGAAAAAATCAGGCTTGAGCGGCTGGCAGAAGCTGATCGAGCAAGCAAGGAATTGGTCAATGCATTGGCTGACGTGGCCGAAATCCTGACCAAGGAGCAACGCCAGATTGTTGACGAACGTCTGCAGCAGCTCAAATCCATGCGCAAGCGCTGGCGCCGTGGCTAATAGAGCGATAGGTTCAATTCGATGAGTGATAGAATTCTGCTGATCGAAGACGACAATCGCCTCGCCGGGATGGTCTGTGACTATCTCGGCGACAATGGTTTTTCGGTGACTCACGCCCCTGACGGAGTGACCGGGATCGATCTGCAAACGGCCAACGGATTTGACGCAATAATCCTCGATTTGATGTTGCCGGACATTGATGGGCTTGAAGTGTGCCGCACCATTAAGGCCCACGACGCGGTTCCCATCATAATGCTGACCGCCAAGTGCGATCCGATGGATCGCATTATCGGCCTCGAGATAGGTGCTGACGATTATCTTCCAAAACCATTTGAACCACGGGAGTTACTGGCCAGATTGCGCGCCATTATCCGCCGGGGAAAACCTGCAGCAACCATCAATTCGACCAACGTCACTGATGGCACACTGCGGTTTGGCAGGCTGACAATCGATTCGGCAGCCATGATGGCCCGGTTGGACGACAAGGCCTGTGATCTGACTGCCCACCAGTTCAACCTGCTGGAAATACTGGCCCTTTCTGCAGGTCGGGTCATGAGTCGTGATGCCATCATGGATCAACTCAAGGGGGAAGACCTTGAGGCGTTTGACAGGTCGATCGACGTCCACATCTCGCGCATTCGTTCGCAGATCGAAGACGACCCCAAAAAACCAAAGCGTATCATAACCATCCGTGGCGCAGGCTACGTGTTTGCCCGCCAGCAGGAGTGATGGACCATGATCAAGCGACGTCTCTATTTGCAAATCTACTTCACTATCATCACCAGTCTGTTGCTTGTTGTTGTAGTAGGCGGGATCGTATTTGCCTTGTTTGCCAAGGATAGCTTCGATGATGAAGTTTTTGACATAACGGCCTACCTCGCCTGGGAAGCCTTGCCCCCGGCCACTGCCCCGATCGCCGAACAGAAAGACGCGCTTGACACCATGGTGCGTCAATTCGATATGGACGTCACCCTGTTTGACTCCACAAAGCAGTTGATTGCAGCCACTGGTCGTGCCGCTCCGCCACCGCTTCGTCTCAGCGCCCGCAAAGGTTGGCAGCGTCATCGTGGAATTAAGGGTTTCCGTCCAGTCTGGGTGACTCGCTTTCCCGACGGTCGTTGGATGGTGGTCGACCTGCGAGACCGGCGCAGGTTTCATCCCATCTTTGGTTTGATCATATTGCTTTCCTGCGTGGCCCTTGGCGTTGGAGCGGCCTCCTACCCCTTTGTGCGCAAATTGACCGGGAGACTGGAGCGTTTGAATTCCGGCGTTGAACGTCTGGGTGCCGGAGACCTGTCGGCACGTGTGGAAGTTGAAGGCAAGGACGAGGTGGCGCGGCTGGCCAACAGTTTCAATCAGGCTTCGTCAAAAATCGAAGAACTGGTCAATTCCAACCGCCAATTGCTGGCCAATGCCTCCCATGAATTGCGCACTCCGCTGGCGAGAGTGCGCCTCGGCGTCGAAATGATGAAGGACAAACCCAGCGAAAAGCGTCAATTGGCGCTTGAAAACGATATTGCAGAGCTTGACCAGTTGATTGATGAAATTCTGCTGATGAGCCGACTGGACACGCAGTCAACTCCCGATCTGAGCGAAACCGTTGACCTGCTTGCACTGGCCGCGGAAGAAACCAGCCGCTATGAAAATTGCGCTCTGGAAGGCGACCTTTGCGAAATCAAAGGCAATTCAAAACTGCTGCGTCGAGCCATTCGCAATTTGATCGATAACGGTTTCAAACATGGCGTTCCCCCAGTTGACGTGTCCATAAAGACTACAGCCCGTCAGGTTATTGTCAGTGTCAGCGATCAGGGTACAGGCATAGCAGAAGGGCAGCGCAAGGACGTGTTTGAACCATTTTACCGTGGGGCGGGAAAACAAAATGTCGAAGGTTATGGGCTGGGTCTGGCTCTCGTACGCCAGATTGCCAAGGCCCATGGTGGCCAAGTGTCTATAGCCGACGGGGCAAAATCCAAAATACAACTTATGCTGCCGCTGCAGGCCTGAATGCGTTGAGCCAGATTTGATCGATTTGCGCCAGCTTGGACGCATCTGGCGGCGTCGGCGCATTCCAGTAATCGCCGTTTTCATAGTAACACCCGGATCGATATTCCAGATCCATAGCCGCGTCAATTTGCTTCCGATCCATCAATGCAGCGAGATTAGCCAGACCGACGCCAACGTAGTCGTTGAGCCCTTGCGTCAACAGGTCTTCGTCCAACCTGTCAAACGTTAGCCTGGAGACGTCTTTGTTGGAAAGATTGGCACACAGGCACCCTTGTTCATAAGCTTTCCAACGCAACCTGGACGACTTGGCCTCAAGACTTTGCAGCGTGGGGTCTTTGCGCAGAGGGTCAGCTTCCCCCTGCCCGTAAAAATGTGTTTTTTCAGCACCTGAATCATACACCATGTCGCAACCCAGGAAAACCAGAAGGGCGGGCTTAAAAGCATCTAGCGCCCAATATCCAGCAGTAAAAGCCATTGTTCCGCCAGCATATACCACACCACCATAGGCATTGTTTGCAGGAACGAACTGATCGTACTCCACAAGGGTTTTACCAGGCTTGGCTTGGGGCCGCCGCTCAGGCGGAAAATCCTCTGGATAGACACAATGGGTCCAATCGGGACGAATTTTCCAGGCATTGTTCAGCGCCGCAATCGCCATGAAGGCCGACATGTCAAGTTCACGGGCACGCAGTGCATCAGGGGCGCTTCCCAAAATCAAGACTGCTTTCATGGGACTACTCCTGCAAACCCGGTTAATCGGCAACATGCCAACTCGTTTGACCAACTATTTTGGCAACCTCATATGGCATAAATCGAGTTTACTTTGTAAACCTGATCCCATCACATTAATATCACGCTTGGGGTGAATTACACTGTGTCACATTGCCAGACTTCAAGGTTTAGCCTGATTTTCGCAGCTGCACTTCTGTCGCTCAGCTTCTACATCTTCCTTTTCATTCATGTTGAGGCAAACGCAGGACCCATTGAGCGGGAACTGACAGAAAAGGGTGGCAATGTAGGTATTCCCAAACTACGCCCGAATATCGGTCAGGATGCAGCTCCCGTACAACCCGTTGCGAAGGAGGAGGTCGCAGCACCTAAACAGGTGACGCCAAAGCCGGTGCAGGATGAGGCAATATCACGGTCTGAAAGCGGGTGTCTGGCTCAATTGAAGAAACTTGCGGAGGCACAGGCCTCGCAAACCCCCGAAGCCAAGGATCCTGCGTGTTTGATACCTGATCCGGTGCAGCTTGTATCAACACGGTCACAACCCAAAATAAGCTTTACAGACGGGCTTACCCTGGACTGTCCTTTTGCCCTTGCTTTGGCACGGTTTTCCAGTGACACCGTTCAGGCCCTTGCTCAGCACCATCTTGGCGCCTCCATTGCAAGGATCGATTCCGGGGAAGGATTTGTCTGTCGTCGCCGAAACAACTCTCCAACCGGCAAGATTTCAGAACACGCATTTGGCAATGCAACGGATTGGGTTGGTTTCAGACTGGACAACGGTGGGCGCCTCGCCGTTACAGACGTCAGCCGGGTTGCGCCAAATGAGGCCGCATTTCTAAACAGCGTGCGATCGGCTGCTTGCGGAACTTTTACAACCGTGCTTGGTCCCGGCTCCAATGCAGCCCATGACAGACATTTCCATTTCGACCTGGGACGATCAAAAGACCGCAAGAATCCCTATAGAATTTGCGAATAAGGCAAGTTTCGGGTGGTCATTTATAAGGGGTTCCATCAAGACTGGCACCCGATTTGTCCAAAAATTGCGTTGGCACTTGATGAGCGCTCCCAAACTAACTGTTCACACGTGGATTCTGATTTGTGTTCTTGCCACGATATGGGGAAGTTCGTTCCTGTTCGCCCGAATTGCAGTCCTTGAAGTTCCTCCATTAACACTGGTCCTTATCCGGGTCGTTCTTGCCGCATTGACACTCAATCTGATCTTGCAGTTCCGTAACAACAGATTTGTCCACACTCTCGCCATGTGGAAAAATTTTGCGATCATGGGATTATTAAACAATGTCATCCCGTTTGCGTTGATATTTTATGGCCAGCTGGAGATTGGCGCAGGGCTGGCTGCAATTATCAATGCCATGACTCCTATATGGACCGTTGTCATAGCCAATTTCGCCACAATTGACGAAAAGATGAGTACAAACAAAGTGCTTGGGATAATCTGCGGGTTCGCAGGGGTGGCCATTTTGATTGGCTCATCGGCCCTTTCCGGTTTGAGCGGTTCGACGATCGGGCAGCTGGCAGTTTTGGGAGGTACGATTTCCTACGGATTTTCCAGTGTATTCGGTCGGCGCTTCACGAACGTGCCGCCAATTGAGTCCGCGCGCGGCCAGCTTACGATGTCTTCATTCATGGTGCTGCCACTTGCTCTTGTCTTCGATCAACCCTGGCAACTCCCCTCCCCTTCCCTGCAAACCTGGTTATGTATCATTGCCCTTGCCGTCCTGTGCACTGCGCTTGCCTATTTGTTGTTTTTTCAGATTCTGGCCACGGCCGGTGCAGTGAATGTATCTCTTGTCACCTTTCTTGTTCCCCCATCTGCAATTATCTTGGGTATGGTCGTTTTGGGGGAAAGTCTGGAATTGCGGCATGTGATTGGCATGTCAGTCATCATGTTGGGTTTAATTGTGATGGATGGTCGGCTATTGAAAGGTTTTGGCAAACCGGAAACCCGATCCCGTGACTGACAATCAAATGCTCTCTGCCCTGGCCATCTCAGCTGAAATCTCCGCTGGTCGGATGAAACGGGACGCCGCGCTGAAACAGGGCCAAGCCGCAGCGGACAAACTGGAGGACAAGCTTCAGGTCTTCACCCATCGCGCAATTGACCAAAAGGCAGGCAGGGGGCCGCTCAGCGGCATTGCCATTGGCGTAAAAGATGTGTTCGACACGTTCGACATGCCAACCCGCTACGGATCACGGGTCTATCCAGATCATCAGCCCGTTGCAGACGCATCCCTTGTCACTATGTTGAAACAGGCAGGCGCGACGATTGCCGGCAAAACCGTAACAACCGAGTTTGCCTGGTTTTCACCCGGCCCAACCCGCAATCCACACAATCCTTCCTATACCCCAGGAGGGTCTTCTTCGGGGTCGGCTGCCGGTGTAGCGGCAGGATATTTCCCAGCCGCCATCGGCACCCAGACTGGCGGATCGATTATTCGTCCAGCTGCCTTTTGTGGAGTTAGCGGATTCAAGCCCAGTTTTCGACTGTTCCCAACCGTTGGTTTAAAGCAATTTTCCTGGTCGCTTGATACAATCGGTTTTTTTGCAGCAACGGCTGCCGATGTGGCCTTTGTCGCGCAAGCCTGTTCTGGCCGAAATCTGCGTGTCGACCAAAATGACTCCCGCCCGCCCCGTATCGGCCTCTACAAAAGCACGATCGACGATTTGATTTCCGACGATATGAAACTGGCTCTGCGGCGAGTGGCTAAAATTGCGAGGAAACACGGTGCTAATACACTTCCCGTGCGCGGCCCCAGGCAAGTTGAAGCTGCACGCGCGGCGCATGCGCCGGTACAAGGTTATGAAGCGCGTCTGGCATTGGGTGATGAACGGACACGCCACCCATCAAAACTCAGCAAGAAGTTGAGGGACTATCTGCGCGAGTGCGGATCAATCTCGCCACAGGACTATGATGATGCCCGACGCATCTCCAATCGCGGCCGCAAGGCCTGTCATGGGCTGTTTGACAAATGCGATGTGTTGCTGCTCCCATCAGCACCGGGCACAGCGC
>JBPCWM010000124.1:0-2513 GCA_051009515.1 Rhizobiaceae bacterium | reverse complement strand
GACCTGAAGTATCGCGCTGCCTTCAGTGTTGCCTATGGCGGCGGTCTGCGAGCGAACGAAGTTGCCCATCTCAAAGTTTGCGATATAGACAGCGACCGCATGTTGATCCGTATTGAACAAGGCAAGGGCCGCAAGGACCGGCAAGTAATGCTGTCATCGAGCCTGCTTGATTTGTTGCGCGATTACTATCGTGAGGCAAAGCCCAGAGGTTGGCTCTTTCCCGGTCGCAATCGGGTCGACCCGATCTCAACGCGGCAGTTCAACCGGGCCTTCGGAGTGGCCGCCAATTTTGCGGGCATCAAGAAGAAAGTCTCACCCCATACTCTGCGCCACAGCTTTGCTACGCATCTGCTGGAAGGCGGGACCGACATCCGGGTCATTCAAGTTCTTTTGGGACATGCCAAACTGGAAACGACGACGGTCTATACGAAGGTGGCAACCAAGACGATCCAGGAAGTGACCAGCCCGCTTGATCTGCTCGTACATCGGGAGGTCGGTTCCGGTTAAGCCAAGCTTGGATGTCGCGTCCTAAACTGGAGGTTGCGGATATCTTTCGCACCCATGGACCTTCTTATCGTCGTGAACATGCCGGCCATCTCAACCTGATACAGCTCAAGGTGATGTCGGCGATTGAGATTTGCCGGACTGCTGCGCTCGGCGGTCATGTGTCTGCTTGTACAAAATGCGATCATTCTCACATCGCTTACAACTCTTGTCGCAATCGCCATTGTCCCAAATGTCAGGGTGCAGCAGCACACGATTGGATGGCCGCGCGCATCGATGATCTGCTGCCATTGGAATACTTCCATGTGGTCTTCACCCTGCCAACGCAAGTCTCCGACATTGCCTACCAGAACAAGGCGGCGGTGTACGACCTGTTGTTCAAAGCCTCGTCACAAACGCTTCTGACCATTGCCGCTGATCCAAAGCATCTTGGGGCAAAGATCGGCATGACAAGTGTGCTGCATACCTGGGGATCAGCGATGACGCACCACCCGCATGTTCATGTCATCGTTCCGGGCGGCGGGCTGACAAATGATGGTCGATGGATATCTTGTCGTCCGGGGTTCTTCCTGCCCGTAAAGGTCTTGTCGAGGTTGTTCCGCCGACTGTTCCTCGATGAGCTGGGCAGACTGCACAAGGCAAAGAAGCTTAAATTCTTTGGTAATTTGTCACGATTGGCTGATCCCGACATCTTTGCTGCCTATCTCGCACCGTTGCGCAAAACCAACTGGGTGGTCTATGCCAAGCCACCCTTTGGTGGCCCTAAGGCCGTGCTTGCTTATCTCAGCCGCTATACTCACCGCGTTGCAATCTCCAACCATCGTCTGGTCAGTGCGGACCCTGACACCGTGGGATTCAAATGGAAAGATTACCGGATCAAACATGGCGACCGAATGAAGGTCATGCGCCTGCCAACGTATGAATTTATCCGTCGTTTCCTGATCCATGTTCTCCCCTCTGGCTTTCACCGCATCCGCCACACGGGCTTTCTGGCTAACGGCATCCGCCGTGACAGGATCAAAACAATCAGGTGTCTGCTTGACACAGAGCCGGAGCAAAATCAGGCCACACATGAGGAACAGTGCTCTGAACCAGATGAGCTGGCGACACGCCAGCATTGCCCAAAATGCGGCAGTGCAATGATCATCATTGAGACCTTCATCCGAGGTCAAATCCCAAAAGCGCGTGCTCCACCCTGGGAGAAGGCCGCATGAAACATCAAACACAAATATCACCAGAAACGTGGCGCCCACGCACCGTGCAAATCTATGCGGCTAAACATCCAAAAATTGCACCACTTGAGGGCGACGA
This sequence comes from Rhizobiaceae bacterium, assembly GCA_051009515.1. Lineage (GTDB taxonomy): Bacteria > Pseudomonadota > Alphaproteobacteria > Rhizobiales > Rhizobiaceae > Pseudahrensia. Next base: position 698 of record JBPCWM010000124.1, on the reverse strand, counting down.
CGATAAAACAGAACTCCGATGGAAGACATCAGAGCGTGAAAACTGCTTAGACCGACATCCCAAGAGACAAAATATCTGCATCTCGGCCAGATGAATATCACAGCCGTAAACAACAATCCCCATAGCAACAAGCCGCCCGCGCTTTCCTCCTTGTCCGATTTGTCGCCGCTGCATCTTGCGATGGCAGCAGCCACAAACCTTAGACATCAAGAAAAGGACCAGATGACTGCATTGAGCCCAACGCCATCATCGTGAAAGCTGACCAAAGACTTTGATGAAAGCCTGGCGCAATGACCCGAACTTCCAGTCTGCTGCGTGCCCAAGAAGGCAATCCAGTACATGGACCGCGTTTCGATTAGTATTTTTCAACCGCGTAGCTTATCATCTGCTTTTGGTCCCCACTCAAACAGGGCAATTGATTAATGGACGGAATTGCGGATTGGTTGAATTCGCTGAAGCTCGGGACTTTAATTGATGTCTTTGAGGATCAGCAAATTGATCTGGAGGCCGCACGGGAATTGTCCGAAGCGGACTTGAAGGAACTGGACATTCCCATGGGTCCTCGCAAGAAGCTCTTGCGAGCAATCGATACATTGAAGTCAGCAGACCTCAATTCACATCAGGTTTCAAACCAATCTGATCCAGAAGCCATCAGGGAAAGCCAAAACCGACAGGTAACGGTCTTGTTCGCCGATGTA
>JBPCWM010000123.1:0-24832 GCA_051009515.1 Rhizobiaceae bacterium | reverse complement strand
ATATTGCGCAGTTCGGTTTCAATACCAATCTCGGACCACCACTGCTTGATTAGAGCCTGTGCGTCCTGACGAACAGCATTGGTTGAAGTCTGGTAGGACACAGAAAGGCGAACACCATCCTTGGTGAGCACTCCGTCGGCGCCCGGCTTCCAACCGGCGTCTGCGAGCACTTTTTTGGCGCCTTCGATGTCCTGTGTCTTGCAGCTGTCATTTGCAGTTGATGCATAAGCTGCAGGAGCAGGCAGAACGTTACAGGTAACCTGACCACCTGCACCGTAGCCAATTTCGACCAGAAGTGCGCGGTCAATGGCCATGGACATAGCCTTGCCTACCATTGGGTCGGTCAGGAACGGATGCGCATGTTCCGTCGTAGAACGGGCATCACCAAGAGCCGGATCAGGGTTGGTCTGGTTCAGGTGTAAACGCTCAACAGATGTACCAAATGCCGTTTGTACCTTGCCGTTGCCTTTGGCTTCCATGCTGGCCAGAAGCTTGGGATCAATCTGCAGGTTCCAGGCATAATCAAACTCGCCGGTTTCCAGTACAGAACGAGCAGCGGAAGCTGCGTCACCGCCGCCCTTGAACAGGACTTTTGCAAACGCTGGCTTGCCGGCTTCACGATAATTTTCGTTAGCGGAATACTGGATCACGTCATTCGGTTTGAACTCTTCAACCACAAATGGGCCAGTGCCGATTGGGCCAAAGTTTGCTGTTGTACACTCCGGTGCCTTTGCACCGGTGCACTCGGCAAACTGAGCGGCCTGAATGATGGGGCTTTCCGAGCCAACAAGCGCTGTATAAGGAAATGGCTTGGGTGCGTTGAACGTAATCTTTATGGTTAAATCATCAACGGCTTCAACACTTTTCACACCGTCGAAATAACTCAATTGAGCACAACCACCGGCCGGGTCGGTGCAGTATTGCCATGTGAATACAGCATCTTTTGCTGTCAGGGCCGAACCATCGGACCATTTCACACCTTCCTTGAGCTTCCATGTGATGGAGGTCAGGTCACTGGAAACGCCGCCGTTTTCCACGGTTGGGATTTCTTGAGCCAGCCACGGAATCATTTTGCCGGTGTCATCAAAGCGCGCAAGTGATTCAAGCACGAGGCTTGCACTTTCTACTTCCTTGGTACCACCGGAAAGGTAAGGATTAAGGGTTGACGGAGCCTGCCAGTAGATGATTTTCAGTTCACCGTCGCGGCCCCGCTTTTCATGGCCATCTGCGAATGCGGTGCCGGCTGCAACAGCCATGGCAGCAGATGCCAGAAGAAGGGTTTTGATTTTTTGCATTGAAGTCTCCCGTTTGTACTGGTCGTCTTACCGACCTTACTATGGACTAGCTGATGCGGATTGTATCAGCCTGTTATCTGTTCATGGCGTTGCCAGATGACACGCTACGAACTGATCTGGTTGAAGTTCACGCCATTGTGGCGCTTCCGTAAAGCATTTTTTCTCGGCAACGGGGCACCTTGTGCAAAATACGCATCCAGCAGGTGGATTGCTCGGGCTTGGCACGTCGCCGGTTAGAATGATGCGCTCCCGCCTGGCTTCGACATTCGGATCGGCCACGGGCACTGCAGACAAAAGCGCCTGAGTATAGGGATGCTTGGGAGTCTTGAACAAGGTCTCGCGAGGCGCAAGCTCCATGATTTTGCCAAGATACATGACGGCCACCCGGTTAGCGATATGGCGCACCATGGATAGGTCATGGGAAATAAAGAGATAGGTGAGGCCACGTTCTTTTTGCAGGTCTTCCAGCAAGTTCACGACTTGGGCCTGAATGGACACGTCAAGTGCAGCGATTGGTTCATCACAAACGATGAAGTCAGGATCCAGCGCCAGTGCCCTGGCGATGCCTATGCGTTGGCGTTGACCGCCAGAAAATTCATGCGGATAGCGATTGATAAAATCCGGATTCATGCCCACGGAATTCAGCAGTTCCTTGACCCTGTCTTTGCGCTCTTCACTAGTCATGTCGCGGTGTTCAAGCAGTGGTTCTGCAACAATTGCCCCAACAGTCATGCGCGGGTTCAGGCAGGCCTGTGGATCCTGAAATATCATTTGCATGCGGGGTCGGCGGGACCGTAATTCCTCGCTGGACAGGGTTGCGATATCCTCGCCTTCGATTGAAATTTTGCCATCGGTCAGTTCGTAGAGGCGAAGAACTGCACGACCCGTTGTGGATTTCCCGCAACCGGATTCACCAACCAGGCCCAAAGTTTCCCCGCGTCGTATGGCAAAGGATACACCATCCACGGCTTTTACATCACCGACTTTACGTCTGAATATGCCCTTATAGATGGGAAAATGCATTTTCAGGTTGCTGACATCAACCAGAGTTTGTGCGTTTTCAAGTGCGTCAGCCATCAGGATCCTCCAGCCAGCAGGCCGACTTCTGGCCCTCATTGATCTGGAAAAGCGGCGGATTGGCCCGCCAGCATTTGTCGACAAGTTCACTGCAGCGTGGTGCGAAAGGGCAGGCCGTCAATGGCCCTTTGAGATTGGGCGCCTGACCGGGAATGCTGACCAAGCGAGCCTCCCGCTCGCCCTCTTGTCGCGGCAATGTCTGAAGCAAAGCACGAGTATAAGGGTGACGTGGGTCATCATAGAGTTTGTCCACATCTGCATATTCAACAATCTGACCACCATACATGACGGCGACCCTGTCTGCTATTCCCGCAACCACGCCGAGGTCATGGGTAATCCAGATAATGGCCATCCCCAGTTTTTGACGCAGGTCCTTGACGATCTCGATGATCTGAGCCTGCACTGTCACGTCAAGGGCAGTGGTCGGTTCATCGGCAATTAGCACTTTTGGATCACAGGCGAGCGCAATGGCAATCATCACGCGCTGACGCATACCACCAGAGAACTGGTGGGGAAAATCGCGCAATCGCTCAGCAGCCGAGGGAATACCAACTAGCTCGAGCAATTCCACAGCGCGTTCCCGTGCCTGTTTCTTGTTCAGTTTTAAATGGGAGCGCAACGGTTCCATGATCTGGAATCCAACTGTAAAAACCGGATTAAGCGATGTCATGGGGTCTTGAAATATGAATCCGATATCGGCACCACGCACATCACGAAGTTTTTCCATGTCGAGTTGCAACAGGTCCACTCCGCCGAAATTCACCTTTCCGCCGACAATTTCGGCCGGTGGCATGGGCAGCAGCTTGAGCAGTGACATCATGGTGACACTTTTGCCAGACCCGGACTCGCCCACAATTCCAAGCAACTCACCGGCTTTAAGTGAAAAACTAACGTCGTTTACAGCGTGAACCTTGCCGTCCTGTGTGTGAAACAGGGTTTGCAGGCCTTCGACTTCCAGCACATTGTCGGCGGAATCTGGAGTGGGGTTTTCTTTCAATATGTCTTTGATCTGCCTGCTACGCGCACTCGTCATGTATAAAGCCTAATACAAACCACACGGGGTGCAAGCACCAATATCAAAGAATTTGAAAATTGCGGCAGATCATTGTGCGGTTTTGGCTGCCACCACTGGAGGGGCGACTTCAGTAATCTCTTTCAAGAAATATTCCCAGGCTCGAATTTCCGTCCGTGCCAAAAGCACCGCGCGCGGTGACACCTTCGGTGATATCGAGATTGATAGTGGCTTCCTGGGAATTCTGTCCGGCCTGTACGCCAAGATAGATGTTTTCATTGATATATTTGCCTGCCTTGACCGCGGTGTTGCCGTCTTCGTCCTCCACAATATCCAGGTCGTCCAGACCTGACCCCTGGCGTATCGAACTGACAAGGCCCGGGCTTGAACCGCCTGTCAACTCGGCCGCTATGGAGGCCAGTTTCACGATCTGGGTAGGGGACAGATCAGTGATTGATCGGCCAAAGATGATAAGTGCTAGAACTTCATCTTCTGGCAGTTCGGGGCTTGAATAAAAGCGGATCTGGATATCTGATGCCGAGCCACTCAGCTCCACAAAGGCTTCCACATCATCGGCGCTGGTTTTTGCGATCAGTTCTAGGTCGGGATCAAGGTCGCCAGTCAAGGTGACGCGGCCCTCCGTCAAGTCGAGGCGCTGTCCCAACAGTGAAAGACGTCCGCGGCGCAGTTCAAAGCCACCGATAGGCGTGACGTTGTTAACCGGACCGCTCATGCGGACGCTTCCGCCCAATTCTGCATCAAGGCCGCGGCCACGCACGAATATCTGGTTTGGAGCGTTTACGGTGAGTTCCAGGCGCAAGACACTCGGGCGCGACGTCGGTTTCGCTTTTGGTGTAACCCGGTCGAGGCGTCCAAGGGTTTGAGCGGTTGCAGAGTTCGGTCGCACATGGCGTACATTAAGCAACTCGCCACCGGAGGCAAAGCTTTCAGGGATCGTGATTTCTATTTTGCCCATGTTGATCGTTCCACCCAAGGTCGGGTCACCCGCCAATTGGCCAGTCACAGTCAGAACGCCGTCCAATTGCGTGGTAAAAGTCTGTCCATCGGTATAGCGCGCCTGATTGAGATTGATCTTCAGATCAGCGGGATAATTTGCTGAAAGTCCGACCGCTCCTGAAACGGTGATGTTGCCGCCGCTTGATAGTTGAGCACCTCCGCGATTAATCCGGACCTGATTGCCATCCAAACCGGCCAGCAGTCCGATATTTATCAGTTTGAGATTGGAAAGCGGGTCGGTGAATGTCCCATTTTCAACTGATATCAAACCGTTGGGGACCGGGTTGTCGATGGCTCCTGATACCTTGAGATCAAAAGTGGCCTTGCCAGCAACTTTTGCACCGCGACTCTGCAAGGCTGCTTCAGCTAATGACAGGGGGACTGCACCTTTTGTACTGACATTGAGGCCATTGCCTGACAGAGGAATCCGGCCATTTGCGGAGACGTTTATGTTCTGGCTATTGCTTGCCGTTAACCCCTTCAAGTCGAGAACATTGTTGGAAAACACTCCATTTGATTTTAGGCTCAGAGCGGAAACGCCGGCACCTGAAAGCTGGCTGGCAGTCAGTCCGTCGCCGGTGAGTTCGTAATCTACGGTAGGATTAGCACTGCTGCCGGCAAGTTTTATCGTTCCTGAGACCGTTCCCCCCGCCCGGGTTTCGGGCGCAATGGCATTGACGATATCGAGCGGCAGTTTTCGCAAAATCACATCTAATGCCAAGGATTCACCAACTGATCCCTGAAGATCAATTTCACCCTTGCCCAGACCAATGGTGGTTTGACCAATTTCGGTTGTCCCCCCACGCATAACGATGCGCGTTGGTGTCTTTAAATTGATATCGGAAAGAGATGATGTGGCTTGCAACCTTTCAATTGTGACCGTTGAAGCCTCACTTGTATATTCCAGTTCACCCGCAGTCTGGATTTTCGCGTTATAACGATCCACAGAGGCCATGAGATCAAATGTGCTGACATTGCCGGACGTTCCGATTTTGCCAAGGATTTCCGGCACACCAATTCCGGCTGCCTGAATATCACGACCATTAAGGGTTGCGCCAACCTTGGGTTTTCCAAAAACATCAACAACCGACCCGACAAGGTCTAAGGATTTGGCTTCGTAGTCTTCAAATGCGAGTTCGTTTATCTTCAGATCTCCGCGAACCGTCTGCATTCCGCTTGTGTCGAGCAATTCCACCGAACCGTTAATACTACCTTTGGCTTCCATAAGAGCCAAAGCAGCAACATCAGCAATGTCATTGCTGGCAATATCAATTTTGCCCGTTATGGAAACGCCATCTTCGCTGAGCACGTTTGCCAGCAATTGAGTTTTGCCTATATCGGCGACGAAATCGCTTACGGAAAACACGGGCAGGGCAGTGTCGGATGCCAGATTGTAGGACATCTGGCCCTCCAGTTTAACAGGAGCTCTGTTGAACTGTCCGGATCCGTCGACGCGCCCAGCAAATTGTTCCTTGTCCAATTTGCCAACCAGACTAGCTATCAGGTTTTCCACCGGGCGGTCGCGCAAGTCTCCAGAAGACAGTGAAACTCGTGCTTCAAGGTCATGGGCGGAATCTTTACCTTTGGCAGACAGGTCCAGCTCGAGTGGTCCGCTGGCGTCTTCAGTAACTGAGGACAGGTTGTATATTTTGGCCTGAGCTTGCAGATCGCTGGTTCCGGTGGCGAATCCTCCGTTTAGCGTTGTCTCAAATTGGTTATTGCCAAGACGCAGGCGTTCAAATTCGACGCCATTTTCTCCACGGGCTGCACGCCCTGAAAGTGAGTTTTCGCCTTGCAACAGCCCGTTGAGGGCAAGATTTTCTGTTTCCAGACGGCTGGCCTTGCCATTGACGGTGAGATCAAAGCCGCCAGACAGGAATTCAGTGCGACCATCTGCCTGCAATTGCAGCATACCAGCCAATTTTTGCCCCGCCAGCCCAGAAAATGCAGCGAGATCCAAAATGTCCAACTGGGTCACACCCACATAGGTACTGCGTGTCAATTGCCCGTTGGTTTTGAGATTGAGTGCCTGCAAGTTCAGTACAAAATCGTTCAGTTGAACGGGTGCTCCTGCACGCCAGGATCCGCTGCCACCAAGGGAAATGTTTTCACCAATTGCGGATTCGATAGCTTGATCTGCAAAGCGTGTTCCCGAAAGAGTGCCCTTTGTGGCAAAGGTCATCTGCCGGTTCTCTGGCGTGTCGACACCGGAAAGTGTTCCCGATGCGACGAGATTTATCGCGCTGCTGGAAATCTCTTTGGATTCCAGATCTTTGGCTACCAGGTTCGCCGACCAGGCTTCTTCCTGTTTGGAATCATAGTCGATACTCAGTCGCAGGGACGACAGATACATGTCTTCGTTTGCAGTTGGCAGCAAAACCCGTGTTGCCTGATCAGGCAGGATGGCAAGGTCCAGCTTGAGGCCGCCTAGAAATCCGTCTGCCAAGAGATTTGCTTGAGCAGTGAGATCAATATTCCCCCCCTTTATGGCAGCCGATCGCACAATGATTTCGCCATTGTCCTGGAGATCAGCGGCTGCATTAATACGGCTCTGTGCACCAAAAAAAGCCCGATGCTCTTGGGGAAGAATGGAAGCCAGTGGACCCGCAAGCTGCATGGTGAGTGATTTGCCGGTATCGGTTCCTGCGATCAACAGATCACCTTCAAGAATACGGCGTTTCGCGACGTCAAATTCCAGTTTCAAGTCGAAATCGGTGAGCGTGTCATCGCCCACCATCACCAGGGATAGGGGAGGGCGACCTTCAATTTTGAGCAAGTTGGCGATCATACCGTTTTCCGGCTCACTCAGATTAACGTTCAGTTTCAACTGTTCATCGCTGTTGGAATATGCGGCGAGAAGCTCCAGTCTGCCGCCGGGCCCATCAAGCCGATTTATGGCCAGATCAATATCGATCGCGCCGTCTTCCAGCGCAATTTTTCCGTCCAAACTGATGCTGGATTCCAGTCCGAAAACAGATTTGTCAATTGTTACTGTTTCGATGGAGAGTTTCTCTAACAGCACGGAGACGGGAAGTTCCGGCACGGCGAAAGGTTGCGCTTCGGCGGCAGGAACCGAGCTTGTGTCCGGTTCCGGCAACCTTTCCACGACGACGCTTTTGGCTGTGAGACTTTCAACATTCACTCTGCCGACCAAAAGCGATGACCGCGTCCAGACAAGCCGGGGTTGATTAATTGTCAGCCAAACACCGCGTTTGTCAGCCAGTGTAATGGAAGTCAGGTTGATATCTGACGACAGAGCACCTTGCAAACCGTTTAGACTAACTTTGAAATTGTCCGATGAAATTTGTTCTTCGACGAATTTGATCAGGGTCGATTTTTCATCTTCCTCCTGCGCCTGGGTCATGGTGGCAAAGACAAAGAAAGTGCCACGCAGGACAAGAAAGGCCAATACGGGGGCAATATATTTGACTAAGCGGACCATCAAAATGCATGCCCAATGCCGGCATAGAGAGCGAAATCCGGGTCACCCGGCCGCTTGTTGAGAGGGACCGCAACATCCACCCTGATGGGGCCAAGGCCAGTGTAATAGCGCAGCCCCAGTCCTGCACCCACACGCATTTGTTGAGTGAAATCGGCCCAACTGTCTGGCCCCACGGTTCCAGCGTCCACAAATCCGACGACGCCAAAATTTTCCATGAAACGCTGACGAATTTCGCCTGAGGCTTCGAAGAGAGATTTGCCTGCAACGACTGCCCCTGTGGGTAGATCGACCCCAATGCTTTTGTAATCATAGCCGCGCACTGAGCCACCACCACCTGCAGTATAGAGATAGCTCGGTGCTGTTTGGGCAATTCCATTTCCAACCGCGGACCCGACCTTCACGCGGCCAGCCAGCACAGTTCGCTTGCGGGCATCGACTGCCCAATAAGTGCGCCCTTCTGCTTCCATTGTTGCTCCGGGATTGGAGAATTTAGCTTCATAATAGGGGCGGGCATTCAGTTTGAGGAAATATCCCGAAGTTGCATCAGCTTTATTGTTGCGGGTGTCATAGACGGCCTCTCCTTCAAACCCAAACGTGTTGAAGTGGCGGATGCCAAAGACGTCGCTGAACCGGCTGTATTCACCAAACAGGCCACCCGACAATGTCACTTCATCGGAAAAGTAGTTGATCAGTTTAGCTTGTGCACCCGCTGTTCTCTCATCATATGTATCGTTGAACTCCTGATATCCGTAGGCCTTGGCCGAGAAGTCAGTATCCGGTGTGAACACTCCGGGTTTTATGAATGTGGCACTCAGTAAATAATCCAGTTGCGTGGTGGTACCCGATCGGCCAATACCGCCAATATTGCCGTCAATGCGCAATTGTTCAGCTCTGCCGAAAAGGTTTCGATGCAGCCAATAGGATTGCACAGCCAGACCATCAGAGCTGGAGAGCGTCGCTCCTACTCCGTAGCGATGGAGCTTGCGTTCCTTGACAACAAGGTCGAGCGGCAGAGATCCGTTCTTGTCAACTTTATCCGCTTCCACGATTCGGCGTCCTGAAAATACACCGAGACGGTCAAGTCGTTTCTGGGCTTTCTTGAGATCATCGGGATCATATTCCTGGCCGGGTTGAAGCCCCGTCATATAGGCCACAAACTCAGGATCCATGTCTTCTGTCCCACTCACAGTCAATTCACCATAGGTGGCCCGTGGTCCAGGTTGTACATTGATGGAAACATCAAGTGTGCCAGCAGGATGATTGGCCGTGGCGTCGGTGCTTAGTATTGAAACCTTGGGATGGCCCTGCTGCCGCCACGCTTTGCGAGACAGGGCGGCAGCTTGTCGAACTACGTTTGCGCGAGCCGGCTGTCCTGTTTCATAGCCAACTTCCTGTGGTGATTTCACTTCGTCCTTGCGATCAAAGGCCGGTGGTGCCTGATTGATGATCGTTGTTTTGCCAAACAAATAGGTTGTACCCGCGCCGACGCGAATGACGACAAGAGGACGGTCGGGCAGATCTGCGCCTGTGGGAATGTCTGCAACTTCACGCCCATTTATGCGAATGGATATCTCCCCTCCATAATGGCCGGTATTGTAGAGCGCCGCCAAGATGCGTCGGTAATCGCCTTTTGCTCTTGCGATCAATCCAGCCGAGCCGGAAACCGGTTTTTCCCGTCCGAGCCAGATCGCGGAAGCGCCTGATATGGCATCAGCAACATTCTTTGGCGTGTCAGGTGCAATATCCAATTCAGCTTCGTAGTAGCGTGGGTCAAGAAATGCTTCGCTCTCCTGCTCTTCGCAGGGCTGAATCCAGCAAACTCCAAACAGCTCAAAGGCCGAGGCCCGATTTGGCCCACCGATCACAGTCGGAATCAACAAACCGGCCACCGTGACAACGACAACACAGACTAGCAGACGCAATACTGGTGAGATGGCTAACAAGTGTAAGTGTCCGTTTTAGGCGGACTTGCAAGTTCCGGCATAACCGGGACCGCCCAAAGTCCCCTTCCAATCAAGATTAATCATACTAGCAAATTTTGCTTAAAAAGCCCAACAATTCTTGATTACTCTTGCTTATCGTTAACAGATTGCAAAATCGATCTGCTGGTGCTGCGTCAATGGCAAGAACAAGCATAAACGGAATTCTTCTACTAATCTGTAATAAATCAGTTTTTTAAGAATTTTGGATCACTGAGTTTACTTAGTCCGGCACTGATGATCCCAGTTTTCGGCGCCTTGAAATACGCTTGCGCGACAATCTTTCCCGACGCATGCGCATCTGGCCGGTAAACCGCGCCGCCGAGCTCCGTTTTTGTTCGATCTTCAATCTCTTGCGGGCCTGTTGCTGTCGAACTCGCGCAAAGTGGGAAATCAATACGATCACAATGATGCAGAACAGAATAAAGGCTATAGGGCGGTCGATGAAATCCAGCGGTTCCTTGACCCGACTCATGGAAGTGCGCAGCTTCACTTCCATAATGCCTCCCAGCACCATGCCAAGAATGATGGGAACCACGGGCAGGCTTAGTCTGCGCAAGATGAAACCGAACAATCCGAAGGCGGCGGCAATAGCGCAGTCAGACGCGTTGTTGCGAAGGGAGTAGACCCCCACAAAGGACAATGTGAGGATACAAACTCCCATGAATCGGTTGGGGATTTTAACCAGTTTTATCAGATGTTTGGTAGAGATGAGCAGAAATACCAAGACAAGGACGTTTAACACCAGCAAGGCCAGATAGAGCGCCACGACAAAGTCCATCTGGTTTTGAAAGAGGCCTGGTCCCGGCACGACATTGTGGACATAAAACACTGACAACATCATGGCAGTCAGCGCTTCACCCGGTATGCCGAGCGCCAGAAGCGGAATCATGGCCGCCGCAGGAACAGCATTGTTGGATGTTTCTGATGCGATCAGGCCTTCTGACGATCCATGACCGAAATCCTGGGGTGTGCGGGATGTGCGCTGGGCTGTAGTATAGGACATGAACTGGGCGGTAAATTCACCGACACCGGGAATCATGCCCATTACAACGCCGAAACTACCGGAAATCGCAGCGACGCGGGGATGGCGCGCCAATTCCCTGAAACCGGCAAACAAGCCACCCCTGATGCGTGACACACGTATCTTTTCATCTTCTCCATAGAGCAGAAAGAATGCCTGCCCAATGGCAAACAGGCCCAGCACTACCACTATGAGGTCAATGCCACTGGCCAGCCATGTCTGATCGAACGTGTAGCGTTTGGTATATTTGATAGGCTCCAACCCGACGGTATTCAAGAAAATACCAAGGCAGGCCAGTGCCGCAGCGATCAGGGTCTGGCCACGGTGAGCGATGACAACAAGTATGATGCCAAGCAGTGCGGCCAGGAAGATCTCCCGTGACCCGAACATCGGAGCTACTTTTGCCAGCACAGGTGCCAGCAGGATCAATGCAACGACGGAAAACACGCCCCCGAAAAACGAAGCCGAATAGGCCAGACTCAAGGCGCGACGGGCTTCTCCGCGCAAAGTCATGGGAAACCCCTCATAGGTCGTCAGGGCGTTGACTGGTGTTCCCGGTGTGTTGATCAGGATGGCCGGGATAGCCCCACCATACATGGATGAGCCGTAGACTCCCAACAGGACGGTCAGTCCCACAATCGGATCCATCGAGAAGGTTGCTGGAAGCAGAATGGCAATCGCGACGGCGGGCCCCACGCCGGGTATGGCACCGATAATAACGCCACCAACCGACCCCACAATCAAGGCAATGAGCACGTCCCATCGCATCAGGATCTCAATGCTGGATTGTAGCAGTTCCACGGATCAGCGCCCTAGAAGTTTAAAATAAAGAAGCTACGCATAGCGCCGGGAAGATATTCATACACAACCGATCCGGGAATCTTGACCCCCAAAAGTCCTTTGAACAGCACCACAACCGCAATCGCAAAGACGACACCGACCCAGAGCTGCAAGCGTTTTCTATAGCCGAAACGGTACAACATGAGGGGGGCGAATATCATGGATATGGGCAGGAAGCCGATGATCGGCACCATGGTCACATAGAGCATGAAATAGAATGCATATTCGAACGGCCGGAGCCAAATGCGGCCTTCAAGCCGGTCTGCAGGTTTTAACCTGCGCCAATGGTGCTGGCGAATGTGCAGCGCCGTGAAAAGCACCATGCCGGAGAGCGAAACCGCAGGCCAGAATGCGGGTTGGGTGTATAACTTCGTTCTGGCAACCCATTTTGTCTGTTCGCCAATCAGAGCCAGCAGCAGAACGGACAGGCCCAAAAAAAGCAGGGCGAAGAGAAACTGGCCGCTCTTGCGACGTGTTTCATCTTCGCCCGACAGTTGATCGTTGAGGCGGTCATCCATGACGGGGCTGCCTCACATTCAACCTAGTTTATCAGCTTGCCGATACGTGCAACCGTTTCGATATCAGTTTTGATGCGCTCGGCACTTTTGCCAGCATCCTGCCAATAGACCTGAGCTCCGGTATCCTTGGCAACTTTCTGCGCACGTTCGCTGGCCATGGTTTCCTTGGCCACAGCAATGATTTTCTCACGCACATCAGCAGGTGTGTCCTTGTTGACAAAGAGACCGTTCCAAAGTGCGATGTTTAGGCTGGGCTCAATCTCACCCATGGTCGGTGCGTCTGGCACCAGAGAAATGCGTTCATCTGTAATCGAGGCAAGGACGGTAACCTTGTCGAGGCAGGGCAGGATCAGCTGCAGAGTTGTGTTGATGACATCCGCATCACCAGAAGCAAGCGTGTTGCAATCGAGCGCATCAAATGCAGCGTCTGACCCCCATTCAAAACCGGCAGTCTTGGCATAGGCCATGGTCACCTGAGTTGGAGTAAGCGGCGCACCAAAATGACCGAGAGCCACATCGTTGGATTTCGCGTGGTCGGCCAGTTCAGCCATTGTCTGATAGGGGGCAGATTTGCTGGTCGCTATTACAAAAGGATAGGTCAGAAAAATGCCGAGCGGATCAAACTTCTCAGGGGTCAGTTCCGCAATGTCGATCTGATGGCCGATCACTGGTACACCGATCACGAAGGAACCAATCGTGTAGCCGTCAGCCGGAGCCTTAGCGACTTCAAGGGCGCCTGGGAACGGACCGCCGCCACCACCGGGCTTGTTGACCACCGCTGCGGGCTGGCCATATTTGGCAGTAAAATCCTCTGCAATCATGCGTGTCAGGACATCTTCCAGATCACCTGGAGGCCAGGGTACGATGAAGGATACAGGCTTTTCGGGATACTCAGCTATTGCCGGCGCAATGCCGAAACCCGCGGACAAGACTGCGGCTGCAGTCAGGCTTAAAATTGATTTTTTCATTGGTCGTAAACCTCCCGATTAACAGACATGACATCGCTTGTGTCGTTAGAATGCAGTTGACAACAGGCATGGTCAGGAGTCAACTACTTACCATGTTAACTTTCTTTTCTGGGCCGCAATGTGGATTTGAACAAATCGAAAGCATTGGTGTTGGATTTCGGGGGTGTGGTGACGCGCACACTGTTTGAGACCCATGATCTAACAGAACAGGCGTTAGGCCTTGTGCCGGGTACATTGACCTGGCGTGGTCCGTTTGAACCGTCCTGTGATCCACTTTGGCAATCCATGCAAGACGACAAGATCAGTGAACGTGAATATTGGCGCACCAGAACAAGCGAAGTCGCAAAGCTGGTCGGGCAGGACTGGGACAAGATGTCAGATTTCGTCAAGGCTGCGCGGGGAGCAGATCCTTTGCCGATTATCCGCCCGCAAGCCATTGCAGCAATCGATCGAGTTCGAAAGGCCAACGGAAAGCTCGCTATTTTGTCCAATGAACTGGACCTGTTCTACGGTGCGGAGTTTCGTCACAAGTTGCCGTTTTTGAGTTGGTTCGATGCAATTGTCGATGCGACCTATACTGATATTCTCAAACCGGATGCCCGCGCCTATGCGATGTGTTGCGAGGCGCTCAATTTGGACCCTGGTGATTGTGTGTTCGTCGATGATCAGCTTCGCAACATCAAAGGCGGCGAGGCCTTTGGAATGAAATGCGTGCATTTCGATGTGCAAGAGCCGCGGGAAGGTTATTGCAAGGCTCTGAAACTGCTCGGTCTTGATGAAAGTGCGGAAACTTTGCTGTTTGAATCTAGTGGAAGGGAATTGTCATGAGAGACTCCAACTACCTGAAGGAAATGAATGCCCGTCACATGTGGCATCCCATGACCCATCCTGCGGACAGTCTCAATAATCCACCCACAATCATAACTGGAGGTCAGGGTGTCCGCATTTACGATGTGGACGGTCATGAAGTGATCGATGCCGTGGGAGGATTATGGAATGTTAATCTTGGCTTCTCCTGCGATCCAGTGAAAGAGGCAATATCCCGGCAATTGGATGTATTGCCCTATTATTCAATCTTTCGAGGCACCTCCAACAACACGGTAATCGAGCTATCTGAAATCTTGCGCAATTTCTTTGCACCGGACGGATTGACACGCGCCTTTTTTACTTCTGGTGGATCGGACAGTGTCGAAACCGCACTGCGTCTTTCAAGGCAATATCACAAGGTACGCGGTGAAAGCGGGCGCACTAAATTTCTGAGCCTGAAAAAAGGATATCACGGCACCCATTTTGGTGGAGCAAGCGTCAACGGCAATGCAAACTTCCGCAACGCATACGAGCCATTGCTGGCCGGGTGTTTTCATATTCCCGCTCCTTATGCCTATCGCAATCCGTTCAATGAATCCGATCCTGCAAAACTGGCCCAACTATGCCTAATGGCGCTGGAGGATGAGATTGCATTTCAGGGAGCGAATACGATTGCTGCATTTATTATGGAGCCAGTCCTTGGGGCAGGCGGGGTTATTCCACCCCATGAAAGTTTCATGCCTGGTGTGCGAGAAATCTGTGACCGCAACGGTATATTGCTGATTGCAGATGAGGTGATCACAGCCTTTGGCCGCACAGGTTCCTGGACCGGTTCACGACATTGGGGCGTCAAGCCGGACATGTGCAGTACCGCCAAGGCGATCACAAATGGCTATTTTCCGTTTGGCGCAGTCATGATTGCAGACAAGGTTGCGGAAACATTTGAGAATGATGAATCAGGTGCTGCAGCAATTGGCCATGGTTATACCTATTCGGGCCACCCTGTGGGAGCTGCTGCAGCTATCGCCTGCATGGCAGAAACGGAACGGCTGCAGGTGCACAAGAATGCAGGCCTGCGGGGTGCTGAACTTTGGGCAGGGGTGCAGAAACTTCACGAAAAACATGAGATTGTCGGAGATGTGCGAGGCGGTCACGGGCTGATGACTGCTTTGGAACTGGTCAGCGACAGGAAAACCAAATCTCCCATCAACAAGGCCACGGCCGGCAAGGTTCAGGACCTGGCCTACAGAGCGGGGGTCATGGTGCGTGTATCAGGCCCCAATATCATCCTTTCGCCTCCATTGGTGCTGAGCGCGGATGAGGCGGCAAAGATCATCTCGACGCTGGATGAAGCTTTGGCTGGTGCAGTCAGCTGAGTTCCGAAACACCAGCCTGAGCATGTGCTCGCTACACCGGGAAGGCAGAAGGTACGATCATGCAGCCTTTCGACCCTGTTTCATGGCTGCGCGCCACAATTTTTTGCGCGCATCGAATGGTTCCAGATGTCGATATTCACCACCTGAAAAAGTAGCCCAATCCAGAGCCAGTCCCTGTCCGACCAGTTCTGCTGCGATGTCAGTTCCGTCAGGCAGATAGCATTTTGCCACCAGACGGTCATATGAGGCTTCTGGTTTAATGACTGCGGTGACGGTTTTGCCCTTGCACATTCTCACCACTGCGAATTTGGATTTGACACCCCATGGATGATCGAGTTCTGGAGCATCGATGCCTGCGATGCGAATTTTGGTCCGGTTTATAACAATCGTATCGCCGACTATGACATAGCAGCGGCCTTTGATAATTGTGACCGGTGTTTTGGATTTTGGCGTGTGACTGGTCGTTGGCCGCGGCCGTGGACGGTTCCCATGGTGTGTATCAACTCGCCTTACAGGTGTCGGAGTCGATATTCGGCGCGCCGGTTTTCGGCTGAAAAATAGCCGTTTAAATATCCAAATCAACATCTTGACCTTCAATCTGTGGAAGAGCGGAATGCCGTTCCCGGGTTTCAGGTTGAAATATTCTGAAGTCAGGAAATTTGATTGTGAGATTCAGCCAATGTCTTGTTAAAGCCTGCCAACTTCCGGCAGTTGAACCTGCTTGTTGATCCAGGATGATCAGACATAATGAATGTAGAAATCGCGCAACCGGTCACCTTCAAGGTCACGTGTCTTCTTGGCTTCGTGGCGCTTCATTGCAATATGGTTGTCGACCAGTAGGTGGCCGACGGCGTCGCCAAGAATGGTGTCGGCCTCCAGATCCATTGTGGCGCGTTTAAGGTTTAAGGCGGCACCCGTTTTTGCATCGACATTGTCGAAGCAGTCGCCGGTCTCCATGGGTTGCAGCGGATAGGCGTTTTCGACCCCCAGCAATGCCGCCTGCAATACAGCGGCAGTCGCGGTATAGGGATTGGCTGATGCATCCGCCATCCGGTGCTCCAGCCTGGTTTTTGCACCACCCTCGGCAGATATACGTGCAGTGACTCCTCGATGATCACCACCCCAGTTTTGCCAAAATCCAGAAATGCTGGCCGGTTGCAATCGTTGGTAGGAGGTAGCTGTGGGCGCGATCAATCCCGCCAAACCTTTGTGATGGGTCATCAATCCGGCAAGGCAGCCTTTCGCCAGGTCGTTGAGATTACCCGGGCCGCCGGCTTCGCCGCTGGCGAGCGCATTGTTACCGCTCTCGTCTGTGAAGGAAAAATTGATATGCATGCCGGAACCGCCAGCTTCTGCAATCGGCTTGGGCATAAAACTCAAAATAATGCCAAATTCCAAAGCAATCTCCCGCGCCATGAGGCGAAACAGGAAAATGTCGTCGAGCGCTTTTACGGCATCATCAAAGGTGAGTGTATATTCAAACTGGGGGGCGTCATATTCAGCTGTGAAACAGTCCACTGAGAACCCCAGCTTGATTGCCATATCCCAAATGGCCTCGTTAAATCGCAGCGGGTCAGTGAATGGCCCTGTGCCATAAACCACACCACCGGGCGTGTCATAGGGCACGAGGCGTCCCTGTTCATTGGCCATGAAGGCAAAACATTCCAGTTCAATGCCAACCTTCGGGTTCAATCCGCGTTTCTGCCAGGCCGCAACTGCACGTTTCAAGGCGCCCCGACCACACAATTCCAGCGGTGTTCCATAGGTGTCGTAAAGGTCGCCAACTACGATTTTTGTATGGTCATGCCAGCTGTCCCGGATTTCGCTTTCCTCGTAGCGGGCTTCCATGTCCGGCAATCCACTCATCATTAACGAGCCGGGGACTTCCAGCAGGTCCTTGTCATAATGCGTTCCGAAAACGCCCTGACTGAAGCGCGAAGCCCCTGATCCAATTTTACTGGCAGGCAGGTATTTGCCCCTTGGGATGCTCAAGGCATCGCAGAACAAGAGTCTGAGTTTTTCTGACACAGCGGAATCCTAATTGAGAGTTATGCAAACGGGCAGGCTCTTGATGCCGCCGACGAAATTGGATCGCAGAAATTTCTCCGGCCCAGTCTGCTCCACCCGCTTGACCCGTTTGGAGAGTTCTTCAAACAAAAGCCGCACTTCCAGACGCGCCAACCACATGCCAAGACAGACATGGGGCCCTCCCTGGCCAAAAGCCAGATGCCGGTTTGGTCTTCGCTTGAGGTCGACATGAAACGGATTGTCAAACGCCTCTTCGTCCCGATTGCCTGAAACAAACCACAAAAGCACCTTGTCGCCCTTTTTTATATTCTTACCGTGCAGTTCAGCGTCTCGTGTCACCGTACGGCGGAAATACATGGCGGGAGAGGCCCAGCGGATAATCTCGGAAGCAGCAACGTCACCTGCTTCGGCATCGGCATTGCGCCAGTCCTGTATAAGTTCTGGCTGATGACACAGAGCGTGAATGCCAGCGGCAATGGAATAGCGCGTGGTGTCGTTACCGGCGGCGACAAGCAGGCAGAAGAAATTACGAAACTCCGTTTCGCTCATCACTTTGCCATCTGAGTCGGGTTGCATAATCAAATCGAGTACGCCGCTTGTATCACCGGCGGCTTGTTTCTTCTCCATCAGATCTTTTGCGTAAGCGTAAAGTTCCGCGCCGGCAGGGGAGTTGAACGGCATGAGGCGGTAGTCGTCTGTATCCATCTTGTCGAGCACATGGTCGGTAAAGTCTGGGTCCGTATTGGCAATCAGTGCATCACCCTTTTCAACCAGCCATTCGAGATCGGAATCCGGGGTGCCAATGATCCGGCCCAACATGCGCATTGGCAGTTCGCGCGCAATTGTCTTGGTGGCGTCAAATTCCTTTTCCTGAAAAACCTTGTCGCATATGTCAGTGCAGAGTTCGCGGATTTGTTGCTCGAATTCTGCAATCACCGGGCGCGAAAATGCCTTTGTCACTTTCATGCGCGTGGCCGTGTGTTCAGGGCGGTCAGTTTCCTGAAATGTGCGGCGGGCCAGATATTCTTCATAGGTCTGGTCTTCCATACGGATGCCACGGGCGGATGAAAAAAGTTCCCAATCCGCATTGGCTTTAAAAATATCCTCGTGGCGGGTCAAATTCCAGAACCCATTGCCACCGTCCCAATCTGTCCAGGAGACGGGATCTTCCCTGCGCAGTCGTGAAAACGTGTTGTGTGGTGCTCCGTCTACAAATGAATCGTGACTTGAAAGGTCCGCAAAGCCATCGTCTGTCGGGTTCCACACAGTCATGTCTATACATCCTGCTGTATTTATAGGAGAACCATCCTAGACCGAATTTTGAACATTAGAAAAGCCATGCGTGTTGGTATCCTGTTGACCTCCAACGATTTGTCCGATTTTGCAAACCGGTTTCCCAATGACGGTGAAAAATTTGCCACTTTGCTGCGACCAATACGGCCGGCTTGGGAGTTTCGCGTTTACCGTGCTATTGATGGTGACTTTCCAACATCGATTCATGACCATGATGGCTATGTCGTTACCGGCAGTCCGGCATCTGTGCATGATCCCCATCCCTGGATAGCTCAGTTGCTGGAGTTTGTGCAGCAGGTTCATGCCGCAACAATTCCCTTGATCGGCGCCTGTTTTGGCCATCAGGCCATTGCATTGGCGTTGGGTGGTACGGTTGAGTATAATCCTCAGGGCTGGGTGGTTGGTACCGCCGATACCCGGTTTGAAAAACGTGATTGGATGGAGCCTTACGAGGAAACGCTAGCCCTTTATGCAGCGCACAAGGAACAGGTGACCAAACTACCTTCTGATGCTCAAAGAATTGGCGAAACGCTGGGTTGCCCGAACGCGGCATTCGTCATCGGCAATCACATCGCGACGACAGAATACCATCCTGAAATGCCCGAGCAATTCATGCTCGAACTCATTCCCGAAATGGGAGATGAATTGTCTTTGGATCAGCAAGCTCGGGCGCGCGCTCAAATCAGCGCGGGAGCGCAGGGTCCGACCTTTGCTCAATGGATGGTAAATTTCCTGGAAATGCCGCGAAACCGTCAGTCTTGATCCTGCCGTTTTGATTTCGTTCAAATTTGGCCGGCTGCCACCCAGTCATCAAAAATCTCCAGCGCCTTGTTTGCAAATGCGTCGTCATTGATGTGTGCATCGAGTTCGATCAGTGTGACATTGTCGGGGCTGGTCTTTCTGACCTCATCGCAAAACGCAGCCAACCCCTGCGGATCATGCAAATCTTCTCCGGGCCGGTCCCATTCACCACAACCGCCACTGGGCAAAATAAAGCTGGTTGGTCCTGTGGCGGTCTTCAATTGTGTTGCATGAGCGCGGGCCACCTCACGGCGTTCCTCATTGTTCAAAACAATGGAAGTAAGCAGCCGGTTATGGGCATGATTGGGGTGGTCCTCCCATTTTTCCGGCAGGTCTTTCCAGCCTACAATATCCATAAGGTCATAACAGCCGGGTGCTACAATTTGCGGAATTCCCTTCTGGCCGGCATTGGTCAACCGGTCGCCACCTGCGGATATGTTAGACCCATGAATATGGTTCCCCAGCTCCTGTGTGCAAAAGTCCATCACGCAGCAAAAAGCGCCATTGGCGGCGAGTGACTCAAATGCCCTCCCACCCATGCCGGTGGCATGAAACACGGCCACTTCATAGCCGCGTTCTTCCAGTGCAGGCTTGAGTGAGACCATATATCTCAGCGCGGTTTTCCCCAGACTGGTCATGCCCACCAAAGGCTTTTCAAAGCCCGGAGGTTGAACTGCCCGTGCAGCTCCCAATACAGCGCCTGCTGCCTGTGACAAGGATGATCTACAAACGGAATTCAACCCGTATAATCCCCCGGCCCACAGGATCATCTGAGTGTCTGCCGCCAGACGGTCAGTTGGAATGAGAGGAGAAAAAGAGACTGTGGAGACAATATATTTGGGAACACCGATCGGCAGCGCTGCACAAATGTCCAGAGCGAGATCAGTGCCCATTGTGCCGCCCAAAATTATGACACCATCAAACCGCTTTTCCTGATAAAGCCGCGAAGCGAGTGCTGCTCCACCTTGTGCCATGATCTGCATGGCGAGATTTTCATCGCCGGACTCAACTGCCTTTTCAATGGTACTGCCCCCTTCATGGGCTACATCATGTTTGGAATAGTCGGTTGGGGTTTGGGGGTCTCCCAATACGCTGACATCCATCGACAAAACCACGCCGCCCTGATGGCTAATCCGGGAGGCCAGATAACTCAGTTCATCTTGCTTGGTATCATAGGTTCCCACCACCAATATGGTTTTGGCATCACTCATGGCCATTGAACTCCTTGCCGGTTCAAAACGATGGAGTAGACACTGGTTGTCGCGGTAATGAAAAGTCTGTGTTTGGCCCGTCCGCCAAAACAGACATTTGAAACCAGTTCGGGGACATAAATCTTACCGAGCAGCTTTCCATCTGGCGATATGCAATGGACACCATCTGCAGCCGAGGACCAGATATTGCCATCGTCATCGAGCCGAAATCCGTCCGATTTTCCATTGTCTATTGTGTGAAAATGCCGGCTGTTTTCTACTCCGGTCTCCTTAACGTCATAAACCCTGATCTGCCAACTGGCATTTTCATCATACATTCTGCCTGTGTCAGCCACGTAGAGCAGGGATTCCTCCGGCGAAAAGGCCAGCCCGTTCGGACAGTCGAGATCTGTGACCACGGCATCCATTGTTCCAGCAGCGAGATCGACCCGGTAAACATGGCAATCCAGTTCCTGCTCAGACTTGAAGCCCTCATAGTTCGATCCGATACCGTAGTGCGGGTCTGTGAACCAGATTGTTCCGTCAGATTTCACAACGACGTCATTCGGCGAATTAAGCAGCTTACCCCGATAATTGTCGGCGATGACGGTGATTGACCCGTCATGCTCAGTTCGGGTGACGCGGCGTGCTCCATGCTCGCAGGATATCAATCGACCTTGAAGGTCACGAGTATGGCCGTTGGAATAGTTGGAAGGATTGCGAAACTCCGACAAATCACCATTGGGCAGCCAGCGCATGATGCGGTTGTTCGGGATGTCTGAAAATAACAGGCAATTTGCATCGCCCATCCAGACCGGCCCTTCCGCCCAGTCGAAGCCTTCGGCAATCTTCTTAACCGGCGCATTGCCCAGAATGTAGGTATTGAATTTCGGATCATCCGCTTCGTAAAATGTCATCCTGGGCCTCATTGTTTTTTGGCTATCGTTAGCACGTTGTATTCTTCTGGCAAGGTATTGTAAAAAGCAGTAAATTTTCACTGTACCCCTGTTCTTTGAGGCGCGGCGCGTTTATCTGAAAGCTCAATTTAACCGAGTTTCTCCAATGAATCCGCTTCGTGGCATTGTTTTGAAAATTGTTTCAGTTTCGATCTTCATGATCATGGCAAGTTGTATCAAGGCTGCCGCGGTTCATGTCCCGCCCGGCGAAACCGTGTTCTTTCGCTCCCTGTTTGCCATACCGGTGATTCTGGTCTGGCTGTGGATGCAGCATGATCTGGCCCATGGATTGGAGACAAAGAACCTTATGGGCCATTTCTGGCGCGGATTGGCTGGTACAACGGCTATGGCGTTGAGTTTCACGGCCTTGGGATTATTGCCTTTGCCGGAGGTGACAGCACTTGGATATGCGGCCCCCGTGTTGGTGGTGATTTTTGCAGCCATGTTTCTGGGAGAGCGGGTCCGCGCCTTTCGCCTGTCAGCCGTCGCACTTGGGCTCGTCGGAGTGGTGATCATACTGTCACCAAGGCTCACTGTTCTCGACGTAGAGTCAGCTGACAAGATGGAGGCCATCGGAGCCATGTTGATGTTGATGGCAGCAGTGTTCATGGCCTTGGCGCAAGTTTTTGTACGCAAGCTTGTCGGCACGGAATCCACCGCTGCCATCGTGTTTTACTTCTCCGTCACGGCCACTGTTCTGTCCTTGTTTACGCTGCCTTTCGGTTGGGTTATTCCCACCGGGACGGAGTTTGCTTTATTGGTCGCGGCTGGACTGCTGGGTGGCGTGGGGCAAATTCTGCTGACAACCTCTTACCGTTATGCCGACACTTCCGTCATCGCACCTTTTGAATATACATCCATCCTGCTGGCGGTGGTCATTGGATACACCGTGTTTGGCGAATCGCTATCGATGACGGTTGTTGCAGGCGTCTGTTTGGTGATTTTCTCCGGTCTTGTGATTATCTACAGGGAGCGCCAACTCGGCCTTGAACGGGCCAAGCAGCGCAAGGTGATGACACCGCAGGGCTGATCTGCGGTTGAGAAAGGGAAAAGACTTTGGATGGCCATCTGGCACACTTGCTGCGCAATCACTCAATGCCGGGTGTCGTCAAATGGATTGGCGTACGACCGGGCCGCAAGGCTCCGATGCAGGTTTTGGAAAGTGTTTTCATTGCCGCGGCAGGCCTTGAAGGAGATCGGCGGGCCAGTCCGGGCAAAAGGGCTGTTACTTTGCTTCAACATGAGCATTTGTCAGCCATCGCGTCCTTGTCTGGTTTGACGTCTGTTGGCCCGGAATTATTGCGTCGCAATCTGGTTGTTGGTGGCATCAATCTGCTTGCCCTGAAGGGGGCGCGGTTTCTGATTGGAGACACCATTCTGGAGGGGACGGGCATATGTGCGCCATGCTCCCGCATGGAAACCAATCTGGGTCATGGTGGCTACAATGCCGTACGTGGCCATGGGGGTATCACAGCCCGGGTGCTGGAAGAGGGATTGGTCAGCATTGGTGATGCGGTTTTGTTTGAACCCGCCTGACTATTTGATCTTCGGCAAGATTTTCTTGAATGCCGGTGTTCCGGCCATACCCAGCCACTCGAAAACAACCATCTCACTGGTGACAATACCAACACCGGCCGCGCTCAGTCGATGCAGGCAGGCTTCTTCACTGGCCGATGATCGCGATGCAGTGGCATCGGAGGCAACAAATACCTCATATCCGGATTCCAGCAAGCTGGCAGCGGTTTGTACAACACAAATATGAGCCTCCATTCCAGCTAGAATTACCTGACGTCGGCCTTTTTCCTGAACCGCGCCGCTGATTGTCGGGTCCTGCATGCAGGAAAAGTGCAATTTTGGAAATACGGGACTGTCGCCAGCCACGCGATCGATTTCCGCAACCGTGCTGCCTAACCCTTTTGGATATTGTTCCGTCAACACTACGGGAATGTCGAGTTCGCGGGCCGTCTCAATGAGCAGGGCGGCGTTTTTCAAGGTTCTGGCCGGAGCCAGCATGGCTGGTACCAAACGTTCCTGCATGTCGATGACCAGCAATAATGACTCGTGAGGTTTGATCAGCATGAATTGTTCGCCAGTGGTGTGCAAAACAGCAATTTAATTTGTGGCATATGGTATACCACAAACATGAAAATTTCAAGGATCCAGTAGATGGAGAGTCTTAATTTATTGAAATATATAATAAAAATAGGAGCGTCCACCGACTGCAACACCGAGAGAAAAGGAGATTGACGTGGCATTATCTCATTGTATGGTATACCACACATTATATGTGGGTGATGGTTATCTGCCCACGGTGTTCATTGCAAGCTAATCATGGGAGGTGTGCCGGCAATGGCAATTGGCGACCAGTTGTCTCCGATCGGAATCAATTTCACGCTGAAGGACCACACATATGATGTGCTTCGGTCAGCGATTTTGAACATTAACATCTATGATGATGGAGTTGATCTGCGTCTTGATGAGCGACAGATGGCAGACCAACTCGGTATTTCACGCACCCCCATTCGCGAAGCGTTGGCGCGGTTGGCTCAGGACGGCCTGGTAGAGATCGTGCCCAGAAAAGGTGTTTTCATCAAGCGCAAATCGCTTCAGGAAATCCTCGAAATGATCGTGACCTGGGCTGCGTTGGAAAGCATGGCGGCCAGACTGGCGACGGAAAAAGCCACGGCCCGCGATCTGCGAAATCTGCGAAAATTTGCCATGAAGCACTCCGTTCATGCTGCGCGTGCCGAGCTTGAGGAATATTCGGAAGCCAATATTGAATTCCACCAGTGCATATTGGATTTGTCTGGATGCAGTTTGTTGAAGACAACGGCTGACGGACTGTTTCAACACATGCATGCCGTACGCCGAAGGGCGATGGGCGAAGCTGACCGGGCCACAAAATCTGTCGTGGATCATATGGAAATCATTGAAGCCCTTGAAATTCGCGATGCAGACCTCGCCAGTCGACTGGTACGTGAACACACGATGAAATTGCATGAACACGTGCGTGCCACCTGGGTGCGACTTGAATCCATGAATCAAACAAGAAACAGCGCCAGTTAGCCGACGGCGTTCGGCCTGGCAGGAGAACACGACCAAATGTTGGAAAAAAACACAGAAGCAGAAACTTCCAGTCAGGCGTTGACTGACGGCTTTCATCTCTTGATCGATGCTTTGAAGTTGAACGGGGTTGAGACCATTTATGG